>JBNJDP010000037.1:0-15659 GCA_051744985.1 Chlamydiota bacterium | reverse complement strand
GCTAAATATACAACAAAATTGTTAAAGAACTCAGATTTTCAAGGAGTTAAGGAGTTTTCAGAGGTCAGTATCGTTATGTGTTGTTGGGAATCCAGGTTGCCAACTCTCGCCTAGCCTATAACGGAATTATTAATAACGGCCACAAAGAAGAGATGCTCCTGAATTTAGTGCGTCTGCGCTACGATGACCCTATTTCTTTCGTCAAAGTCTACTCACTAAATGCTAAATACGAGCTAAAAACTTCGCCTACTATCACTACTAACCTTAAATTTTCTCCTTTCAAGGTCTCCGGTGGCGATGTGGAAATCGGTGGATCTTATAGCGAAAACCCCACTATCTCTTTTGTGCCTGTCGATGGTGAAGATTATGCCAACCTCTTTTTGACACCTTTAAACGCAAAAACTCTGATGCTCCTTTACTACCTAGGCTGGGATATAGAGTCGATATTCATGTTAAGCTCTAAGCAAATCCATAACTATGCTAATGCCCCCGACAGGGAATACGATAATACTTCTTTCTTAACTGTTGTTCATCTATTAAAAGAGCTACACCAAAAAAGGCTGCTAAGCTTATATACTGAATCTTCTTCCGATGACAAAGATCAGGATCCCCGCGTTCACCTATTATTAGGTGCCACTGACAATAGTGAAGACCAAGCAAAAATTCTACAGTTCCAGGAGCTCCTCGATCTCGACCCCTCCAAAGAAGAATATAAGATCGTTACCGACCTTCCAACCACCCAAGAAAACGAGATCCTCACCTTCTCCCGCACTCTTTATAATATTTTTTATTACCTTTCTTATGGAGTGGAAGTTGCCCCTGAGCATGCAGAGTACTGCAAAATGTCTAATGGAGAAAGAGAATTCTGGGATCAAGGCGTAAAAGACATTTTTAATGTACGCTACTTTTCCCAGGAGCCTAAAAACGCTGCCGTAAAAGTCTTTTACCGCAAACGTTGGTACTATATCGATGATGCTGACCGTAAGTCAAAAACAACCTTTGCTCTTCTAGAGCAGATGTTTCAGATAAAGCTAGGGCCTCCCACCATCACGCCGGCGATAAGTTTTTCACTGTAAAAGCAGGCTAAACCTTATTAAACAGTAACCTTGGGGAAGGCTGATCACCTTCATCTTGCCACTGATAAATTTTGTGGTTCATATTAAGCTGATAATAAACCTCTTTGAAAGCTTTCTCAAACTTATGGTCATCCAATTTAACACTGCTTTGGCCATCATATTTCGCTTTAATAGCGTCGGGGATACTTACACCATTAACTTGCATATCTTTTTTTAAAAAGCCATCTCCGAAAGCTATATTACCTTCTTGGAAATCTACGATTGTCTTGCCTGATGTTACATCTACTAATCTCATTACCCCTCCATAAATGGTAGTTTCAACATATTTTCGTTTATTGCCTCAATGGTAATGCTGGGATCGGTAATCCATGATTGCAAAGCCGTTATCCTATCTCGAAAACTTTGAATAGATCCTTCCGATAAGCCATATTGCTGCATCTTTCCCACCATTCTCTCTATAGGCAGGTTATTAATTTTTTCTCTAGCTCTTTCCGACAGCGGGCGTTTAGCCTGCTCAAAAACCTCCAAACTATTCTTATAATAACCTTCCTTCTCACCAAAAGAAAAGGCATTATCTATTTTGTAGAGACCGTACCTTGTTTGACCATCAACATCCCCTTTCGGATAGGCCAAGTAATTTCCTAGATGGCCATCTTGCTCATTAATTATCCAGGTTAGAATATTAGCGTCCTCAAAGTCTTCGTGGTCAATAAGTTCTGGATAATCCTGAGGATCTTTACCCTCAGTAACCTGTGAAAGCTCTTGTGTTCCAGGTATAAAACATTGCACCGAGCATAGCTTCTCTTTATCAACCTCTTCGGTCAAATCTAATAAATCCGAAGGAAAAACATCCATAATATCATGAAAGGCATCACTCTCCATAATGGTCATGACAGTAGGAGGCACCACTGTTTCCAGCCCTGTCATTTCTGCTATTATCGAGGCCAAAACTTCCGTTTGGGCCGACCTATATAACGGAATATCGGGTCTTACCCGGTGACCTTCGTCATTAAAAGGGGAAGCCCATTCTTTTCTATTATTTAAGCATAAAACATCCTCATCAACAGGCTTAACAACATACCTTATCTCTCCCGCACTATTTTTCAGGAAATAAGCGCCACCTTCTCCTCCAGTATCTCTATCAAAGCTGCCCTCCGATTCTAGGAGAGATAATTCTTTATGTATATCAGGATGACGTTGAGATTCTACTTCCTCAACCAGCGGACGAAAAGTTTCCTTCTTATGGGAGATTTCTTGACGTCGCTCAGTTATCAACTCCGATAATTGAGCAGTGCTTAAAGCTTCTACCTGCTCTTTTAATGGAGTCCATGATAGCTTGTCAACTAATCCATAAGTGAGCCTACCCCACTGCTTCCCCCACTGCCCAGGTGTTTGGGGTATAATACCTCGCTGAGCAGCGATTTCCACACTATTCGTAGCCACTGTTATTCTTTTAGCAAGTAAAGAACCTATCCTTGGGTTAGCTTTTACCTTGGAAGGTATTAAGCTTGTCAAGAATCCAGAATCCACTTTTAAATGGCGATACAATCTCCCATCAGGGCCTTTGCTAACTTTTTCCGCTCGGATCTTCTTAGGATCAATATTTTCACTAGAACCTAACCTACGAAATAAGTTGGGTTGAAAACCAAACTGACTCACCAGCTTCTCCTACAAAACAATTTACAATTGTTGTTTAAAAATAATGTTACACAGCAACCTGCGAATAACATCCGTTGAAATCATTATAATACCCCCACCCCTTATAATCAGCTACTCTGCAACAATTGCAGCTATGTCTCATAAGGTAAGCATGTCAAAAAGGCTGCTTATCATTTGCAGAGGCTTTACCGCTATTCTAGCTATTTTTACATATATATCAAGCTGACCTCCTAGACCTGCAAAAGAGGGGTATTCATCATCTAATGAATAGTCGCGTCTTTCTACTATAGAAGAAGTGTTGAAAGACTTAATGTTACCTAGTGGTTCAACCAATTATTCTACCAACTTAGGAGGGTTTTTCTTCAATTCATCGAACTCCTTGACGAGAGCCATAATCTCATCATCAGAAGCTGCCCCGTTATGAATACGCATTCTAACTTCTTCGCGCTTTTCCATCCAGTTACGATCGAGGATTTTTTTTACCACTTCGGATAGATGCTGCTGGGCACGTTCATTGTTGATGCGTTTATTGGTTATTTCAGCCAAAAAATTCTGTCCTTCACTATCATCAAGAGAGATTGCCAAAGACAGCATATCGCGAGGCTCATCATTCTGAAAAGCTTGTAGATAAGTTTGGTATATCTTACGGCAGACAGGATCTTTTAAGGCTTCAGGCCTAAGGTTGGCAGCTGCTAATTTGACGATATCATTATTAGTTCCCCCTAATAATAATAACCATCGCAAAAGGTCGGATTCCAAAATTTTATCGGCATCAACTTTGGCGCCCCCGACAGTTCCGGCCCTCTTAATTTGCAATTTAGGCATCACACCTTCGACGCCGATAACATCTTCTGGAACTCTTGTCAAGCTAGCAAGCTTACGCAAGCTCTCATGAATTAGCACAGGCTCTTCCCACTGCCTTATAAGGTTGGCGATTTGACCGACAACCTTACTTTTTACCGCTGGTGATTTAAAGTCATGCTTTTCAGCCATATAGTTTACTAGGAAAGTCAGATAATCACTACTATTATCCATTAGACTTTGAAAGCCTTGAGCTCCTTGATTATTAATGATCAAATCTGGATCACTACCTTCAGGCATCTCCAAGCAATATACATCTAAACTTTTCTTTTGAAGTAGATCACCAACCTTAGCAGTAGCCTCCTTGCCGGCGGCGTCGGAATCCATGGCAAGGTATACCTTTGTGACCCCCAAATCCATTAGAGCCTTAGTATGTTGTTCACCATAGGCCGTCCCCAAAGGTGCAACAGCATAATCAAAGCCGGATTGAATTAACTTCAAAGCATCTATCTGACCTTCAACGATGATGACCTTACGTTCTTTAGCGATCTTGCGACGACAAAAGTTTAATCCAAACAAGATCTGTGATTTTTTAAATAACGGCGTCTCTGAAGTATTGATGTACTTGCCGCCGAAGACTTCCTCACGGATCTTACGGGCCGAAAAGCCTATGATACCCCCCATAGCATTTTGAACGGGAAACATTATCCGCTCTGAAAAAAACTCTCTCTTTTGCCCATAGCGAGTGATAGAAATAATACCTGCTTTGATCAAAACTTCATCGCTATAACCTTTCTCATTCATCATTTTATGAAAGGCTCCCGAAATACCCGAAGAGTATCCTATCCTAAAGCGTTTGATAAATTCCAAATCCATCCCACGCTGCTGAAGATACTCTAAAGCAGGCTTACCTTCAGGTGTATGTATGAGAATAAAATGATAGATACGCGTAGCGCATTCCAAAGCGTCTTTGACCGGAGAAAGATCCTCGCGGCGCTCACCTTCCCGATAAGAAGATTGCTCAAGATGGACATTGAAGCGCTCTGCCAAGCTCTCTACAGCTTCTACAAAAGACATCTGTAAAAATGTCATCAAGAACTGAATAGCATCGCCATGAGCTCCGCAGCCAAAACAGTGGTAATGGGTGTCACCTTGTCTGATAATCATAGAAGGCGTTTTTTCATCATGAAAAGGGCAGAGCGCCTTGTAAGCAGCGCCAGCTCTTTTAAGGTCGATATGACTCGATAAGACTTCGACGAGGTCTATCCTTTGCCTGAGGTTTTCTAAACTTTCTTTGGTATAATATCCCATATAAGCTCTAATTATTTTTAGCAGTTTTATGCATATCAGCGAGGAGCTGTAAGGCTTGCATTGGAGTAATGTTGTCAAGGTCGAGAGCCTTGATTTCGTTGACCAATTTATCAACGTGAGGAGGGATTTTAGGTTTTCCCTGAGGAGGTTCGAATAACAACAGCTGAACTTCCTCGCCACTAGCTTTAGTTTTGGTGCCGATAAGTTTCTTTGAAGGTTCAAAAGTTTTTGAGCGGTTAGCATTATCTTCAAGATGATCGAGAATTTCTCGGGAACGGCCGATAACTTCCACCGGCAACCCTGCCAGCCGAGCTACATGGATACCATAGCTCTTGTCAGTACTTCCTTTAACAATTTTATGAAGAAAAACAATATTATCGCCGCTTTCGCGGACGGCAACATTGTAATTAACGGCGCCTTCGATCTTTTCTTCTAACTTCGTAAGTTCCCAGTAGTGAGTGGCGAAAAGGGTTTTGGCTTTCTTTTTGGGATTAGTAAGAAGGTGTTCTGCCACCGACCACGCTAAGGAAATCCCATCATAGGTGCTAGTACCACGCCCTATCTCGTCGAGGATAACCAGGGAACGATTGGTAGCATTATTAAGGATATTAGCTGTTTCCGTCATTTCCACCATGAATGTCGACTGCCCACGAGAAAGGTCATCACTAGCGCCGATGCGAGTAAAAACTTTATCAACAAGCCCTATATGTGCTGATTTAGCAGGAACAAAAGAACCCATCTGTGCCAAGATCACCAACAAAGCAACCTGTCGGATATATGTTGACTTACCCGCCATATTAGGGCCTGTGATAAGAATCAAACGGTTTTCCTTATCGGCCATATTAGTATGGTTAGGAATAAATTGTTCGCCAAACATCGAAGCTTCTATTACAGGGTGGCGACCATCTTCAATATGAAGAAGCTGGCTATCATCAACTAAAGGACGAACATAACGATTTTCATGAGCTGCGGAAGCCAAGGCATTAAGAGCGTCAACGGCAGCAACAGCTTGTGCTATAGCAAAAACTTTACCTGAATATTTAGCTACCTCTTCACGTAACAATCCGAACATTTCTGACTCTAGGGATGCTATGCGCTCTTCAGCATTGAGGACCTTACTTTCATACTCTTTAAGCTCAGGAGAGATGAAACGCTCGCTATTGACGAGGGTCTGGCGCCGTTGAAAGGTCTCGGGCATATTTTTTGCCTGTGCTTTGCTGACCTCGATATAGTATCCGAAGACCTTATTATAGCTAACTTTAAGGCTTTTGAGGTCATATTTCTCGCGTAGGTCAGCTTGATATTGAGCCAGCCAACTTTTGCCATCTTTCCTAATGGCTCTCAATTCATCAAGCTCTTCGTTGTAACCCGTTCTTATTAATCCTCCATCACTGATCCGCACTGGTGGCTCATCGACTAAGGCCGTACCGATAAGGTCGGTGATATCTTCAAGGTTTTCAAGTTTGGCTTTATGTTCATCGATGAGCTGCGAAGGGAGATGGTCAAGAGTTTCCTTAATATAAGGTATTTGCTCCAATGAAAAGCGTAGGGTTACTAAATCTCTAGGAGAGGCGTAGTTAGCGCTGACTTTCGTCATCAAACGTTCAAGATCACGAACATTGTCGAGCAATTCACTTAGGCGCCCTGCAATGCCGTAAGCATTGCAGATAATCTCCACAGCATCCTGGCGCTGACGAATCTTTTCAACATCCAACAAAGGCTGCTTAATCCAGTTACGCATCAGCCTCCCCCCCATAGGGGTATGGGTAGTGTCGATAACTTCTAGAAGAGTATTGTGGCGAGAGCCGTCCTGTAGTGATTCGGTAAGCTCTAAATTACGCTGAGTTATACGGTCAAGGACCATAAAATCGTCAGCAGCATATGTGCTTATAGTGCTAATATGAGAAATTGGAAGGCACATATGCTCAGCAATATGTGTCAACAATGCGCCGGCAGCATTAATAGCGGGAACCATGCCCTTCAAGCCGAACCCATCGAGGTTATGAACCTCTAAATGGTTCACCAAAAAATTATAAGAGGCTTGATGATCAAAATGCCAGTCTTCCTGGGTGTTAACCATAAACTTATAGGAATTTTTAATTTCCTCAAAAATATGATGCTGCTGTTCTTTAAACTTTTCTGAAAGCAAAAATTCTGTAGGGCGCAAGCGATAGATTTCATTGAGCAAAGAACGCTCATCTTCAAATTCAATAACTTTGAATTCTGCCGTCGTCAGATCCAAAAAGGCTAAGCCAAAGAGACTTCCTACCCTAGAGAGGGAAGCAAAAAAGTTGTTGGTCTTCTCAGAAAGCAATGATGAATTAACGACGGTCCCTGGCGTTACCACCCTAACAACCTCTCGCTTGACGATGCCCTTGTTCTTTTTGGGATCCTCAGTTTGTTCCGCTATCGCTACCCGATGCCCCTTTTTAACTAAGCGGTCAATATAATTTTCCGCAGTATGATGAGGAACCCCCGCCATTGGAATTTCTTGGCGTTTAGTAAGAGTAAGCTCCAATTCTTTGGCTGCTGTGATCGCATCATCATAAAAAGCTTCATAAAAATCGCCTAGCCTAAACAGCAGAATAGCGTCTTTAGCAGATTTTTTACACGCATGCCATTGAACCATCATGGGGGTCATCTTGGCTTCCATAAAGTTTCCTGTCTTTTATTTATTTGGGAGTAAAGTTTTACCATGAAATCGCCCTGAGAGCAAGAAATTTAACTTTGTTTTTTTTCGCAATTGTTGCATCCTTTTTAAGAAATAACATAGCTAACAAGCTCCTATTTTATTATCTTTTAATATTTACTTACTTATTTTATTGTGAGCATGACAAAAAAAAACATAACGCCCTCTAACATACAAAAATACTATGAGCTCGTAGCTTTAACGCAGCAATACCTTAAGCAAGAGTATACTCCTGAAAGCCATAAAATTTTCACCCCCGAAGCTTATAGCTTTTTCTCTCCGTATTTGCACAAAACGCCCTCACCAAAATCCCTTCCTCCTTCCGAGCCCATCGCCCCCTTACCTCCCCGCCGCCCCTTACCCTCGCAGCCTAGCCCACAAAAAGTTTCCGAACCTCTACCTTCTCCTTCCGAGCCCGAAAAAGCTATGGCTCCTGAGCCCCCTGCTGACAACTTCAAAGACCTCCAAGAGCTATACCAGAAATTCGCGAAACCCTCACCTGTTTATCGCGGAAAAGTTGTAGTAATTGCTCTGCAACCTAATGCTAAGGAGCAGCAGTTTTTAACCAAAGTTACCGATGCCATTAGTGACAAACTTAATCCTGCCACATTAGTAGACGAAGCTGGTATCATCAAAGCGGGGGGCACTAAAGCCCTTTCTAACCCTCAAAGAGTCCAAGCTGTTATCATTAGCAAGAAAGATTTAGACCGCAATGAAGAGCTCAAAAAAACCTTATCCGACAATGATGATATCATTCCTTTGATAGTCATGGAAGACATATCGCAATATCTCAACAACCGCTCTCTTAAAGCAGAATTGTGGGATAAACTCTGCCAAACGTTGCGCTCATGACATTCAAAAAATATGTTGCCATTATTCTTGATATTGCCGTAGACAAAGTCTTGGATTACGGCGTCCCCACCAAGCTCCTCGACAAGGTCAAAAGAGGTATGCGAGTATCTGTGCCCGTTATGGGTTACCAACGCAAAGGTTATATTTTAGAAGTCAAAGACTATCCTTCCTATCCCAAAGTTGTCCCCATAAGCGCAGTTATCGGCGAAGAGGAGATGATAACTGCCGACCTTTTCGAGCTAGCTCTGTGGATGGCTAAGTATTATTGCGCCCCTCTACGTCAAGTCTTCAAAACCCTTCTCCCCGCAGCGATACGCAAAGATACCAAACCTAAAGAACAACTCTTCGTCTCTCGACTAAAAAGCCGCGAAGAGCTTAGAGAGCTATGCATTAAACGCCGCCCTCGCCACCCTTCTCAAGCCGCTGTGCTCGATGTCATGCTTCAAGTTACTAAGGGCATCTTTCTCTCAGAGCTTCTAGAAAAAGCTCAGGTTTCTCGCAGCCCTATAGAAACCTTAGCCAAACAAGGTTATCTAGCTCTTGATCAAGTACACGTTGAACGTTCTCCTCTGGAAAACGCTGAGTACTTTATGACAAAACCTAAAATTTTGACCGGCGAGCAACAAATTGCCCTAGATCAGATAAATAAGGCGATAACTTCTCATTCCTATGCCACTCATTTACTATTCGGCATTACCGGCAGCGGCAAAACAGAAATATACCTTCAAGCGATCGATCAAGCTCTTCAGCTTGGGAGAGGTACGATCATGCTTATCCCTGAGATCTCTCTAACACCACAAACTGTAGAACGTTTCAAAACTCGTTTCAAAGAAAAAATCGCCATCCTCCACCATCGTTTAAGCCAGGGCGAGCGCTTCGATGAATGGCATAAAATCCGCCACGGTGAGGCCAAAATCGTTATCGGAGCCCGCTCAGCAGTTTTCTGTCCCGTAAAAAACTTGGGGCTGATTATCGTCGATGAAGAACATGAAAGTTCCTATAAACAGGAAGATGAAGCTCCTCATTACCATGCTCGCGATATTGCTGTGATGCGTGGTAAAATGACAGATAGCACCGTCATCTTAGGCAGCGCAACCCCTAGCATCGAAAGCTATTATAATGCTCAGCAAGGGAAATACATCCTCAACACCTTACAAGCACGCCCTGACGAGGCTGTAATCCCCCAAGTGCGAATCATTGACATGCGCTCTGAAGTTCAACAAGCTGGCCGCCATACCCCCTTTTCAGCAGATTTACTCGATGGCATCCAGCAGCGCTACGCTGTTGGTGAGCAGGTAGTGCTTTTCCTCAACCGACGTGGATACCATACGACCCAATTATGCCAAGCTTGCGGGCATATCATTCGCTGTGAGCACTGTGATGTTGCTCTAACCTTTCATCGCAACCACAACTCTCTTAGCTGTCACCTTTGCGGTTATAGTATCGTCCCTCCCCCACAATGCCCTAAATGCCACCAAAGCGAGACCCTCAAGTATAAGGGAACCGGAACGGAACAGATAGAGCGCAGCCTCCATGCCATCTTCCCTGAAATTCGCACTGTTAGGTTAGATGCTGACACTACAAAGCACAAAGGGTCATACCAAAAGCTACTTCGCAGCTTCCGCAACGGTAAAGCCGATGTGTTAATAGGCACTCAAATGATCGCCAAGGGATTACATTTCCCTGAAGTTACATTAGTAGGTGTTCTCAACAGCGATGCTCAGCTTAATATTCCCGATTTTCGTGCCTCAGAAAACGCCTTTCAGCTCATAACTCAAGTTGCGGGACGCGCGGGCAGGGGCTATACTCCTGGAGAAGTTATCATCCAAACTTATATGCCCGATAATGCCACTATCAAGCTAGCCTCACAGCAGAACTACACCGAATTTTATAAGAGCGAGATAGCCCTGCGCGAGCTTTTTCAATTCCCCCCCTTCAGCCAGATGATAAAATTCACCATCAGTGGAAAAGACGAAAAGCAGACGATAGCCTACGCCGAAAATCTTCAAAAGAAGATCGCCAAAAGCCTACCCCCGCCTTTTGAGGTCTGGCCGGTGACTCCTGCCGGACACGCTAAAATTAAAGATAAGTTTCGCTTTCTCTTCTTTACCAAAGGCCCAAGCGTTTACACGATGAATAGTATTATCGAAAAAAACTTAAAATACCTCCATCCTATTAAAGATATCAGAATTACTGTCAACGTCTCCCCCATCAACACTTACTCCTAATATCCAATTTAAACTGTTAATAAATCATTAAAAATATTATAATATTGTTATTATAATAAACAATTAACTCTATGTTTAACAAAAAAAAACTCTGGCTTAAATTTTTTGCGTTGCTAACCTTGATGATAGGGCTAGCTTTGGGAGCTTTACAACTTCCTTGGACCAAAGGGCTGCTGACTGATAAGATCGAAGCGCAGCTGAGCCAAAAAAGTGGCTTGCCTATAAAAATCAACAGCATCGGAGGGTTTCTCCCCTTCCGCTGGGACTTTTACGGTCTAACGATTGGCGAAAGTGATGCTCTAGAAAATCTCACGATGAGCTGGTCACCTCCGGCGGCGGTTAAATTTTCATCTTCTCTCTTTGAGGGGGGGGAGCTCTCTTTTTCTTACGGAGGCATTGATGAAGAAGGCCGATACCGCTGTGCAGCTACTGTACGCCTTTGGAACAATGACATCCCTGCCATGATAACTTTTCACCATGACGGTTCTTTATCGTTAGAAATCGATGACCAGCGAAATGGCCGACACATTAAAGGTCTTTGCTCTATCGACAGAAAAAACGACACTATTCAAGGAACGATAGACCTAACAACAACAGACCCGTTACAGGACGCTACTCATATTGAGCTGAGCGGAGCGCTAAGCTCCCCAAAAATTACCATTGATCTCACTGCTCCGCAGCTGGAAACTTCTGGCAACACCTTCAGCGATGTCGAAGCTCATCTAGAAGCTTTATGTCACCATGAATCTATTATAGGAAGCCTTAACTTTTCAGGAGGTGCTGCGAACACCCCTCTAGAGGGCTCTTCACAGTTTATGTTTAGCTTCAAAGAAAAAAGCTTAGGATTAAAAAAACTCCTCCTCGAAGTCGATGAATCCCATAAATTTGTGGGCAACATTTTGATTAATTCTCATACTTTATATATCGAAAACGGTCATTTTGAAAATTATCTTACCGGTGCCGAATACAACAACATCTCTACATCGATAGAACGCAAAGGTCGCCAAATCCATCTTACGAACTTTTCCGCAGAAGACCTTAATAAAGGAAGGATTACTGCTCATGGAACCCTTGACATTACCTCACACTCTATACCTGCTATCAACCTCAAGGCACAGCTTAAAAATACTACTATTATCGATAATGATACAGCAAGCGCTATCGTCAGCGGGAAAATAGCCCTACAGGGGCTATGGAATAACTTAAACCTCTCCGGCGACCTAAAAGCCGACCAGGTCAAATTTACCATCCCCGACAGGCAAAACAATAACGAAATTATCGCTTTGCCTGTAACTTATCTCGAAGACTCCCCTACAATAGCTACCAAGGCTCCTGCTAATAAATTAAACATCGACCTCCAACTACATGCTTCTAACGGTATTTTTATCAAAGGCCGAGGGCTTTCTTCGGAATGGGAAGGAGAATTGCATCTTAAGGGCTCCCGAGAGCATCCTTTAGTAAATGGCAAGCTTTCCACCTTGGGAGGCAAATTCGATTTTTGCGGAAAAACTTTGGCAATAAAAGCTGGCGAGATAACTTTTGCTAAAGAACAGGCCTATATTTCAGCAAGCTCTGAAGTCGCCGCTGATGATGCTATCATCGATATTACTCTCCAGGGTCCCTTAAGTCAATTAGAGCTGTCGCTAAGCTCTACCCCCTCTTTAAGCACCAACGAAATTCTATCACGCATACTTTTTGGTAGCAGCGCGGCAGAGATCACTCCTCTTCAAAGCCTTCAGCTTGCCCAGACTATTATTACACTTTCTGAAAAACCCAATAGCCCTAATCTTATAGGTCTTATCTCCAATACCCTGGGCTTCGACCGCTTGGGGTTAGGAACCTATGGCAGCGAGCAAGAAACTTCTATTGAATTTGGCAAATACCTTACTAATGGCCTATTCCTCAACCTCAACAAGAGCTTAGAAAGCGAAGGAGGCAATCTCTCCCTTGAAGCCGATTTCACTAGACACATTAAATTCTTACTAGGCGTAGATGATCAGTCAGAAAGCAAGCTTTCACTACAGTGGCATAAAGATTATTAGGTGCAAGTCGCGACTTGCCAAGAATGCTTAGATAGCATAAATTTTCAATAGTAATTTGCGAGCAACTATTATGATACCATCTATCAGATCAGAGCCTTACTGCCAATATAAGCCTGCCAAGCCTCAACACCCCTTATCCCATTCTGAAAAACCCGCTAATCCATACCCGCAGCCTTCTGCACCTTCTAGGCCATCGAAAACTATCCTGTCTGATAGATTTTCCCTAGTAAAGATTATACCTTTAGCCCCTCCACACTATTGGAATGACAAGCCTATTTTAGTCACTCCAGAGGTCAAGAGGATAGCCTCCACCCCTGGCAAGCATTGCGGCCTTAGCACAAAGAATTTCCTCAAAGTCCTCGAAGTCGCTTGCCAAAATTCAGAGTCCCGACCTTTTGGATCCCTCTTTACCGGTTATTATAGTGTTAGTAATGTCCATCTAGCAATAAGCATCCGCAAGGATTTCAAAGCTTGTCCTTTACAAATATTCTACTTGATAACAAAGATTGAAGCAGGAAAGAAGCCTGGCCATAAATATCGCCCATTGACGAAGCTCTAGCCTCTATTTAGGTTCTATCCAGCGCCCCTCTTTTTTGATAAGTTCGATGAGCTTATCGGTAGCTTCAACAAAGTCAATACCCCTCTCTACGCGTTGCTGCCCGATATAAAGGTCGACCTTATTGGGCTGAGAGCCTATAAAGCCAAAATCAGCATCAGCCATCTCCCCTGGTCCATTAACGATACATCCCATGACAGCAATCTTAACACCTTGCAGGTGTCCAGTCTTTTCTCTTATATTTCTGGTGACGGCCTGGATATCGAACTGTGTTCTACCACAGCTAGGGCAAGAAATGTATTCCGTCTTTGTAGCTCGCATCCTAGCAGCTTGGAGGATATTGAAGCCTATTGACCGTAAAGCCGACAGCTCATAAGACGCTGAAATCATCACTCCTTCACCAAGGCCATCAATCAAGAGGGCTCCCAGCTCCGCGGCAGCACGAACCTTAAGCTCTTCAAAAGAGCAATGATAATCGAAAGCTAATACCACTGGAATATCTATCTGGTGATTTTGAAGATATTCAAAAAATTTACGCGTTAGATGAAACCTGTTATGCTGGGGAGAGAAAAGGATAACATCAGGAGCGATATCGGCAACAGCCGTCCACCCATCATCACCAACCGTTAAAGCCTTAAAGTTTTTTTCTTGATTATCATCAAGCTCTACTAGCCCTTGCCCAATACGCAAACCATTATTTTCCGAAGAATCTGTTCCTAATTCAATGGTAGCTATCCCCAATTTCCGGAGGCGGATTAACTTTTCTTGTGAGAGATTATCATCAAGAGCACCCTCAACCACGACACCATCAAAAGCAATAGCAGTGCCGACCCCTATCTTATTCTCTATGTCGGGCTGCTGTAACTTTTGCCCATCAACGGCTGCCAAGACGCTACCTTGGCAATGCAGAGCTTGCCCAGCAGGAAATTGTACTGGTCGATGAGTAAGGGTAACGATATCTCGGTGTGACTCTTCAAAATTTTCAATGCCCGCCCCCTGATAACTGGCGGCAAAGCTTATCAAACTCTTGCAAGGTGCTATTTCCTGGCAAGGATCACCCGTAAGAGAAACCCTGATTGTATCCCCCAGGCCATCCAACAGCAAAGCTCCTATTCCCATCGATGATTTAATAATGCCATCTTCACCTTCGCCCGCTTCGGTAACCCCTAAATGAAGCGGATAATTCCACTCTCGTTCGATTTGCTCTGCAACCAGCAGACGATAAGCTTGGATCATAACCAACGGATTACTCGACTTCATAGAAAAAATTAGATTATGGTAATCATTTTTACGACATATCTCAGCAAACTCTACGGCTGAAGCCACCATACCCTCAGGAGTATTACCGTATTTACTCATAATACGATCAGAAAGAGATCCATGATTGACGCCTATTCTCATAGCCTTGTCAAGGTCTCTGCACTTGATAACTAAAGGAGTAAACTTATCTTCAGCATAGTTGAAGTCACTATATTCTACCTCCCTAAAACGTGCTCGAGGATCTGCATAATTGCCTGGGTTAATCCTAACTTTATCGGCAAAATCCACGGCACGCAAGGCTGCTGCCGGCATAAAATGAATATCGACTGCTAGAGGAATATCATAACCATCTCGAGATAAGGTATTTTTGATATGCTCACACGCTTCGGCATCTTTTAAGCTTTGGACCGTAACCCTTACCAGCTCACACCCTTTATCGCTCAAACGCTCAATCTGTTCTACTGTAGCTTCTACATCCGAAGTAAGAGTGTTAGTCATCGACTGTATTCTAACAGGGTTGTTAGCACCTATTGCAATGTTGCCTACCTTAACTTCTCGTGTAGGCCACCTTTTCGTCTGATACGTTGCTTCGCAGTACTTCTTCATAACAAAACTCTTTTAAGTTAATATTGAGGTAATTATAGCAATTTAAGCTAAAGAAAAACACCCAAAACCTCTACCCCCTGATGTCTATATACATAGTATATCGTACTATAGAGGAGTGATCGAAGATGATAGACAAAGAAAGTGTGCTCAAAGAATTTCGCCAGATACCAGGAGTAGGAAAGTCTATCGCAAAAGATTTCTGGAATCTCGGGCTACGATCTTTACAAGACCTAAAAGACCGTAACGCCGAAGACCTTTATCGGCAACTATGCACCTACCAAGGAGTTACTGTCGACAAGTGCATGCTTTATGTCTTCCGCTGTGCCATTTACTACTCCTCTAACGCCGAATATGACCCCGAGCTACTTAAGTGGTGGAACTGGAAAGATTAGAGAGACATCACGGATATAACGATGATTGACTATTAAAATAGTCTTGATACTATAATAAGGATAAAGCCACCATTCTATCAATGACGGAATAATACCAATTCCAATATGAAAGTTCACAACTAATGTTGAGTTATGATATATAATCATCCTTTTAATAGGAGGATAATATGGCGGTGAAAAAAAGAGC
>JBNJDP010000036.1:0-15740 GCA_051744985.1 Chlamydiota bacterium | reverse complement strand
CTTCATTATCTAAAGCTACTGATCAGCAAACGGCTGAGCTTTACGACTTGTTGCATGTCAAGCGTTTTTATGATCCTCAAACACATCCATATGGTAGAGAGCTTCTAGCAATAGAGTTCACCAATGGCTTTGTTCTGCGTAAAAATCAGGTGGATACCATCGCCGCCATGCTTCAAAAACCAAACCAAATTAAACAGCTAGGTATGGGCGCGGGAAAATCATCGGTGGTCTTGCCTACGCTGCTCAAGAAGCTGGCCGATGGTCAGCGAATGGCAGTGGGTATCATCCCCGAGTGGCTTTATGAGACAGTCGCCAAAGACCTCGATAAGAGCTGCCGCGATATTTTCGGTCAGGAGGTCTTTTCATTGGAATTCGACCGTAGCATCGTAGTCGATACCAATTACTTGCTAGATCAATATATTCATCTAGCAAAGTCTATCAAAGACAAAAATGTGGTGATCACCACTAAGACCAGCATACTCAGCCTTCGCAATAAGTACCTAGAGCTACAGAAGGCTTGTCAGAAAGACCCTAGCCGCGAAGACCTAAAAGAGCAGCTGAAATGGCTGGGGAAGATCGTAGGCCTCCTTAAAAATCATGGTAGCTGCATTGCCGATGAGGTCGACACTATTCTCGATGTGCGGCAAGAACTGAACTATGCTATCGGTGACCCTGAGCCTTTGCCCCTTTATCAAAGAAGTATGGGAGTCGATATTTTCCGTAAAATAGGTCAGTGGACTACAGGTGATTTCCAAGCCTATGCTAACAAAATACGCCACAACCGACAGGCAGAATTATCATCACCAGACATTAAAAAGATTCAGCATCAGCTAGCTGAGGACTTTTATGGTGACTTCACGAGCTTAGGTGTAAAGAAGGACGTTTTCGTGACATACCTGACATCCCAAGCTGAAGAGGGGGGAACCCCTCAATTTATGAGTGAATTAAAGTCCAGTGACGAAGATGCATTCAATAAAATTGCTAGCCTTCGTCATTTTTTAATCGACACTTTTCCTACCATCTTAACGCGTAGCGGGCAGGTCGACTACGGACGCTCTCCTGAGACCCCTGAAACTATTCCCTATCAGGGTAGCAACACTCCTACCAAGTCGATGTTCGGAGAGTCTTCGGAGAGGATAGCTTATACCGTGATGGATTATCTGCAAAAGGGCTTGGATAAGCATCAAGTTCAAAGTTTTATAAGCCGCCTGATAGGCCAGCTTGAATCTGAGATGCAGGAACATCGGATAGAAGAGGGGGTTTTGGGTGACTATTGGGAGATGCAAACCTTTAGAACTTTCAATGCTGATTATCAGGGTATTGACCTTATCAAGGCCCACCACGATCCTAAAGAACGAGCTAAGCTGCTAGCATGTATTAATACTAGCGATGAATCTAAGCTAAAGTTTGTTGAAAACTGGGTTTTACCTAATTTAAAAGCTGCTCGAGAACAAGTTAGCAGTAATGCCCATGATTTTGTCGAGCTGAGCTATGAGTTTAGCGGCTTTACCGGCACGACGTGGAATACCCGCACCTTCCATGCTAAAGTCAGTAAACCTGGAAGCCCTGACGCCCTGGCTGAAGCCAAAACTAAAGGTACCGACGGTAAGTCTATCGATTTTCTGCTCGCCACCGTTAGCTCTGAGCATATCCGTGTGGTCGACACTGAGGGAGGCGATATCCTTGGCGCTATAAAAGGCGGGTTACCCTCAGGGGACAGCATTATGGGACGCTATTCTGCTCTTATCGATACAGGTGCATACTTTAAAGGTGTATCTAACGCTGAGGTCGCGCAAAAACTTGCGGGCTTAGAGGGTAAGGGTGGGCGTCGAGCAGTAGCTTATGTAGACAGCAATAATGATAAGGTCTTACAGGACTTTGGCACGACCGAGACCACTCTACTATCACAGCGCCGTGATATTAGGGCCTCACAAAGGTTTTCCTATTATGACCAGCCCCATACTATAGGTACCGATATCCCTCATGATGCCGGTGCTCGGGCTGCCGTCACCATCGGTGAGAATACTTATATCAAAGACTTACTGCAATCGATCTGGAGGATGCGAAAGCTAGGCAAAGACCCTGCAGGGCAGAAGGTCGACTTCATAGTGTCCCAAGGGGTAGAGGCCTTGATTAGGGATGTTAATGGTATAACGGATCGTAGCACTACTTTAGACATAGAGCATATCATCAGATTTTGTGTCGCCAACCAGGCCAAGCGTGAGGCTGACGATAATTTGCGGGCCGAGTATCAAAAAATTATGGGTATGCTGCCTCAGGGGCTGCTGGATATGATTTTAGCAGCAGGTAATCCTGAAGAAGGTCGCCGACTTTTTGAGCTTTGTCATGCTCATCTCTTTAAAACTATCGGCACCACCCCCGATGCCTGGGCTCAGAACATCCCTGAAGTGGTTACTACAGAGGCTCTGGAAGCGTTAACAAAACAAACTATACAAAAGTGTGAAGAGTTACAGCAAGCTGTTCAAGGACAGTTTGGATCAGAGAATTCTTTTGTTAAAGGGCTAAAGGATATCATCAGTAGGTTAAAGAATCGCCGCGGATTATCATCAGATGTTCTACCCGAAAAAACGAGAGGAGCTCCCGCTGACGAAGATTCTCAGGTGGAAACTCAGCAGGAGCAGGAACAGCAGCAACAGATGAGCATTCAGGCTGAAGCAGCGCCGCCTCCTGACCTAAGAGAGCATTGGGACTCTTGGGAGGCCAATGATGTTAAGGCTTTATGGGATGCTGCTGGTGAGCGCAACAGCTTGGGAAGTATTTTAAGGGGTTTTGATTCCGAGATTTCTTTTACCACCAATTTTATTCCCGGAGACGAGCAATTAGAAGAAACTGAGATGGCGAAGGCTTTGACTAGAGAAAACCGCATCCCCGCTTATCAGCTGCTAGTCATGAAAAAGGAGGGAGAATGGAGGACTTTGATGCTCGACATTAATGATTATGAGCAAGTTGTTGCTAGTGCTCTCCAAGAAAAGGGTGATATTCAAGCAGCTGTCATCGACGTCCGCTCTTCGCCTGCTACTGTTATAAGAAGTAATGTAGAGGGAAATAAAAGCCCTTGGGCATCCTCGGAATATCTTCGCCAAGTAGCAAGTGTTAGTGTTCAGGCCCGTTTTTATAATGGAGAAGTCGACTACAATTCTAAGGTAGATAGAGAAGTTTTGAGAGAATGGTTACAGAAGGACACTGATGGTAAGCGCAGCCTCTTCGAGCAACACTTTATGAGGTCTCAGCATCGTAACCGTTATAGCGATAGCTTTATAGGTAAGCTATTTTCTGAGCTGGGGTAACGCTCAGGGGTATTATGCTATCGGCGAACAAATGCGATCGCGCTTCCCTTGCTTCAAAAAGGGTTATCGGCTATCCTGCCTCTTTTGCTAGGCCCGGCAGCTCCGGGCCGAACTTTTGAACCCTAAAATTTTGGAGAAGGTATTATGTCTAACGATAAGCATGGTTTTTATTCCAAAGCCATCCACGCCGGCTATCACGCCCAGTCAGGCCCCGTCAATCCCCCTGTCGAAGAGTCTTCGACCTATGCTTTTAAAAACTGTCAAGATGGCGCCGAGCGCTTTGCCAGCAAAGACAAAGAAGGTATCTACAGCAGGATAGGCAACCCCACCGTCGAAGCTTTAGCCAACAAGGTTGCAGCCCTAGAAAATGGCTACGGAGGGATTGTCGTAGGTTCGGGGATGGCTGCCGTCAACACGGTCTACAGCCACTACCTTTCTTATGGCGCTCATGTGGTCTGTACTGCTTCCGTCTACGGCCCTTCGCGTAATTTACTGGAAAGCCCTCTCTATTATCATAAGTGGGGTGTCGAAGCTTCTTTCGTCGACAGCTCGGTGGCCGACAATGTCGCCCAAGCTATCAAGCCCCATACCAAGCTGATCTATATCGAAACTCCTGCCAACCCCACCTTGTCGATCACCGACCTTGTGGAGGTAGCTAAAATAGCCCACGAGCACCAGATCCCTCTCGTCGTCGACAATACTTTTTGCTCGCCATACCTTCAAAGGCCTCTGGATCTTGGTGCCGATGTCGTCTTACATTCTATGACCAAATCTATCGGAGGCCATTCTGATGCTGTAGGGGGCGTTATCGTTGCCAAGAGCGAGAAGGATTATTACGCCCTCAAAGGTTTGGTAGTTATCAGCGGCTGCGTGATGTGCCCCCATACCGCTTCCCAGTTTAACAAAGGCCTAAAAACCTTACCCCTGAGGATGGAGAGGATGGAGGCCAATGCTAAAATTATAGCCCAATACCTCCACGATAACCCTAAAGTTGCCTGGGTTAACTACCCTGGTTTGGAAGACCACCCTTCCTACGATTTTGTAAAAAATGGCAAGCAGATGAAAGGCCCCGGAAGCATGATGACTTTCGGCATCAAAGGCGGCTACCATAATGCTACCACCGTTATCGATAACTTGCAGCTGATAACCCTAGCGGTTTCCCTAGGCAGTGTAGAAACTCTCGTCCAGCACCCCGCCTCCATGACTCATGCCGGCCTCAGCAAGGAAGCTAAGGAGTCGGCAGGGATCTCCGACGATCTTGTCAGGCTTTCCATCGGCATCGAAGACCCTGAAGACCTTATCGCCGACTTCGATCAGGCTCTGTCTTTGATAGAATAATATGTCTGGGTCTAGCGCTGCCAAGCGGCGCTAGGCCAGCTTTTCATCGGCAGCAAGATAGCGCCAGCACCCTTTAGGGAGCTTGCCTAGTCGTAACTTGCCGACTCTTACCCTTTTGAGTTTGGCAACCTTTAACCCTACCAGCTCGCACATCCGGCGTATCTGGCGTTTTTTACCTTCCCTCAAGACAAAGCGCAGGAGCTGGTTGTCCATTAGCTCTATCTTAGCCTTTTTTAAGGGCTTTCCATCCAACGCTAGCCCATAGCGTAGCTGGTGAAGGGTATCTTCAGTGATTTCTCCTTCAACCCTGACGATATACTCCTTTTCCAGGTCGGCATCGGGGCCGATCAGCTTTTTAACTAAGCTGCCATCCTGGGTGAAAATGAGGAGCCCTGTAGAGTCGATATCCAGGCGACCGGCAACGCTCAACCCTTTTTTGTGGGAAGGGTTTAATTCTGAAGAAGCTGGCCCTTCGGCTTGGTTATCGGGGGTGATAAGCTCTATAGCTGCGCGATAGCCTTTCTCGGGTTGTGAAGAAACATACCCCAAAGGCTTGTTGAGAATGATGGTAACTTTTTCTTTCTGCCGGCGACGCGCCTGTGGTAAAAGGCTAATCTTGGCCGTAGAGGGGACTTTGCTGCCCAAAGTGTCGACGATCTCGCCATCGACTTTAACTTGACCAGCCTCGATATATTTGTCGGCTTCGCGACGAGAACATATCCCGCGTTCCGACATTAACTTGGATAGTCTTACTGATGGTTGTTCTGGGGAATTCATAAGCTTTGGATTATCTTGATTAAAAGATAACGATGATAACCGATAGCTCTATAAAATGCTACCCGCGATTCGGTTACAATCGAGGGTAGCATATGTAGGTCATCTCTAACATAGAGGTGAACGATACCTTATTTATGAGGCTTGCCATTGAGATAGCCGGAAATTTTAACCCAGCTTAATCCCACCGCCAAAAAAATAATCAGGTTGAGAGAGCCTTGGATAAACAGCTTGCTGTAGAATTCACTGATAACAAGTAATATAACTCCAATAGCATAACAAAAGAGAAACTCTGGCATAACTTTGTAGTTGTTGTTTTGAATATTCCAAAACTGTAAAAGCCAGGCTATAGCAATAAGTACTAAACCCAAAATAGATAACATAACCCCTCCTTCCTCGATAGGTATAAAAACTATACCCTTATCTTAAAGCTGTTGCCTTTTGGGTGTAAAGACTTTTTTTCCCTATTTTCTTCCTTTTCTTTTGCGCTCACTTTCTTTGAGGATGCTTTTGCGGATCCTTATGTTATGAGGGGTAACCTCCACTAGCTCGTCATCAGCGATAAAGTCTATAGCTTCTTCGAGGTTGAAAAGCCGCGGTGGGGTAAGTAAGATGGCGTCATCCTTGCCGGAAGCTCTTACATTAGTAAGCTGTTTTCCTCTGATAGGGTTGACGGTGAGGTCGTTGTCACGAGCATGCTCACCAATGATCATGCCTTCATAAACCTCATCGCCCGGCTTGACGAACAGAGAACCTCGGTCCTGCAAGCCAAAACAAGCATAACCGTTAGCAAGGCCATTCAACATTGATATTAGCACTCCTTGCTTTCTGCCAGGGATAGTACCTTTCCAGGGAGCAAACTCATGGAAAACAGAGGTCATTATCCCTAGGCCACGAGTAGTAGTAAGAAATTCACAGCGATAGCCCATAAGGCCTCTGGTAGGGATAAGAAAGTTCATGCGGGTAATATCATGTTCGTCAGTATGAAGGCTCTGCATTTCGCCCCGGCGTTTACCTAGCTCTTCGATAACGGCTCCTGAAAACTCGTTGGGAACCTCGATATGAGCGGTTTCGATAGGCTCATATTTGACACCGTCAATTTCTTTGGTAATCACCTGCGGATTAGAGACATTAAATTCGAAACCTTCCCTGCGCATAGCTTCCAGCAACACTGCTAAGTGAAGCTCGCCTCGGCCGGCGACAGTAATTTTGTCGATGGCTCCTTCGGGGGCTTCGATGTTGAGGGTAACGTTAGAACGCTTTTCCTTCATCAAGCGCTCTCTAATTTTGTTCATCGTCAGATGGCGGCCGTCCTGTCCTGATAATGGGCCTGAGTTGACGAGGATGTCGATAGCCATGGTAGGCTCGTCGATATTGATAGGGGGGAGTTCCACAGTGTTATCAGGGGAGCATAGGGTGTCTCCGATAGTAACTTCTTCGATCCCGGAGATAGCAACGATATCACCGACGCCGGCCTCTTCAAGCTCGACTTTTTTTAGCCCATGGTGGCCTTCGACCCTTACTATCTTTCTCGTCGATTTATTGCCGTCTCTGTCGATATGATTGATGGTCATCCCTTTTTTAGCAGAGCCTGCCAAGATCCTCCCACAGGCTTGGCGGCCAACATAGTTGTCGTAGCCGATGGTGGCGGCTTGCATAACAAAAGGATCTTCCAAGGACCCTTGGGGTTCTTCTACTTTTTCGACTATCAAGTCAAAAAGAGGACGCATATCATCCTGTGGGTCATCGACGTTGGCCATCGCAAACCCCGCCAGGCCAGAGGCATAACAATAAGAAAAGTCTAGCTGCTCGTCGGTAGCACCCAACTCGGTGAAAAGGTCGAATGTCAGGTTCAAAGCATGGTCGGGGTTGGCGTGGGGCTTGTCAATTTTATTGAGGACTACAATAGGCTTTAAACCCATCTGTAAAGACTTTTGAAGGACAAAGCGGGTCTGAGGCATAGGGCCTTCTTTAGCATCGACAAGTAGTAACACTGAATTGACCATCCCTAAAACTCTTTCGACTTCTCCTGAAAAGTCGGCATGCCCCGGCGTGTCGATGATGTTGATCTTGTAATCGTTGTAAAATACCGAGGTGTGCTTGGAGAAGATGGTGATACCACGCTCCTGCTCTTGGTCGTAGTTGTCCATAACTCTTTCGGGGACCTTCTCGTGGTCATGAAAAACCTTGGACTGCCTCAAAAGAGCATCAAGGATAGTAGTTTTGCCATGGTCAATGTGGGCAATAATGGCAATATTGCGTATTTTATTTGCTGAAAACATCTTAACCGCTGATTTTGTGTGATATAGGAATGACAGTATAGCACTTTATAGCGAATAAAAGATACTAATTTTTTAGATAGCTGATGAATGGTATTACGCACCAATCTGTAAATAAGCGCGATATAAGGATACTCGATAAGTGTAGGAGCGGAGAGATTATTCCGCTCCCAGCTATTAGGTCAATGTGTATAGGCTATAGCTTTTTACGGATGGCATCCATAATTAAACGCGATTCTGCTTCATTGCCCCATAGGCCTACTCTGACCTTGATTTTGGTAATATCATTTTCTACGCGGTAAATTTTGATGATGACATCGGTGCCATCGGCTTTTTTTGCTATGATCTTACTGCTAAGGGTATCGCTGTCGTAATCGTTGACATCGAAACCCATATTATTAACAACATTCATCGCCGCATTAGTAGTGCGGTTTAAGGGGGCGCTGACATGGGTGCGCAGTTCACCTTTGATATAGCGGTAAGTTCCTATGCCGGCAGCAGCTCCGCCGCCGACCAACACAGCTGTGCAGGCAGTGAGGTTAAGAGCCATAAAACATAGTATTATCAATGAATTCCAACGCCGTAAAAGCTTGCTTAATTTAGAGTTAGTGAGGGCAGACATAATCTTCTCCTTTTTATGGTATACTTATAAAAAAAATATAAAAATCGTCGGGTAGAATATATCATCATGATTGAAGATATATTCTACAACTGAAAACCAAACTTTTTTTTACATGGTCACAATCGTGGGTTTATCACATAGGGTTATCCTGCGAGGGCGGCTTCTTGAACCACGACGATATCCCATCCTTGGCTGGCTAGGTGTTTACCTTTTTCAAACTCCTGGGCAAATTTTGGGTCGGCCTTACTGAGGGGTATCAACCCTTTGGGAGTTCTCATTAAGGGGTCGATGCCGCGACATTTTATTGGAAGATGAAGACTTTCTTCGTTGGTGTCGGCCAGCCTTATCAAGTCATTGACATGTTGTATTTTATAGACCTCTCCCTGGATGATAGGATCTCGGGAGGCTTGTAGCCGTTCCCAGACATCTTTGTCAGTACCGTGATGGAGGTCATCGAGGGTCATCTCCTCATTTTTTATCGCCTGGCGGATAGCTTGGCTGAGGTATTCATTTTGAAGGTAGCCATCTTTAGCTCCCCAGCAATCAAAGCTCATTTGCATTGAAAAGCGGGCAAGTTTTTTTGCTAGCTCTACATCGCTGAATGACCAATGGCCATTGGCATAATGTAAATCTTCTACCAAGCTTTTCATTTCAGCTTCGGTAATCGATCCTCGGACATAGGCGCCTTGGATATTATAGTCAATCCTATCAGCGCATAAGGTCGGCAGAGGTTGTTCGAGAGCTTTGAAATGCTCTTGGTCGGGGTTGACGTCTGTGACCGACAAGCCGTGCTTTTCTAGGATAGCCCCTAAGCCACATTTTGTGAGTAGCCAATTGTGAGCAATATCTTGATAGGCGTCTTCTCGTTGGGCTACTGTATTAAAAAAATGGTCTCCTAAGTGAGAGAAGGCGGTATGGGAAGCATCGTGGAGAAGCCCAGCAATCTGTTCTTCGTAAGGGCGGTTGTGCTTGTTGAGAAGATAAAAAACACCCATGGAGTGATCATAACGAGTATAGTCTTCAGTGTCGATAGTGAAGCGTCGGATACCGTATTGGTATACACCTTTAAGGCGCTGGAAAGGTTCGGATTCTATAAGCTCTATAACAAGGGGATCGCTGACTTCCAGATCACCGTAGACGGTAGAGTATGTTTTTGCTCCACCAACATTGTAACAAGTTGTTAATAAGGTTACAAAAGCTATGAAACTCCGTAAGAACATTTTATTACTCCTTTTAAGCTAATTTTTGAAGGGTTTGGGAAAAGAGTTTAATAAAAATTGACCTTAATTGATAGGATAAAGAATTATGGGGTAAAAGAGGAGGAGATAGATGCTTTTTTGGATTTTGGTCTTTTTTGTCGTGGCTATCATAGCCGCATTATTAGGTTTTACTGACATAGCTGCCGGAGCAGCAACGGTTGCGCGCTTCTTATTTTTTATATTCGTGGTTCTTTTGGTTCTATCCTTGTTGATGCATTGGATGGGCGTAGATTTTCATTGGTCCCACCACCATATGAGACCCTAGGCTTAAATTAGAGGAGGCAGGCTGACTTTTTACCATGATGCCCCCTAATGGAGAGTGAAATGAGGGAAACATCAGGGTGTTATATATGGATAAGGGTATAAGCTCATTTTTAGTAGTTTAGAATTCATCATAAAATGCGTATTGTTTAGGAGCTTGTCCATGTTTTTCAAGAATCGTTGCATCTTCGCTCTGAGTTTCTGAAGGGGCCAATTCTTCTAGGCTTATCGAAAACATCCAGTTATCACCGAAATCGAACAGAAAGTCCATTTTTGATCCTACGGTTAAATTGAGATCACCAATTTTTACTTCATCGGTTGTCAGGGATTCTTCGCAGCAAGGATGATTGATTATCATAGGTATCCCTTGTTGGTCTTTGCAGGTAAAGCGATGTAGGTGATCTTGGTCAAAATCAAAAGCATCCAAAATAAGAGAACTCAAGTGATATAAGTTATCCTCACCCTTGATTGCTATTTTTCGCCACGCTTGTTCCAAAGAGACTTTAAAGATATGAAGGTCTTTTTGAAATGGAGCTTTGGGTACTTCTAAAGAAGTTTTCCATTCAGGGAAATAATAGGCTAACTCCGCTTGAAAGAAATTGTTGCATTCTTGCGGAGAACATAGTTCCGGATAGTCTTTCTCTGAGTAGATTTTTTCCAAAAGGCCAAATAAATTATGGCTATAGGTATTTTGTGCCATTTTAATGATTCTCCAGCCTTTGTCTTTTTCCGGAGTTCCATGAGTAATGGATAGGAATCCGAACAACTCAAATAAAGCTAGCCAATGATATGGAATGAACAACCGCTCTTGTTCTTTGTAATCTGTGAATTCACAAGAGAATTTAGGGGGTTGATGTAAAAAGTAACAAATTGCAGATAAAACAGAGGATGAAGTTCCAAACCTTTCATCAAGCACGCGCTCTGCTCTATCATCGAACAAAACTGACAACAAATGAAAATAACGCTCAGTAGGGTTTAAATTTTTCCAAAGCTGTAAAACTTCTTCATCGATAAGAAGAAAAGGTTTATTTTTGATTGTTGTCGTTCGAGATAAACCAGAGAGTTGGAGTAATAAAAACAAACCGTTGATGTGTGGGAAGGATTTTTGTACGGGTCGTTTCATATTCGTTTTTAGAGGATTCAAAAGGATAGAATTAAGCGATGAAAGAGTTTTCATAGCAAATGCAGTTCCCTTGCTAGACAGTGGGAAAGGAGCATTTTCTTGTATATGGTTCACAATAGTATCGAAATCTCGCAGAATAGTTCCTTGTTTTCCTTTTAGAATTTTTTGACAATCTTCAGTAGAAAAGGGGGCTTTTGTCGTTGTCATGTTCATTGTGTTCATCGGTTTGCCCCTCTAAATTTTGATTTTTCAAGCGTTTCATTTAAAGCAATTTTTTGATCTTTAGAGCACAATTGTATCGCTGAAGCATACATTTTATCAGCACTAAAATCAAAACGTTTCATCAATGTACAAGCAACGGATGCGAACTCTTGCGGGGTAGCGGTTGCTGCCAGCGATTTTAAATAACAAAATAAAAACCGATCATCATCTCCTGGAATCATCCAACTTCCACATTCATCAGCAAATATTATTTCTTCTCCAGAATCCACTTGATCAATCAGGTCATATAACATAGCAAATCCTTTTGCTGAATATGAGTGATGTCCCGAATCTGTTAACTGAGAACATGCCTCAAGCAAATCTCCAGCAAGCTCACACCATTCTTCTGTCTCTTCAGGGATGTTCATGAAATTTTTTGAGTTTATCTCAAAAGGAGCATAATAGTTGCCTTTCATAGAATTTTTATGAAACTTTTCGATCTCTTCTAAGATGTCTTCTGGATCACGTTTAATTAGAGGAGCATTTTCCATCGTTTTTCCAAAGACAGCGTGTTTTTGACCTATTGTCATTTGATTGAAGGCTTTTTCTAACAATTTTAGTAGGTCACAGGGGCTCTGCTCTTTTAAGAAGTTAAATAATCGGGGTTTGTCCATATTTTCCCTCGTAAAATTTTGATTTTTTTCATCCTGCAATGGTCTGTTCGTTGCTTGGGCAAGAGAGGATGTTAATTTTTAAAGCAGCATTTCTTATATTTTTTTCCACTTCCACATGAGCATGGTTCATTACGTTTTGGTTTTGGGACACTTCTTTCAAAAGTTGATTTAACAGGATGAGGGAGGTGGTAATCAGATCCCCTAAACATAGATTTTGCCATTCCCCAGCAACGAGGGTTAGCCTCATTTTCGATGATTTGAGGATGTATTGCGGCGAGTTTTTCTATTAGAGGAGAGGTGTTTTCTAGAATGTTTTTTGTTTCAGCCCATTGAAACACAGCCATTAAAATGGGAGCAAAGCTTTGAAAAAATCGGGGGTCGGAAGATACTTTTCTCGGAACAATCTCGGTGCAGACTTCTTCTAGTGAGGGAACTTCCCACTGAGGAGGTTTTTCTAGGAAGTAAGAATACATGTATTCACAAAACACTCTCAAAGAGAAATGCACTCTATCTTGGGCGGATTCTGTTAATTTGTCGGAGCAGGGGTCCTCTAAAAATGCATTCGCGTTGTCTTCTGCCCATTCCAAGATTAATTCCAGTGAATCGTCTTCATATTCTTCATCGGTTTCATTCCATTTTTGGAGAAACTGATTTTTGATTGATATATTATGTTCAGTCATGTTGATTCACCATATTTTTTCCAAGAGGTTAGATTATTTTTTGTTTCCTCGAGCGAGAAGTATTCCGGATCATATTCTCCGCGCCATTCAAGCTTTTCTTCATGTTCAGGGTGGTCAGGGTCTTTTAATGCTTTCAGGTATTCAGCATATCCCCAAGGACCTCCACAATCTTCAGGTGGACAGGCTCGGCGACCAGATAGGCATTGAGGGTATGATTTTTTGGGGGAGGCTGGGTGGACAGATTCTACTTTGACTTCATGTATCCAGTCATCGCCAAAATCATAAATATATAAAAATTTTTTCGTTTCATTGTTGTCGATAACTTGCGCAAGTGTATGATCGTTATCATTTCGGTCATTGGGTGTTTCGGAATCATCAGAAAAAGTTATATTTTTTATTTGAAAGATGTGAGGGTGGTAATTTTCCCATCCCATAACAGCTTGTATCATAAGGTGTAGGTCATTCAATGAGTTAGACCCAAGGACTTCAATACGGCGCCAAATTGGTGGGTGAATATCTTTGAGGATGATTTTTAATCGATAAACGTTCATCTGATAAGACTCCTGTTGTGTTTATACCTCATCGAAGTGCAACATTATTATACTCGAAAGCTTTTTCTTTTAAAACTTTTATCGATGCTCAAAAATTCCTTATACTGTTTACAGCGAATCAAGTCATTATGTTGGTGAAGCGTGCCAGGGAGATCTTCGAAGGTTCTGAAGCAGACGAAAAACGGCAACTTCTTAATATCGTGTTTCAGAACTTGAAATTGGACGGCAAAGAGCTGCTCATAGAATTAAGAGAGCTGTTTAAGCTGTTTTTAAAAGTAAATGAGAGTTCAAAGGGATGGGGGCGGTTGGGCAGGTTCAGAACTTTTGATTGGTGAGAGTCTCTATAAACAGGTTCTTAATAAACTCTTTTTTATGTGCTTAGAGTATTTGGTTTGCGATTTTTGCGGATTTTTGAAGAAAAAAGGAGGTAATAAAATAGAGAAGGGGGTAAAGTAAGGGTTAAATTACCCCCTTTTAAGGTGGACATGAAATCATTGACGCAAGCATTTTTATCAAATTTAAGTTTTACCCATGAGCAGCTTTCCATGCTGAAATTATTGGGCAGCTATCAAGGTAAACAGGCTCTTTTTTATGAGCAGTCGCCTGAGGTTTTAGAAAGCCTTCAGAAAGTTTCAGTGGTAGAATCGACAGAGTCTTCTAACCGAATAGAGGGCATCATTGCTCCGCATAATCGCATTGCTGATTTGGTTTTGAAAGACACTGTGCCGAAAAATAGGTCGGAAGAAGAAATTGCTGGATATAGGGATGTTTTGAATTTATTGCATCAGTCTTCGAATGATATGCCTGTATCGGTGAATGTGATTTTGCAATTGCATCACTATATGCATAAATATGTTGCTTCAGAGGGAGGAAAGTGGAAATCAATTGATAATAAGATTGAGGAAAAGTTGCCGGATGGAACGAAAAATGTACGCTTTATTCCTGTTTCTTCTTTCGAGACTCCTCGAGCAATGGATAGTCTTATCGATGGCTATCATAATTGCATTGAAGACTGGAATTTTGAGCCCTTGGTAGTGATACCAGCATTTGTTTTAGACTTTCTATGTATTCATCCATTCAGAGATGGCAATGGTCGTTGTTCCCGTTTGTTGACACTATTACTTTTATATCATTTTGGATATGAAGTAGGTCGATATATCAGTTTGGACAGGGTTTTTGAAGAATCGAAGGAAACCTATTATGATGCTTTAGGAGCGAGTTCTCAAGGATGGCATGAGGGGAAACACAATATTTTGCCATGGATAGGGTATTTTTGGGGAGTACTCTTGAAAGCGTATAGAGAATTTGAGGAAAGGGTAGGTTTTATTACTTCTGGAAGGGGAAACAAGACAGAACAAGTGAAAAAGTGTGTGAGGAAAATGATCAAACCGTTTTCTGTATCAGATATTGAGAAAGCATGCCCAGGAATTAGTAGGGATACAATTAGGCTGGTTCTGCGGTCATTAAGAGATGATGATCTGATTGAGGCAATGGGTAAAGGACGAGGGGCAAAATGGAAAAAGAAGAGATGAACCAAACTATAGCATGTATCCGTCAGCTCATGGGTTTTCTTGTCTTACTTATATTTGAGAGGTACTTGTGGTTAAGGAATTACTTGATATTTATACAGACTATCTTATCAGCCAAAATCAATATGCCACAGCAACAGGATTATCAAAACTTGTTGATGGTGAAATCAGTCATGATAAAGTAACTCGTTTTCTTCATAGCAACGATTTTTCATCAAAAGACTTATGGAAATATGTTAAACCAGAAATTCGCAAGCATGAGCAAAAAGGAGGAGTTTTTATAGTAGATGATACTATACTGACCTTGACGCGTTAGCGCAGAAGTTAGAGTTTTGTGATAAACAGATTATTGCGACTAGTCCGACGATCTCTTAATCATAAATCAATGATTTTACATGCGTTAATTAAGCAAAATGCAAGCTTTGCAAAACCTCCTACAATGTCTGGCCTGACAATCGTACACTTTCGTCATTTTGGAAACAAAAAAAAGCTTCAGGACTAAAAAAGTTCTGAAGCAAAAAGTTGGGGGCGGTTGGATTCGAACCAACGTAGACCGAAGTCAGCAGATTTACAGTCTGCGGCAATTGGCCGCTATGCGACACCCCCATTAGGGAAGAATGCTGGCGGAAGGAATTGAACCCACAACCGTCCGATTACAAGTCGGGTGCTCTACCAATTGAGCTACACCAGCGTCGTTTGTAAGGCAAGTTTATAGCAGAATCCCTTAATTATCGACAAGAGGTTTTCTGATTTTTTTTCTTAAAAAGATTTGGTTATTCTCTTCTCTTCGGGGATTTCAAGCTCTTCTTCTAGCTCTTCGAGTGTCTTATTGGTCTGGGACAAGTTCGTCAACATATTGCCTATACGATCTTGGAGCCCCCCAGCATTATTAGTTGAAGAAAGTACCGTAGCGCTGAAATTTTTTTTACCCTCATTGAGTAGGCAGCATTTCTTATATTTTTTTCCTGAACCACAGTGACAGGGGGCATTTCTTTTGATTTTTTTGTTGTCCACCTTATTACCTTAAAAAGCATGTTAATAAAACTAACATATCATTATAATCGTTAAAATCCAATAATTTCACGAGGTTTTTTATGCATCCTTCTTTGCCGGTGGCGCGTCCCCCGTGGACGGCTCTAGG
>JBNJDP010000035.1:0-16927 GCA_051744985.1 Chlamydiota bacterium | reverse complement strand
AGCTAAATATACAACAAAATTGTTAAAGAACTCAGATTTTCAAGGAGTTAAGGAGTTTTCAGAGGTCAGTATCGTTATGTGTTGTTGGGAATCCAGGTATCAAAGTATTCTTCAGCGAGTCTTTCCAATTTAGATTTTTCCCCTGGCGTCCATCTAACTCTACCTTTCAAAGATTTTGCTCCTAAACCATGAGAAACTTCAGAAGGTTGCTCATCATGAGCACAAGGAGACGGCAAAAAAATAGACAAAATATCGTCATCAGCAGGAGTTAAAGGAGTAAACTCTGATGACAGACTCTCTGGTGATCTCTCTTCTTCAAGGAAACACTTACGACTAATTTCTTCAACTTCACTGTCAACCCCTGGTGAGGGCTGCAAAGGTGGTAAAGAAGGAGTTCTGCTCAAGCCATAAACATCCGGGAAAACTGGATATCCTATTTCAAATGGCAAACCGAAATTAACCCCATCAGGAGCACAATATAGCTCCATGATCGCAGGATCAAATAAATCAAAATTATACCCTAGAGGGTCCATGATACACCTTTTTAACTATTAACTATTAATGCATAGAAAAAACAGACGGCTACTATGATAAAGATCAAAAAAGCAGCAAGTTGTTATCGCTGCTCTTCCCTTGCGATTTAAAGCCTTACACTATTTTTTCAACCTTTGAGAAAACCTAGTTTCTTTCATACCTTCAGCTACTCTAGAAAGATCCTGTATAGGTTTAATCGGGCTTTGACCAATAGGAAGCTTCGCTCTAGAAACTCTATTCTTGTTTATAGGTGGGTTACGTCTTTTAAAAGGATCTTCTACTCTAACACGACTCATATCGACTTGCCGGAAGATTCTAGGATCAGTGATATTAGCCAAAGGTAAACCAACGTTGAGAGGATCTTCTACTCTAACACGACTCATATCGACTTGCTGGATGATTCTAGGATCAGTGATATTAGCGACAGAGCCTTCACCTTCTTCAGGAAGGATATTAACTGCTACCTCTTGAACCTTAGAGGCTATAGGATAGGCTTCTACCCCTGATATGTTCCCTCGTAAAATGGCCCTATTAAGATCCTTTTCTTCCACAGGATAGCAGCAGATCCCTGAAGCATCAAGACTGCTGAAATCAGGCATTGATGACAACTTACAATCAAATTCCATAAAAACCTCTTATTAAACCTATTGAATTAATTAAGAACAAAAACTTTAACATAGCAACAATATTAATGTATAACTGAATATCAGATATGAAATTAGAGACAAAGTGAAGCAATATTAATCTTTTCCACGAACCTTCTGACCATGATCAAAGACTACGGCCTTTTTAATTACCCCATGCTGGTCAAAAAGTGTAGTATCTCCGTCTAACAGCCCTTGATGGTAGTGCATGATAGTTTTAGAGGTGCCATCGGAATAATAATACTCTTGAAGCCCTTCGAGCTCACCATCACGGTATCCCTGGCGACAATAAAGAGCTCCCGAAGGATAATATTGCCAGACCTTGCCTTGGCGAACGCCATTAACAAACCAGCTATGCGACAAAACCTCCCCATCAACGCCATAGAATATTGAAGGACCATGAAGATGATCATAACAGTAATATTGGGTTGCTTTGATAGTTCCTTGGGGGTAATACAAGCGATATTCACCATGGAAACATCCCTCCTTCTGAACAACGTACTCTTCGCCTTCTAATAAAGCAACTATAACAGTGCCATCACCCAGCTCTTCACCGCCAACAAAGTCTTCAGGAAGCCGCCGTGGTGAGAAAGCCTCACTAATTTCTATTCCCAAATCGGCATCTACAATTGTCATCCACCCATTTTCTATGCAATATCTCTCTTCACAAGTCATGATGTTAACCATCTTTATACCGATTGTTGATTCGTGTTGATATAGCTTTTATCTAAAGCTTGCAGGTTAGCTTGAGCAGCTTCTCTTAAAAATTGGAGCTTATTCTCCATCATCTGCACCTCGGCTAGTTGCTGAAGATTGATGTTATCAACTCCCGCTTGAGATTGAGCTTCGTGAAGCTGGCGCTTAAAGATCTGATTAAATAAAAGAGCGATAGTAGACAAAATATATTCGTAAGCGACCTCTTCCTTAAGGTCTTCCTCGAGCAGTACCGCTCTGCCTGTAAGGAGTGACAGAGGAACATCTTCCCCAGCTTGCAATTTTGCTGCAAGCTTACGATTTTCCTCCATAAGCTCTTCACAAATTTCGATAGTTTTGACCAAACTTTTTCTGACAACTTTAATCTTATCGGCAACTTTTTCATCAAGCCCAGGGGGCATTGCGCTGCTAACGATATCAGCATGAAGCCTGCCTCCAAAATCATATTGCCGCCGCAAATATTGTTGCGCTACTTCCTCAAGAGTACGGTTGGGAACACCCTTATAGCCGATCCCCCCTTCAGTAGCGTTTACAAAGGTTCTATCGGCATTTTCTTCTGCAAATTCTACAACCCACTGTGATTCCGCATGCCATTTCCATAACGTATATACTGGCCTCCCATAAATATCGGGATGCTCAAAAGCCGATCCATCAATCTCTTGATTCTTAATGATTGTGCTAACATCTACTTTAGGATCATCAACAATGTCTGAAGCATAAGCTTGAAGATCTGTAAAAGCTAAATCCATCCCTACAAAAATGATAGGATTACATCCCAATTCCACTGCCAAGCTTGTTAACATATTGATAACATTATGCCCTTCCTGGGTATCATGAATAGGAAACCCCAGCTCCCTATCTAACCAATCAACGAGCGCATAATCCCCCCCTCCACTAAGATGCAGATGAGGACCATGAACAGCTTTCAAGGCAGGATGGTACATCCTACTACGGTAAAAATAAGGTACTTCATAAGCTCTATTGGAGATAATACGCTCTTCCTGAGCAGGGTTAGGGTCGATACCTCCCCCTAGATGCGGCAAAAAATGGCGGTTGGTCAAAGCATTCATCGCCGATCCACCCGCTAAAATCAAAGCTCTATCGGATAAAGTCTTCAAGGCATCAAAATTTTTATTCAATGACGGGCCCGCACCGCAAATAATGGCAGGCACATTCCTAAAATTATTAAAAAGCTTCCACCCTTGATAAGCTTGGCCGATCATCTGCACATTACTATAGAAGTTAGTAAAAAAAGGACGACAAAGGCTTATCACTTCAGAAGAAACCCCTTCCTTGAGGTTGCTATCCTGCATAATTTTATAGCTTATATCCCGGATAAGATCAGAACGGTGGCGAGCATAATACTGTAATGCTGATACTAGGGGCGTACTATTGATAAAAAAGTTTGTTAAAATATTAAAGAGCTTTTCATCCTGATGGAAGTCTTTGAAAAGCTGAAGACGTACCCGAGGATGTTCTACGATCTTCCTCCCTAGCTCCGTAGAAAAAAGACAGCTGACTACGGCCCAGTCATCTTCCAAAAAGACCAGGTAGCGCCCTTGATCGCCGTCCAACCAATCTTGGGCAGCTTCAAAATAATAACCTAAGCCCACACCATAGACATAAAGAGTATTGACCTCTTCAAGGTCCAAGCTGCTAAACCAATTTTGCGCTTCGGCAAGCCCATCATGTTGATCATGAAGATAATCCCAACACCCTTGATGGTAACAAGCTAAGTTCAACATGCCCTTCTCATTTTTAACAAAAGAGAGATGTTTACTATCAGCCTGAGGTATTTTCAAAGCAATATCAGGATATTCTTGACTATACTGCTGAAGATTATGCTCCCAAACGGCTGAAGACCTGCTGTTATTCATCTACAATATCTTTTTCTACCGCCCCTAAAGCTTCTGCCACTTGTTGTCAAGGCCGGCCTTTTTGAAGCGCTTCTTGCGAGCTCTGATTTTTTTCTTGTGGGTTTCTTCGTCTTCCTGACTGCCTCCCCCAGGCTGTTCTGCCTCTAACATAGACTTGTCATTACACCAATCTTTGCCATCTAACGCATCCCTAACCTGATTCTTAGCATATTTCACTTCACCTTTCATCTTAGCAATCGTCAACAGGATTAGACGATCTCGGCTATCAAACTCATCGGCATGGTCTCTAATGAATTTTTCAGGGTCACTGACGTCAAGGCCTATATCTTTAAAAGCTTGCTGCGAATTCTTCTCATGGAGCTCGATCATCTTATCGAGTTCCTGGAGCCTTTCCTCAACACTGGCAGGTACGGGGTTATGAACTTTAAGTTTACCTTGAGCAATATCTTGCCACATGGTTACTAGCCTTTTTAGTTGCTCGGCTAAGCGATCTTTAGTATCCTTCATCCTATCCTCCTCTTTTAAATGGTATTACATATCATAACGCCATAATATGCTAGGGATGTTTTATTTTCAAACAGATGCTATCAAACCCATCACTTCTGTCAGCAATTCTAAAACGACGAAAGCTATCAATACTACCAAAGTAAGCTTACCCCCTGCTAGCCGATAAACCGATTCACGCCCTTGACGGTAGCGTCCTTGCCAGACCATCAGTATCGGTAAAAGCCCTAAAAGCAAAATACAGCCTATTCCCCCGCCGACACTTAAGGCCTGCAAGAAAATGTTAGGGAAAGTCAAAGCTATAAGCAAGGGAGGTATAAAAATTAATAAACTCAGCAAGACACGTCCGCGTGAGGTTTTTTTTATCTTCAAACCATCAGCGAGAAAGTCACGAACGCCTATGCTTACTCCTAGAAAAGAGCTTACCAAAGCACAAAAAGCGAAAAAGAGCCCTATAGAAATTACCCCCTCATACTGGAGAACAGCTTTTAAAGGCTGAATAGCCGAATGCCCTAGCCCATGAGCTTCGTGGAGCTTATAGGGGGGTACTATCCCCAAGATCAGCCACTGCCATACACCATAAAAAATCATTGGCACAGCGGTTCCGCCCAAAATAGCAATTTTGACCTTCTTAATATCCCGCCGCATATAAGTAGTGATAGTAGGAATAATATGCTGATAACCAAAAGAGGTTACCGCTATCGGGACCCCTATCAAAGCCTGTGACCAATTAACATGTTTCAAGTTAAGATAGTCGATATGGCGCGCCCCTAGGCTAACGAAAATGAAATATGATACTATCAACCCCGACATCATTATGATGTTGGTCCTATCGACAGTGCGGGTTCCTATAGTTATCAAACTACCAAAAAAAGCAACGAAAAGCACAGGCCCTAGCCAAGAAGCCTCTAGACCCAGAATCGTTTCACCTACTAGCTTACCCCCTTCGGCTAAATAAGCAACATTAAGGGAATAGTACAAGAAAAGGTAGACAACCCAAGCACCGGCTTTAAAATACTTTCCTAAGGTCTGGTCAGCCATAGTGATAACATTGGCACCCTCACCATGCCACATCACCACCTCGAGAAGGAGCAAACCTGTAGCTGCCATAAATATCCAACAGATAAAGTATATAACTATCGAAGGGAAAAAACCTCCCAAAGAAGTAAGCACCGGCAGCGCCAACATTCCGGCTCCGATAGAAGTCCCTGCAATAAGCAAAGAACCTCCCAAAAGGTGCCCATGCTCCTCAAAAAGTTCCTTAAGCCTCATCCAATCACTCCACTGTTACCGACTTGGCCAGATTACGAGGCTGATCGATTTCGGCACCTTTTTCATAGGCGATATAATAAGCTAGAAGCTGCCCTGCTACCGACGAGGGGATTGTTGCCAACTCATCACAGACAACGGGAACGACGATAAAATCGTCAGCAACGTTTTCATTAAGTCCTTCAGAACTTTCCGGCACTATAGCTACTACCGCTCCATTGCGAGCTTTGATCTCCATCATATTACTGAGAATCTTCTCATAGGTCTGTTGGTTGGCACAAAAAGCTACCGTAGGACAGCTTTCATTGATCAAAGCTATGGGGCCGTGCTTCATCTCCCCTGCAGGATAAGCGTTGGCATTGATATAGGAAATCTCTTTAAGCTTCAATGCTCCTTCAAGGCAGGTAGGATACATATAGCGACGCCCTAAGAAAAAGAAATCTTGATAACCAGCATACTTTTTAGCGATAGCTCTGATATGCTCGCTTTGTCCTAAAACTTTTTCGACAGCCTCGGGCAGCGCTATTAAATGCGCTAAAAATTTCTGTCCTTGACTTTTGCTCATATTGCGCATTCTAGCCATATAAAGAGCAAACAAAGCCATAATGATCACCTGGCTGGTAAAAGACTTCGTAGCAGCGACACCTACTTCCGTCCCTGAACGCATAAATATACAGCTATCGGCTTCGCGAGCAAGAGTAGACCCCTGAACATTGCATATTCCAACAACTTTAGCCCCTTTCTCTTGGCATTCTCGCATCGCTGCTAATGTGTCGGCAGTCTCTCCCGACTGGCTTACAGCTATCACCAAAGCATTTTGAGGGATAATAGGATTCTTATAACGATATTCCGAGGAGATCTCCACCCTAGTGGGTAAACGAGCCATATCTTCCAGCATCCCCGCACATAAAAGACCTGCATGCCAGGAAGTGCCACACGCTAAGATCACTACCTCTTCAACTTGATGTAGCTGTTCTTCGGAAATGTTAATCTCCGAAAAATTAGCCGTCCCAAATTCCTCACTAAAGCGCGATAAAAGAGCATTGCGTATCGCCTGGGGCTGCTCATAGATTTCTTTCAGCATAAAATGCTCATAGTCCCCTTTAGAAACATCACCACCTTCGATCGTTAAAAACTCACTTTTCTTCTGCACCTGAGAGGTAGCCTCATCAAAAATTTGTATGCCGTCGGGTTTAACAATAGCCACTTCGGAATCTGACAAGTATATAACCTCTCTAGTATGAACCAAAAAGGCATTAGCATCGGAAGCTACAAAAGCCTCTCCATTGCCGATGCCGATGGTTAAAGGACTTTGCCTAGCAGCTACGAGGATCTCATCAGGGTGGTCCTTGTGGACTAAAGCTATCGCCAATGCCCCCTTCAAATAAGGCATAGCTTTCTGAAGGGCGGCTAAAATATTCCCTTCATACAAGGTGGAAATTAGCTGCGCGATAACCTCTGTATCGGTATCTGATTGAAACGCTACGCCTTTTTCCTGGAGCATCTTCCTCAAAGCGTCGTGATTCTCAATGATACCATTATGAACAACAGCCAAAGTGTTGTCACTATCACAGTGAGGGTGAGCATTGTCAACAGTAGGCTTACCATGTGTCGCCCAACGAGTGTGGGCGATGGCGGATTTTAATTTAAGCTTGCTTCCCAAAGCTTTGGACTCCATCTGCTGGATCTTTCCCACCGCCTTACAGTGTTCGAGCTTATTATCGATCACCCCTGCAATTCCTGAGGAGTCATAACCACGATACTCTAATTTCTTTAAACCGGCGATCGATATATCAACAGCTGACTGCGAACCAACATATCCAAAAATTCCGCACATCTTTTTATCTCCCTATACCTTCTTTAATAGTAGCAGCCAAAGAATTAGCCATCTCAACCACCTGCTTTTGCTTAGGGCCTTCGACCATCACTCGACAAATATCTTCTGTACCCGAGTAGCGCACTAGCACCCGACCTTGATCAGCAAGCTCCTTTTCTACACCTTCGATATTTTCCCGCAGCTTAGGAACCTTATCCACAGGAGGCTTGGAATTTACTGGTATGTTAACCAAAGCCTGAGGGTACTTTTCAACTATTGCTGCCAAGTCCGATAGCTTAGAGTCCGTTTCAATCATGATCCGCAAAACCTGCAATGCTGCCACCAAACCATCGCCAGTATTGTTATAGTCTTTGAAAATAATGTGGCCACTCTGCTCTCCGCCGAAGTTAGCATCATGTTCCAACATCTGCTGAATGACATAGCGATCACCTACCCGGGATTGGACAACTTCGATACCCAGGGATTCCATAGATTTAATAAAGCCAAAGTTGCTCATAACCGTTCCTATGACTTTATTATTACTAAGCACTCCGCGCTTTTTCATATCGTAAGCACAGATGCCCATAATAGTGTCACCATCGACGACCTGAGCATTTTCATCGACCATAATAACTCTGTCACCATCGCCGTCCAAAGCGATGCCGATGTCAGCTTTATGGTCGATAACACCTTTCTGGATAACTTGAGGATGAAGAGAACCACATTGATCGTTGATATTTAAACCATCAGGGTCATCGCCATAAGAATGTACTGTCGCATCGAGCTCCCTAAAGATCGAAGGAGCAACCTTATAGCCTGCACCGTTAGCACAGTCGATGACAATCTTAAGATTTTTCAAGGACATCCCTCGGGGGAGGGTAGCCTTAGCAAATTCAATATACCTTCCACTAGCGTCTTCAACTTTGAAGTTTTTACCTATCTTATCATTGGGAGGGAGATCTTTTAAAAAATCGTTTTTATAAACCATCTCCGCCAACTCGTCTTCAATAGTGTCGGGAAGCTTAAAGCCCTCAGGGGAAAAAAATTTGATACCGTTATCGTAATAAGGATTGTGTGAAGCTGAGATCATGATACCTGCATCGGCGCGGTAAGCCCTCGTAATAAAAGCTAATCCAGGAGTAGGTAAAGGTCCCACCATTAAGGTATTAACGCCCATGGAACATAAGCCTGCTATAAGAGCATTTTCATAAAGGTAACATGATAAGCGAGTATCTTTACCGATCACCACCCTATGTTCTCCACCATGACGCTTAAAAAGCTTGCCAGCAGCGCGCCCCAAAGCTACTGCCACCTCAACCGTCATAGGATAGACATTAGCATATCCCCTAACCCCATCGGTACCAAAGAGTTTCTTTTTTTCCTGAGCTGTCATTTTTTAGACCTTATTGATTTTTCAAAAAAGCTTTCATAGTGTAAATTATATTATTAGTTAATTGCAATCTTAACCAATAAATAGATCTATACAAAAAATAATACCAACAATTGTGCTATCAATACCCTCAACAGTGTTACTATTGGATAAACTGTCGCATAAGCTATCGCAGGAGCGTTAGAAGTAGGGGCCAAACTATTAGCAAACCCTAGTGCAGGAGTATTTGTTAGGCTTCCCGCTAACAAGCCGCAATCCGTCATATAATTCAGCTTAAAGTATTTGCGTGAAACCCACCCTACTATTATCAGAGGAATAAAAGTTATCAAAGCCGCCGACGCCATCCAATAATAACCGCCGCCTTCACAGAAGGCTCCTGCTAGCAAGTCTCCAGAATAAAGGCCTACGCTAGCCAAAAATAATGCCATCCCCAGCTCTTTGAGCATCATTTTGACAGTGTGAGGTAAATACCAGTGTAGCTTGCCGACATGACCTACATTACTTAAAATTATCGACACCAACAAAGGGCCCCCTGCTAGTCCCAGCTTAATCGATGACGGCAATCCCGGCAAAGGTATAGGTATATTACCCAGCAACACCCCTAAAACTATCCCTAAAAACAGGGGTATCACCTGCGGCTGCTGCAGCTGCTCGGCAACGTAGCCTACCTCCTCATCGAGCTTTTCGATGGCCTCTTCTGAACCTACCACTATAAAATTATCTCCGATACGAAGAGCGTAATCAGATGTAGGCTGAAGATCAAAGTCAGCACGGACAACCTTGGTAATGCTGATATCATAAGCAGCTTCTACATCTTCGACCGGCATGCCGTTGAGCTTGGGAGACGAAATAGTTATAGATCTAGAAACTACCAAGCTAGGCTTTTGCTTAAGATCAGCATCGGTTTCCTTCCCTACTACCTCTTCCAAAGCTTTAAGATCTTGAAGGCTGCCTTCGGCAAGAAGAATATCACCACTATGAATACGTGTATGCATCCTAGCGACGTTAACCTCCCCCTTATGCATAATTCTAGAGATGATAATAGAACGTTTATCACTACCCGGAAGCTCCTCTAGCTTCATACCTTCAAGGTCATCATTGCAAACTTCCAAGTTCTTTACTTCAATATGAGAAAAACTTTTTTGCTGCTCAGTATAAAATTTCTGAGCCTCCTGACGGGGGGAGATTTTTAATAAAACCTTCAGGGAAATCATAACTGTTATCAGCCCTATAATACCTATGGGGTAGCCAATAGCATAGCCTATCCCGGCACTTTTTAAGGCCTCGGGACCTATCGTACCCAGCCCCTCCATAGCCTGCTGAGCAGCTCCCAATGCAGGAGTGTTGGTAGTAGCTCCTGCAAAGAGCCCTACCACTATAGGCATTTCTATCCCACCAAAATAATAAAGCCCTAAAGTTATCAAAACACTGATGATAACCGCCAAAAAAGCCATAGCCGTCAAAAAAACGCCCTTATTGCGCATAGAAGATATAATGCTAGGCCCAACCTGTAAGCCTACACAATATAAGAATAGTACCAGGCCGCCATCGCGCATAAATTCCAAGAGGCTCTTATCAACCCCAACACCAAAATTTGCAAAAGCTATTCCGCTAAACAAGACTCCTGCCGCGCCTAAGCTAACCCCTCCGAGACTAACCTTGCCAATAGCCCAGCCTGTCACTATTACCATCCCTATAACGATGATCGCGGCCGTAATAGTGCCGGAATTCAAAAAATCTACCAACCAAGCCATAAGAAACACACCGCTTAAAATTTAGGAACAACCACGATATCTGCGGAGATCTTGGAAGATACCACGTGCTGAATATGAGAAAGTGTCGCTCCCGTAGCATAAAGGCAGCTTACACACGCCCCCTGATAAGATATCACCAACTCCTTGTCATCGAGGAGGTCGATGACATCAATGCCACCCCCGTCGAGCTCAATATAAGGGCGCACTTCCCTGTCGAGAACCTCGTTGATTACAGCCATCTTATGCTGCTTATCGAGACTTTCCCAGCCAGGGTAACCGCCTTCATCATCATCGCCCCTCTCTTCATGAGGAGGCATAAGGTAATTGGTAGTCACTGGGATATCATCACATTGCTGAGCGAGGTTATCCAAAAGATCGACAACCATATTAAGATATGGCGATGTTTCCTCGGGGAACGCCGTCTCCGCTGCATCCTGGAAATACCCTTCTATCAGCTCAGCGGTCAGACGCCCTGCCTGAAAGTAATTTTTACCTATAGCCTGCTGGCAAGCCCCTTCGGCAGCACCTATCAACGCCGAACAACCATGGACTTGAAAGCGAGCATCGACAACTTGCCCATCAGCCTCATCGACCAACCAAAAAATCTTTACCGCATTACCATCTTCTTTATGTCCCTCGGAAGCGCTAACCATCCGCAGACCTTCCCTAACCTCATCGGAGGGGAAAGCGCCGGCACATTGAGGATTCATAATTCCTTCGGACAACTTACGGCTATAACGGCTCCAAGGGTGGGAGTGTGTCAGGGTCGCCAAGCTCATGATAACTCTCCCCCAATATTACGGAGGCGCTCTACCTCCTCGTTGATAATAAGTAGCGCTTTATCGATTTCCTCTTCAGTAGTATAGCGGGAGAGACTGAAGCTTATCGCACTATGAGCGATAATTTCATCAGAACCACAGCCTTTAAGAATTTTATTTAATTGCTGGAAACGTCCTTCGCCGATGGAGCCATAAAGTCCACGCCGGTTTAAGCTAAACAATAATGCTTCACTATTGATGCCCTTAAAAGATATGCATGATATGTGCGGAGCACGCTCACTATCACTAAAGAGAACTTCTCCACTAACCCCCGCTTCCAGCTTATCGCGCAGGCGCGCAATTTCCATCGATATCATATCGCTGCGCTCTTGCATCTCTTTAGCGGCACTACCCAGAGCTATCACTCCTGGGACATTGAAAGTTCCTGCACGCAAGCCGTCCTGTTCCAGACCTCCTCGTATCAAGGGGTGCACATGAACACCTTCTCTCACCAGCAGAACCCCTGTACCTCGGGGAGCATGAATATTATCACCATGAAAACTCAAAAAATCCGGCTGCCATTCATCGAAATCGAGGTGAACGCGTCCAAGAGCATGGGAAAGATCTACATGGAGCAATACCCCATGGCGGCGACACACTTCGGCAAGCTCTTCTACCGGCTGCATGACGCCTGTCAATCCGTTGACAGCGGCTATAGAAACCAGCACCGTTTGAGGCAGCAAAGCTTTTTCCAAAGCTTCAGGGGTCACCATTCCCTCATTGTCGAGTTCAACATAGCTCACACTACAACCTTTATCCTTCAGGTGCTGCATAGCCATAATAGAAGCAGACTCTTCGGCTAAGGTCGTTACAAAGTTATTGCAGCCTTCACGGCGATTTTCGTAAGCCGAATAAATCGCCTGGTTGACAGCTTCTACCCCTGAAGAAGTAACGATCAGCTGATCTTGATCGCTGACTTCCAAAAAGTCATAAAGTTTACGGTAAGCTTGCTTAATATAAGGCAGCAGCTCTTGCCCTTTGGCATGAGGAGCAGCAGGGTCTCCCCAATAACGCGAAAAGAGCGGTGCCATCTCTGCGACAGCCCGCTCAGCAGGTTTGCTTGTAAGACTATTGTCTAAATAAATAGGTTGATTCATCACTCAACAATCAAATTATTAGCGGTCATTTCTTGCGGTTTTTCCAAACCTAGCAAGTATAACACCGTGGGGGCAATGTCTGCAAGCTTTCCTCTTTTCTGAAGCTTCTTACCCTCGGCATCCCTAGCTACGTAGATGCATTCTACAGGGTTTAGAGTGTGGCTGGTTTTGATCATCCCCGTCTCATAATCGATCATTTCCTCAGAATTACCGTGGTCGGCGGTAATCAAAATTTGCCCATCGATCTCTAGTAATCTTTCGACTAACTTCCCAACACAATCGTCAACATCTTCGACCGCCTCGGTAGCCGCCTGCAGATCACCGGTATGGCCTACCATATCGCCATTGGCGTAATTGACAACTATCAAACCATAAGGGTTATCCTTCAACCTCTTAAGAACCTCGTCGGTAACATTATAGGCTTCCATCTCCGGGTGGCTAGCAAAAGATGCCGGATCAAAGCGACTAGGCACATCGACCTGATCCTCACCGGCAGAGGCCGTCGTCGACTTGCCATTAAAAAAGCTTGTTACATGGCGAAATTTTTGGGTCTCCGCAAGCCGCAGCTGCCGCAAGCCTGCCTTGGAAACTACCTGCCCTAATAGGTTCTCCATATTACCTTCGGCAGTCATCGAACCCATGAGGTAATTCTGGAATTCATCGTAATAACAGGTGAAGCCCAGATAATCAACCTTGGGGCGCTCTTTAAGCTTTCCGGGGTAGTCAGGCTCAACAAAAGCTTGGGTAAGCTGGATAGCGCGGTCCTGGCGATAGTTTGTATGCATAATACAATCACCATCTTGGACACCTCGATAGTCTCCTATAATATAGGGAGGAATATACTCATCAAACATCTCGTAATCATCGGGCGTCCTATCATCAGCATAGGATTCCTTAACAGCCTCTGTGGGGTCATCAGCTTTACGCCCCTTACAGGATACGATACAGTTATAAGCTATATCTGTTAAGCGCCAATTACGCGAGCGATCCATAGCATAATAGCGCCCCATAATAGTCCCTATCGAACACCCGCCTACCTCTGCCATAACTTTTTTAAGCTTAGCGAGGTACTCTAATGAGCTTCTCGGCGGAGTATCACGACCGTCCAAAAAAGGGTGGATGACAATTAAACCTTCAGGGTTTGCTTGACGGGCCTGACGCATAATCTTAAAAAGATGCTCCTGGTGAGCGTGGACGCCCTCATCTTGCAAGAGACCCAATAGATGAAGCTGACGACCATTACGTCGCCAACTTTCCATCAGCTGCTGCCATTTTTCTCTTTCAAAGAGGGTGCCGTGCTTCAAACTATCATCGATCCTTTTGAGCTCTTGAACGACAATCCTTCCTGCACCCATATTGAGGTGGCCAACTTCTGAAGAGCCTTGGTATCCGGCAGGCAAACCTACTGCCTCCCCGGAACATTCTAACAGTGTCCAAGGGTATTTTTCCTTGTAACTATCGATATTAGGGGTCTTAGCCGCCGCTACGGCATTACCCTCCTTTTTTTCATTAACACCCCATCCATCTCTTATAATAACGCATACCGGCCTAACCATTACCACTCCTCCTATTTAGTGTTTTCAAAAAATCGATAACATACTCCTCACCAAAACACAAGATTTATTACTTTCTTATTAATGAAAATCTAGGTTATGATCGTTGCCAAAAATATAAGGTTATAAACCATGGTACAACAACGACTTAGCAAAATTATGGCCCAAGCTGGAGTAGCTTCACGCCGAGCTTGTGAAGAGCTTATCTTCGAAGGCAGAGTAACGGTCAACGACGAAAAGGTAACACTACCCCAGACCCATGTCGACCCCCAAGTCGATAAGATCGTCGTCGATGGCGACCCCTTAGGTCAGAAGGAATTTAAAGTCACCTATATCCTCAACAAACCCGCCGGTTATGTCTGCTCCGCCAACCGCGAAAAACATTCTCGCGTTGTTCTAGACATCTTTTCTGAAATTGACAAGCGCCTCTTCACCGTAGGACGCCTCGACAAAGATACTGAAGGCCTACTTATCGTCACTAATGACGGCGAGTTTGCTAACCAAGTTATCCATCCCCGCTCTAATATCGAAAAAGAGTATCTTGTCAAAACTGATAAAGAGATCACCCACGAACACCTGGTAAAGATAAGTAAAGGCTGTAAAGTCGAAGGAACCTTCGTCAAGCCGGTAAGCGTCAAAAAAGTACGCCGCTCCACCTTTCGTATCGTCGTCAAAGAGGGCAAAAAGCGTGAAGTACGCCTTATCGCCAACCACGCTGACCTCAAAGTCCACCAGCTGACACGTATCAGGATCGGTGGCCTAACCCTCGGCGACCTCGCCCCCGGAGCTTATAAGGTGATGACCAAGCGCGAAAAAGATAGTATCTTTCTATAAGATTCATATATCAAAAGACTTTCCAAAACATTTACTTTTAAGTCTTCTCCAAGTTATAGTAGAATCAAAATTATAAAGAAGATTATTTTATGCGTACTATTCTCAGCTTATTTAGCCGTTCCCCTTTTTCGCCATTCCTAACCCATATGGAAAAGGTTGGTGACTGTGTCGAAACTGTCGTTCAGATGTGTGCTGCTCTCCAGGAACACGACTACCAACGAATTGCTGAGTTGGCTACTAAAGCCTCGGAGCTTGAACATAGCGCCGATGCTGCCAAACAAAATATTCGTAACCAGCTTGCCAAAAGTGTCTTTCTACCCGTCGACCGCAAAGTGCTGCTGGAAGCTCTATCAACCCAAGACAGTATCGCTGACAAAGCCGAAAATATTGGGGTCGTTTTGACCTTGCGGGAGTTAAAGCTTCACCCTCATTTTAAGAAGGAGTTCATAGCTTTTCTAGACAAGAACATAGAAACTTTCCATGAAGCCCAGAAGGTTATTCTTGAACTAGGCAAGCTGCTGGAGTCTTCTTTCGGGGGGATGGAGGCTGAAAAGGTTAAGCAGATGGTCTGCCAAGTTGCTTACCTAGAACACGAAGCCGACCTCATCCAACGCCAACTCCTCAAAAAGTTTTACAATCCCATCGAAGAGCTTTCTACCCCCGAATTTAACCTATGGCTACAGCTTTTCGAACAGCTTTCAGAAATCTCCAACCTCTCTGAAAGGTTGGCCCTCAAAGTACGCACAATGTTGGATATCTCGAGATAACCATGGAAATCACCACTATACTTCTGATTTTAGCCATCGTTTTTGGCTTTTATATGGCATGGAGTCTAGGCTCCAATGATGCTGCTAATGCTGTAGGGACCGCTGTAGGCTCTGGAGCTATCACCCTTCGTAAGGCGGTTATCATCGCTGCCGTCTGTGAATTCGGCGGAGCATTCCTTCTAGGAGGCAATGTCTCAGCGACCGTCCAGACAGGCATCGTCAACCCCGAATTTTTCATAGACACCCCGCTATACTATGCATACGGAATGCTAGGCGCTCTCTTAGCAGCAGGCCTATGGCTGCAGCTGGCTTCTTACCTAGGGTGGCCGGTATCCACCACCCATTCTATCATAGGAGCCGTCCTAGGCTTTGGCCTCGTCGCTGGCGGTGTCCATACCATCCACTGGGGACAGGTATCTTCTATCGTTCTCAGCTGGGTCATTTCTCCTTTAATGGGGGCGACGATTTCCTATATTATTTTTTCCTATATCCGCCGTAGAATTTTCTATGCTTCGCACCCTACAAAAGCGGCAGGTAGGATAATACCTTTCCTAGCCTTTATCGTCTTGACGATCTTACCATTGGTAATGCTCTCCCGAGGCTTAAAAAACTTCGACATCCAACTAACCTTCATGGAGTCGCTAGCGATATCTGCAGGAATAGGACTCCTGGGAGCAATAGTCTTCAGATTTCTAACCAAGCAGATCACCCCTCGCCAAATAGCGGCCCGCCCGGCCTTTGAAGATATCCAAGTTGTAAAATCTATGGGTAAGGTCGTTAAACACCTCAACATCATCAGCAATCATGCTTCTGGAGAACTCCAAGCTGACGCCTACAAGATCCTCTCTCAAGCCGAAAAAATCCAACAAAACGTTAAATGCCCCGAAGAAGCTTTTAGTGAAAATTCGGAGTTTATGGCCGTAGAGCGCATCTTTGGATACCTACAGCTAGTGAGTGTCTGTTTTATGGCTTTTGCCCACGGCGCTAACGATGTTGCCAACGCTATAGGGCCCCTTTCTGCCTGTATTGCTATCTTTGGCAGCGGAGAAGGCATTGCCGCCATCCAACCTACAGTTCCCCTGTGGATCCTTGCTTTGGGTGGAACAGCTATCATTATAGGGTTAGCAACCTGGGGATGGCGAGTCATAGAAACTGTTGGACGCCGTATAACGGAGCTGACCCCTTCGCGAGGTTTTGCCGCCGAACTTGGAGCAGCAACGACCATTGTACTAGCTTCCAAGATGGGGCTACCTATATCAACCACCCATACCTTGGTAGGAGCTATCTTTGGGGTAGGACTAGCCCGCGGTATCCACGCCCTCAACCTCAATACTATCAGGGATATTATCCTCTCCT
>JBNJDP010000034.1:0-16929 GCA_051744985.1 Chlamydiota bacterium | reverse complement strand
TACTCTTAGTCATTTCCACCTCAAGTTGAATTTTAATCTGAAGATGTTGTGGCTATATTAAACGATATTGTCAACAAAATTTAGATGAAATCGCCCTGAACTATTGTTGTAATTATTGTTTTAAATAGTTTCTTTGCTGTATAATTTTTTGTTAAAAACAAAATAAGTGGGTGTTGATGACTTTTCCTTCGCAGTGGCATAAACCTTTTAATCAGTATTTAACATATCTTGATCAAGGAGGAAATCCTTCTGTTGAATGGTTGCAACAGGTTGGTGGAGAACTAGATAGTTGCAAGCAATATATTTTATGTTGTCCCTATGATTGTACTAATCATGAGATGTTGGCGCTTTTAAACCGTGTTAAAGCTATTAAAACGGATGATGATAATAAGCAGAGCATTCTTCTTAAGATCAAAAATGTGGCAGTGAGTGTGGGTTTATTAGGGTATTGTAATAACCCTCAGAGCTTTAATTTTAGGAATTGGTATGGTTTGCGCCAGATGCTGTTTAATATGGAAGATCGTGATTACGCTTTAAAATTTAAGCAATGTTTGACTTCCAGTATGCCTAGATCTCTATTAGCTAGCCAGAGGGTCGACTATAGTCAGGATTGTCTGATCAACCAAATTCAAAAGTATTGGCAGGTGGCCCATCGAGAAGAGATAATTATTCCTGGGCTATGCTATGGCTTGTCATTGATGTTTATATATTATAGTTTTTTGGAGAGGCAGGAAGATTTCTTTGTTCAGCTTGAAGGAGTTATTAGACAAGAGATCGAGGTCTTGAAAGCATTGCCGGAAAAAGAGGTGGCAGAGCATCCTTCTAGTAAAGTTGTGGAGTCTTTTGCTACAAAGATTTTAAGGCTGCAAGCTGAAGGTGATGTCGTAGAGGAGGGTGATCATTTAGATCAAAAAAAACCGCTTGAGACTTTATATAGTGTATATAGGGAGCCTTGGACGCGAAATCTATCATCATCAATGCAAATAGCAGCGGTATTTAATTTCGGTTGTGTAGAGGGGGATTCTCGAGCTTTGCGAAGCGTTCTTCGTGTTCTCTTCAAAGCTAATAATGCTCCTAAGGCTTTGCTTATTAAGAATTACAATCATGCTTTCACTATGTTTTATAGGGAAGGACGAATATCTTTCTATGACCCTAATCAATTATGGCCTTTAGATTCAGCAGATATTAATAATGACGAGGAAATTAATACTCTTCTAGCAAAGTTACAGCGCATCTCAGGAGAGACTTATACAGCTTTGTCATTGGATCTTATTATAGAAGCACCTATTGAAAACATAGTCCAACTAGAAGAGGAAACTTATCGTAATATTGAAGTTGGCTGCAGTGTCTATGAAAATAGTCGTTTTATCTGGAACTGCTCTACCGATCTTCACCCACTTTTTTTGACTATGAATTCTGAACTTGACAGAGCTTTTGATCAGGTTCTTAAGAGGCTTTTGTCAGAGCCGGATATGGACGATAAAAATAAGGAGGATATATTAATACAAGCTTTTGAAGGTGCTTTATTTTATGGTTATGATGATAAGGCGCAACTTTTGTTGAATAGTAAAGAGCTTTCTCCGTTTACCCTTAATAGTTTTTTGGTTTCAGCCGCGCGTTTTAACAAGCAGAACCTTATAGAGGAGCTTATAGAGAGGGGCGCACAGATTAATGATTACGCCAAAATTTATACGTCGGTGTTTATAGATGCTGCGATCAAAAGTATTATATTTGATGATCCTAGAGATCTACAAAAACAACTTAAAGGGGAAGAAGATTTTGAGCCCTATATTCTTAAGAACACACCCTTGATAGAAGCTGTTTTGTTGAAAAGGTTAGATTTGGTGGAGTTTTTATGTCAGCGTGGGGCGACTTTAGATCCTAAAGCCGGCCGTGATGATCCGTGGATTCTCGAAGTTATAGATTTTTCACCGTTAAAGACGGAAGTTCTGTCTAAAATAGAAGCGGCAGGAGTAGATATGGCTCCATGGAAATCATATATAGCTTGCGGGCCTGAAGAGCAGCAAGAGTTTGTAGCACCTGGCAAGCGCAAAGCTACGGCTATTGAGGATCCCGAAGAGGCAATTCTTTCAGCTCCAATATTATCTGCTTATAACGCCTAGTATTGCTATGTTAGAAGCTGTTAATTTTTATAGTACTTGCGATGCCATTATTGATAAACTAAGCTCAGTGAATGCTGCCGATGAGCAATCTGTAAGAGCTCTTGATCGACAGGTCTCAGCGTTAGGATGTCAAATTTTGGCTAACAATCCTGTTGAAGATTGCGAAGAATGTCAGCGGCGCTTGGAAAGGGTAAGAAGTATCGCGCATTCCCATCCAGATTTGCGATTATTGGCAGCGCAAGTCAATGATCGTATCAGAGGAACAGCAACTTTAATGGTGGCTAATAACCTCGATAAGTTTCCTGGTAATCCTTTTGATTATGCCGAAAAATTTCTGGTAGGCATTGTGGGTTACCATTACCGAAGACAGATCTTCGAAGAAGCTACCTCATTACAAGGGAATTTGGGCCTTAATAGGCGTTGTTTCAGCTTCTACCAGAATAATATAGTTAAAAAGGCTAGGCAATATTATACATGGCCTAAAAAGGACCTTGCCGGACTATGTTTTGGATTATCTTTATTATACGCCTTGTACCAATTCAAAGGTCAAAGGCTCGACTTTTTTAGGACTATCGATGTTTTGCGCAGAGCTGATATCTCTAAAATAAAAGAAGAAAAAGAGACTTTAACACCTTTAGAGACAATATCCAAACGTTTCCTTGAAGATGTTGTCAAACTTCAAAGTAATAAGGATGATATTCATCAGACACATCCTGTTGAAAAAATGAAACAGTTGTGTGAAGATCCTAGAATTCAACGACTTTCCTCTCGATTTCAATATGTTTCAGCTTTTTCTTATGATGACGAAAAGGGCTCTTATCGTACTTTGGAAGAAGCTTTGTATAAGATTATAAATGTCGACAGTGCTCCAAAACTACTTTTATGTTGCACAAATGTTCATGCTTTTGCTCTTTTTAGCAGGGAGGGGGAACTGGATTTTTATGATCCTAATAATCCAACCATCTGGTCATCCACTGGAGAGGGGGACAAACAAGAAGTCGCTAACATAGTCAAGCAGATGACAATGCTGCTAGATACAAAAAATCAGGAGCTGGTTTTAGCTATCAATGTCATTTCCGACAGTGCATTAGAGAATCTTGAAGAGCTGAAGGCAAATTTATATCCTCGAATAGAAAAAGGTTCTCCGCAAGGATATCGCCGAAATATTTTAGCCTTGGCAGTAGACTGTAATCTTTCTGAAGTTGTAAAAGAGATATTAGATAACCATCCTATCGACGATCAGGCGGTTAAAGATGCATTTGATATAGCAGTGCGCATAAACTTAAATGATGTTGCTAAAAAATTTGTTGACAACCCTTATTATTGGAGTAGATCTAACAGAAGTTTTTGGGACAGTATCGTTAATTGTCAGAACGAAACTATGCTGGAGTATTTAGCAGATGATGTGGATAGGGTCGACGAGCAAGGCCTTACACCCTTATTACACCAAGCATTGAGGGGGAAAAGAGAAGGCTTTTACTTTTTGTTGCGTTGGGGAGCTTCTATTAATAAAGGTCGTATTGATAATCCTAGGGTTTCCATTCACTTAGCTCGGCTAGCTCGGATAGCGCCTGCAGCTTTTGATAATGTCTATAGTTTGCTTAGTAAAATTGATATCGATCTTACAGTTTTGGAAATACTGCACCGTCAAAGAGAGGGGCAGCGTTGCTATATCAAACGTCAGGAGCATAGAAAACCAAAGCGAGTTTAGTCATGGATATAAAACTCACCTTTCAATAAGCTTTTTTTTAACCACTACCTATGTTATTATAGAGCTATATGTAGGTTTATTATGTTACACAAAGTAGGTGATGAAAGCCCTTTACCTCCAAACAATCATAAAGTAACATTTTATGGTCGTTTAAGAAGTCGTATTGTTACATTTTTAGAAACAAAAGGGGCTTTTCTCCTTGCTATCGCTAATATATTCAAAAAACATTCTGATAGTGCTGCCTCTCAAGAAGGTCACGAGCCCTCTAGGGTAAAAAAAGCCCACAATCTATCCAGTTCTTCAGTCCCTCTTCGAATGTTGCGCAGAGTTTTCCCTTTTTTACAGCAAGTTAATCTTGGCAAATCCCAAGCTACATCACCCCTGGAGGCTATTTACCAACCAACACCCTCTTCGGTTGAGCGAGGTTCTACTAGTAGATCCGAGGAAGATCATCAAGAAGCGCGTTTTGTTCGTTTTATCAAGCGCTTTGTAGTATATCATTCTATTTTAGAACCAGAATTAGATCAACATCTGCAAAAAGCGTTGAAAGACATAGAGCCTGAAAATTTGCGGGATAATTTACCTAGCCTTATGATGAAAGAGGATAGCTGGTTAACAAGCTTAAAAGACTCAAGCCCTAAAGTTTTAAAGGTTTACGAGGAGTCGGAATTAAAGGATATTTATCGAAGAACGCTACTTCAAAGATCCAGTAACTTATTAAGAAAGAAAAAGTTACCCTCTTTAAATTCCCAAGAAAAGCGCCGACTTCAGGTTCAACATTATATTAGGAAAGCAACGGAGTCATCTGAAAAAACAGAAGATTTCTTAAAAGGTATTCATGTCTCGGAATTAGATGTTCAGCTGCTTGCCTCCATCCCAATCTCAGAAGAAGGCCACAGAGAATTTCTTAAAGACACCTGGGTTTCTCTTATAAACCATAGGATTCAGCAAACTGGGCTATCATCACAGACTATTACGCTAACGCATACCTTAAAGCCATCACAAATCCAGGCAACACTCAACCTCCTTGATGCGATTAATAACTGTCCTTCAGATTTTAAAAGCGAACTTCCTACAAAAATAGAGCAATGGGCATCTGCGGAAAGCTTAGATAATCTTAAGAATAGCTTGATCAGCAATCATACCTACCTTGAATTTTCCTTTGGCTCAGGGGTTAAAGCCACGTTTTATCGCAACCACTTAAAGCAGCTTTTAGAAGATGTTATTAATAAGCATAGTGAAAGTGATGATCCTTCTCAATTAGCTTCTTTATTGGCTTTCCCTGATAATGAAGAAGATTTAACCCAGTTTATCACTAAAGCTAAAGAAGGCATGGGAGAAAGCCCAAAATTAAATATTAGCGATGATGAGCTGAGAGCTTTATATTTTTACAGGTTAGAGCAAGCAGCGATATCACGCTATTATTTAACGGATCTTCAGGTTGAAAATCTGCGTAATAACAGAGTTGCTCACCAGCACGATAATATAGCTTCAGTAACGCACTTACTTTATAATGAGCAAGTGATCGAAGATATTCAAGAAAACGGTCTAAGCCACCCTGCGCATTTACCCAATGAAGTAGCTGCTAGGCTAGTGAAAGTCGCCAGAGCTATGCGTGATTCTAGTGGAGGAGAGGATAGCTCTCTCTTCGATGATATAAAGTATCTAGCCCAATATAAAGGGATAGATAAAATTATAAACCAATTTGAAGGACCTAAACTATATGAAAGTCTAGTGCCTAGTATACTGCATCGTTTTATTCCCGGCATACGGCGTAAAAAATTCGAACAGCTTCCTGCTGGAATCATTATGGAAGATTTATATGCTCTTAAACCAGCCATGGAAGTGGTAAGAGAATATAAAAAGTTATCAGAACCTATTGCAAAAGCAGGACACTTATTAGGAAAATATAGTGATGATAGGTATAAGGATAAACGGCCTCAAGAGCGTACAGACATTTTTCCCCATGAGCGTTTGACTTATTCTGAGCTGGGCTGTCTAAGCAAACTGCAACAAGCAAGGTATTCAGCTCTTTTTAAAAAGGCAGGATTAGAAAATCTAGCAGTAGAGCATGAATTTTATGATCTCAGAGAAAGTGTGTTGCGAGGAGATCGTAACCTCTGCGACTTGGAAAATATTTTAGGGCAGCCTTTATCAAAACATTGCCAGAGAGGTGATTTTTTGGCGCATGTAGGGCGAAAAGAAGCCCGCTGGAAAGGAGGTTTCACTTTCGATAATTGGCTAATATCAAAGGTATCTAAGTATGGTTTAACCCATGGGGCTAAAATATTTTTCCGTGGTGGAAGGCCCATGCTTTCGCATATTAAGGAGGATAAATATTCTATTGAAGAACTTTCCTTATATAGGTATGCGATTTCGGATATTTGGCACCTCGATATAACCTCTTTGATACCAGAGATTCTTCAAGGGGATATTTTAAATAGTGGGTTGAATAGCAAAGACTGGGCACAAATGATAAAAGATATGTATCTACAAGCAGAAGAAGAGGTGCAACAAGAAAGGTCCACATTTGAAAGTATCGAGAATGATATGAAAAGAATGATCCTATCAGGCTTTGCTAATTTTACCATCTTGGGACACCGTGCTGTAAAAGAGCAGGACTTCGAAGAGATATATAAGCAATTCAAGGAAGATGAGCCACCCAATGAACAGCAGATTTGCTCGGAATTCGCTTCCAAAAGCTCTTTGGCAGCTTTGATGTTGCTCAATGAAAAGATCAGTGGAGCTATTCTATCCGCCCATCCGGAATGGACATTCGGAAGTATTTTATCGGAGCTCCAAGGTAAAGGTATAACAATACCTCCTTATCTCAATAATTATTTAACAGGTGGCCTACAACATAACAACAAACGCTCTATGACCAAAAAGGCAGAGAAAGAGCTGCGCAAGCTTTTGAGTCAACAGGGTTATCAGGAATCAGTTATTGAAATGATCATCAGAGCCAACAACCAAGAAATTTTGGACCTTCCCTATAGTCGTAGAGAGCGTTTTGAAAGGATTAACCCTGGGAGAATGATCTCTATTTTAGAAAAGAAAGGCTGCGTGAAGAAGCGGAAGCCCGACCCTACTTTTAATTTACTAATAAGAGAAACATAATCACTCAATAACTTTCTAAACTTAGAAAATTTTGAAATCTTTAATAAGTAGCTGGATGCTGGACTTATTTTGAAAGACGTTGACCTGGGGGGTAAAAGCTACGCGAAGGTTGAGGTTTTTTTTCTTTAAAAGCCCTATTTTATGGGCCATCCCAAAAGCCATTCCTTCTAGCATCCTATCGCCTTGGATGAGATAGAGCTTAAGATGGTGACTGCCGATAACTTTAGGAGGCCAAGCTTGCTTAGCATCAGCGTATAGTATAGGCTGAGGATTTTCATTGCCATAGGGTTCTAGGAGGTTGAGAGAATCCATAAAATCAAATGTTAGCTCATTGAAGTCAACTTTAGCATCGATGGGTAGTTTGCAGATGACATCATTATCTTGAAGAGTTTTATTAGCAGCTGCTAGGAAGTGTTCTTTAAAAGATTTAATATTCTCAGCATTGATAGTTAGTCCTGCCGCATAATCATGACCTCCAAAATTTAGTAGTAGCGAAGAGTGTTTTTTAAGGTGAGGAAGGAGGGGGAATTCAGGGATTGAACGGATAGAGCCTTTCGCTGTCTTATTATTGATAGAAATCACTACGGTGGGGCGATTATACTGCTTAGTGAGGCGAGTAGCTACGATGGCGATCACACCAGGGTGCCAGTGCTGGGAGTAGAGAACGATGGCTTTATCGTCGAGGATCTGAGGTTTTTTCTCCAATATTTTGTCGACATCTTCTTGGACTTGCCTTTCGATTTTTTGGCGCTGGGTGTTTAAGAGGTCAAATTCTTTAGCCAAGGCTTGAGCTTCATCGGCGTTTTTTCGGATTAATAAAAGTTCTACCCCTTTTTTAGGGTCAGCAATTCTTCCTAGGCTGTTAAGGCGTGGCGCTAACTTGGAAGCTATCTCGTTGGAAGTGATCTCTTCGGGGTTGACATCACAGACTTGTAGGAGCTTGCTGAGGCCCACTCTTTGGCCTTTACGAAGCTGCTGGATACCATAACGCACGAGAATACGATTTTCATCGAGCAGGGCTCCCATATCGGAGATTGTCCCCAAAGCTACCAGGTCTAGGTGTCGTTTTAAGTCGAATTGGCGGCGGCTAATCTTGCCCCCTATTACTAGGCGGTTGGTAATAGCGTGAGCAAGCTTAAAAGCTACTCCCACTCCAGTAAGTTCTCGGTTAGGATAGGAGTTGTTGACAAGCTTAGGGTTCAGGGTGGCTACACAGTTAGGGATCTTGTCAGTAGGTTCATGGTGGTCAGTGACGATTACCTCGATACCTTGTTCCACAAACTTGTTGAGTTCTGCGGCAGCGGTGATGCCGCAATCAACAGTGATTACTAACTTACAGTTGTTGTCCAGACCCATTTGCAAGGCTTCTTTAAACAGGTCTGGACGGGCGGTATCGCTATCGGGAATAAAGAAATGTGCTTTAGCACCACACTGGCGCAAAAAATCCATCAGTAGAGCCGTGCCGGAAATTCCGTCGACGTCGTTGTCGCCATAGATCAAAATGTCTTCGCCCTGGTCTAAGGCTTGACAAACCCTCCTAGTAGCTTTGTCCATATCTTGTAAAAGAGATGGATCATACAAGTCTGGAAGTTTGGCATACAAGTATTTATGGATTTGAGCCAACGAGGTAAAGCCTCGCGATATAAGCACCTGTGCTATCACTGGATGCACATGATACTGATGGACTATAGAGTCAATCCAGGCTGAACTTATCGAAGGATAAATCCATAAATTTTCTTGGTCGGTTTGCCGATACATCATTTCCTTACTTGTTAGCGCTACAATGCTATTTCATCGTTTTACGGTGGACAGCCTCTTGGTGAGCTACTTCACGATTATGGAAGTAGAGCATCACAGGGGAGGCTACGAACAACGATGAAATGGTTCCGAAGATCACTCCTATTGTCATTAGGAAAGCGAAGTCGAAGATCATTGTTCCGCCTAAGGTTACTAGTGCTAGCAACACTAGCAAGGTCGTTGCTGAGGTCATCAAAGTTCTGCTAAGGGTAATGTTCACAGAATGATTGATTAGCTCAGAGAATGGCAGCTTGCGCAAAACTCTGGAGTCTTCCCGGATCCTGTCAAAGATGATGATTGTATCATTAAGAGAGTAACCGATGATAGTCATCAGAGCCCCTATAACTTGGAGATCGATTTGCATCGGAACACCCAAGAAATGCAAGATCGCCATAATACTGAGGGTAATAAGAACATCGTGACCCAAGCAGACAATAGCACTTATAGCATATTTAAATTCGAACCTAAACGTAATATATATTAAAATACAGATCAAGGCAAAACCCAGTCCCATCAGAGCGTTATTTCTCATAGTATCAGAAAGTTGGCCGCTCATTGTTGTCCAGTCTTGATCTAGGCTGGGAAGCAGCTTGGGGCTGATATTAAGGTTAGCATCTTTCAGGGCTTCAGCAACCCAGACAATCCGTGGATTTTTCTGGTAGTCGAAGGTATAGCTGTCATCTTCTAGCTCGGCAGGCATGTTATGGAAAGCATGTCCTGGGAGCTCTAAAGCTGTTGCTAATTGTATACGCAGATGGCTAGGTTTGTTGAGCTCACGAACATGATATTCGCCACTTGATAGTCCTGCTTGATGTAAAGCCTCTGAGACAGCTGAGCGGTAGTTTGTGATCTGCTCATTCTCTTGAATTTCAACTGTTAAGGCATAGCCTCCGGTGAAATCCATGCCGAAGATTGTTTGGCGCTGGCTGTAAAGCAAGCTTGTTCCTACAGCAATAATAGTGACCAAGATGGGGATAACAACCTTTGCCTTGCTGATGAAATCTATCTTGGTATCGCTAAGGAGTTTACGCATTTTAAGCTCTTTATTTTTGGTATCTTGCACCCACCGAGAAAAGAAATATCTCGTCATAAAAAGAGCTGTAAACATCGAAGAAGCAATACCAATGATTAAAGTGGTGGCAAAGCCTTTGATAGGTCCTGAATCAAATTGGATAAGAATCAAAGCTGCGACGATGGTAGTAACGTTGGAGTCAAGGATAGCACTGAATGCTTTACGATAACCAGCATTGACGGCCGACGCTATCCGCCCAGAAACCGAAAACTCTTCTCTGATACGCTCAAAGACTAGTACATTGGCGTCAACGGCCATCCCAATGGTGAGTATAATACCAGCAATACCTGGTAATGACAAAGCTGCGTCAAGGTTTTGGAGGACCCCCCAGATGATGAGGATATTGAAGATCACAGCTAAGGATGCGATAATCCCTGAGAAGCGATAGACGCTGACCATTGCCATTATCACTAGTACCAAGCCGATAATTGCTGAAGCAACTCCGCGGGCACGCTCTTGTTTGCCTAGTTCAGGGCTGATATTTTTCTCTTGGAGAATCTTGGGCGTAAAGCTCAAAGAACCAGCTTTCAGATCGGAAGCCAAGTTGGAGATCTCACGCTGGGTGAAATGACCAGAGATTGTTCCTCCATTACGAAGAGCAGCTTTTAGGCTAGGATCGCTAACGACCTCTCCGTTAAGGATAACAGCCATTCTCCATCCGCGACCACCGGTGTAAACTTCCTTGGGGGTTCCGGCAATACGATCTTGAGCAAACTGCGAAGTCCAAACATAGAAGTCATTACGAGGATTTCCTTGCTTTTCTTTGGAACCGTAGGAACTTTGGACATCGAAAACCAAGATATTACCTTCGCCAGGATCGTAAGCAGTGCGCACGTTATCTAGCAAGCTACCTTCCAAAGCATAGTTGTTGAAAACAACTATCAACGGATGAGACTGTCCGCGCCAATCGTTGAGGTTATCACCGCGGTAACGGGCAATAGCAGAGATGGTGTCATTATAAGCATTGGTTCTAGAAGTGTCACTAGGAGGTGCTAGCTTTAACCCACTTTCATAGAGAACCCTAGCGGTTTCCGAACGAGGATTGATCTCGTGGCTATCGGATTCTCCTCCGAGATGCTTCCAGGCAATTTCATTGATACTTTCTATGTCGGTCCTGTTTGTTACGACAGCTTCGTTCCATACGTTCATCAAAAATTTGTTGACATGCTGGGAAAGAGCTTCGTTTTGGGGAGTGAATTTTTCGTTGACGATATGGAAATACATCGCTGCCGCTTGGACAAGTTCGTTGGCGGAAAGACCTTGGGAGCCAGGGAAGTCCATAACAATGTTGGCTCCCTCAGAGCGGATAGAAACTTCTGAAACTCCCATCTTATTTACACGCTGAGTAAGCTCGTTCATGGCAAGCTTGACATCCTCAGGGTTGGTAACAGTCCTGTTGTTTTGATCTTTAAGGCCTATTACTACAGTTTTGCCTCCCGATAGGTCGAGGCCCCATTTTAGGATCTTACGCTGGTCGCCGCGGAAGAATTTTTTTATGCTGAGTTTAACATTGTCCCAAATGACATTTGTTGTAGGAGGGGGAACGAAGTATTTAGCTTGAGGGTCGAGGCTGACCTGCGCTGAATTATACTCGTCGCGCCATTTTACAAGGTCTTCGTGGATACTGTCGGCGATATTATTGCGTACGCGCAGGCGCTGTTCAACGTCGGTGAATTCTAGTACAGCATAACGTTTGTTACCATGGACGCTGAAGTTTTCGCGAGTACTTTTTAGGAGGTTGTCATAGTAATTGCTTTGTTCAAAGATATAACTGTTAGCATATTCCGACTGTTGTCCTAAGATAGTTCCTGGGAAATCTACAGTAAAACCTTCACCTTGCAAGATGCTTTTTAGATTGTTGATGTCGGCTTCAAATTGGCGTGCTTCAGGGCTTTCAGGGAATTGCTGATATTTTTGGATAACAGCTTCTAATCCTTTAGCGATAACATATATTGACCCTGGATTAAGTTGCTGAGAATGTTGATCTTCAGTAACAGGTGCGGCAATAAGTAGGCCAAATTGTTTTTCCACAGGAGTAAGCTCTTGATAAGCTTCGTAGTTCCAGATAGGGTAAACTTGACGCTTTAGGTCGGGATGCTCAGGATGCCAGCTAGCTATGATGCTATTATAAACCTGCTGAACTTTCTGTTCTGCAATTGCTGGTAAGTTCATTGTTAAGAAACTTGTGCTGCCCGTCAAATTATTGAGGTGGATGGCATAGTATTCGCCGCTGGGGGTAATATTTTCATCAAGTTGACGGGAAAGATCAGCAACCTCTTTGATCATTAGCTTGTTGATCTGATTTTGGTAATAAGCTTCTTGTTCTGTGGTTGCGGTCTGAGATCGCAAATCTTCAATATCACGGTGAGGGATGAAGATAATCTTATCATTATCCCAGTCGACAGCGATTTCACGGAAAAAAGTGTTGTTTTTTCCGATATTGATGCTATGCCTCATAACTTGAGAGCTTTGCTCGGCCAATGCTGACATAATTTGTGAGCTTGTTAGGGGAGAAGATCCCTCACTAAAAAAAGCTTTATTGCCTTTTAAGATGTTGAGAGCTTTTGTTAGAGTAGCTTGCTGAGAGTGGTAAATCTCTAATGACTGGGCTCGGCGTGGGTCGAGGTAGCGCCCTTCTTTTTGCAACTGGGATTGTTCGTCTTTAATTTCTTGTAGGCGGTTGTCAATCTCTGTTTTGACGTACTCCATTTTGCGTGTAAGATCTTCAATGGCACCTTTTTTATCTTTTGTAGCCATTTGGCTAAAGGAAGCATAATAACGCTTACTAATAGGGTGCTTGGTGTCAAAGCTGTTGGAAAAGTCGACGATATTATCGGCGATTTCCATAATATTTTGCATGACTAGCTGGTCATCAGCAGCGTTAAGAGCGCCTTCTACAAGTTGGCCATTATCGCTAACTCCTGCTACAGCAGCTACAACAGTCGCCGCTCGGTCATCGATAACCTTGCGATATAAAGGAGCTATTTGATCTTGAGGAGTTTCCTTGAAGGAAAAGCTAAAATAGTCATCAAGGTCTTGAGAGTCTAGATGAACTCCAATCCGTCGACTTACTAGGACTTCTAGACTTTCAGGAGCAGGTTGATCACTAGCGAGGTCGAGTTGAGCAGGTACAAAAGGAATAAGCTCTCCTGCTTTGGAGAGGTAGCTTTTGAAAATTTTAGCATCATGCTCATTTTTTAATTTTACCCTTAGTAGTCCAGGGTCTTGCTCTGAAAGCTTGATGGAGTCGGCCTTGAATCCTAGGTTTTTACAAAAAGCTCCCAGCCATTCTTGGGCTTCTTCTTCTAGATTATTGACGCGCTTGACGATTTGCTGAGAAATTTTCTTGCTGCGCTGCTCATCGATAGGCTTATTTAACGGTTGGGCGTAATATATGATAGTGGGGAGGATATTATAAATTGTAAGCGCTATCACAGCTATAATTAGGTACAACTGCCAACGTTTTTGCTTTTCCATCAGAACCTCGTAATTTCAAGCTTTAATAATTCGATAAATAAGAAAATAAAGAGGAGAAAATAGCAGAGACCTTTGCAATTGTCTACATAAAAAAAGACCTTGTAATCGGGGCTTATAAATTTCTCTTGTTTTATAAATTTTTTGGGATTATAATTTCTTATCTTTCAAGCACAATTTTAAGAAAAATGAACCTGGAGGTTTAATATATGTTACCCGGCTTTTTACGTGCTTTATGGGGTGATTTATCTCCTCGAGAGGTTAAGAAGTTTAGCCTCTTGTCGCTGATTATCACCATTATTTTAGGCAACTACTGGATGTTGCGGTCGATGAAAAATCCTATTTTCCAAGACTTGGTAGGGATGGAATACCAGCCCTATGCTAAGATGGCTTCGATTGTTGTAGTTGCTATTGTTATTTCAATCTATAGTAAGCTTGTGGATATGTTCCAAAAGCATACTCTTTTTTACATCATCTGCTCAGTATATGCAGCGTTATTCTTGTTTTTAGGGTATGCTACTGCTCGTCCTGAGATATTTTCTTTGAGCCCTACTTCACCATTAAATCAATATTTTACTTGGCTTCCAGGTACAGCTATTGGGTGGATCTCCTATTTTACTTTTGAGAGCTCTTCTTTGCTAATGATATTATTCTGGGCATTTGTTGCTAGTATTACTAAGCCTGAATCAGCTAAAAAGGGTTATGCTATGATTGTAACCTGTATTCAGGTAGGTACTATCTCCGGTCCTGCTATCGTTACCAATTTCGCTCCAAAGGTTGGGGTGCCGACTTTGGTAGCTTTAGGAGGCGTCTTGGTGCTGACAGTGCCTTTCCTCGTCAAGCTTTATATGAAGGTTATCCCTCCTGAAAAAGAAAAGGTTGAAGAAGATAGTTCAGGGAAGAAGAAACCCAAAACAGGCTTCTTTGAAGGTATTCGCCTGATTTTCACCAAGCCTTATGTTTTAGGGATCCTAGTAGTTTCTACAGTTTATGAAATTATAGCTACTGTGCTGGAATTCCAGATGAACATGATTGCTCGTGATGTCTTCCCTACACGTGACCTTTATGCTGCGTTTACAGGTAAGTATGGAATGAGTATCAACTTTATGGCTTTACTTTTCGCACTGTTAGGTACTAGCTTCTTTATGAGAAAGTTCGGCTTGCGCTTCTGCTTAGTAGTTTATCCTATAACTATTGGATTTGTTCTGCTAGGTCTGTTAGGGCTTAACTTTGCAGGAGCTAACCACAGTCAGATTATGTGGTCACTCTTTGGTTCTATGATAGCTGTTAAAGGCTTTAGTTATGCCTTGAACAATCCTACTAAGGAAGTTATGTACATTCCTACTACCAAGGATATTCGTTATAAGGCCAAAGGCTGGATTGAATCCTTTGGGGGACGTGCTGCTAAAGGTACCGGATCTACAATTACCGCTGCTTTTGCTAAAAACGTTCCAGCCCTACTGTTCTCCGGCACCATCATTTCTCTTGGTGTGGTGGGAGTATGGCTTTTCATTGCTAACCTTCTTGGTAAGAAGTATAACAAGCTCCAAGCAACCAATAGCACTGTCGAATAGTAACTATTCTTATGCTATGCGCAAAGGTCGAGAGTGTTTTGCTCTCGGCCTTTTTTTATATTTTTGACGAATGATATTAAGTAGTGAGATCTTCTTTTTCATCATCGTAAGGGTCGATATGTACCGTAATATTGTGAGCATTGGAGAAAATGCTTCTAATCTGATTTTCTACATTACGAGAAACCTCATGGGCAGCATCTACGGTAATTTTAGGGTCGACGACGATATGGAGCTCTATGACCATATTGTTGCCGACATTGCGCCCTATAACTTGATGGCACGAGCGCACTTTCTTAACTTTTAGGGCAGCTTCTTCGACTTTATTTAAAATCTCAGAACTTAGAGAGGTTTCTATAAGTTCTTTACCTGAGGTATATATAATTTTAATGCCCATTCCGCCGATAAACATACTAACTATCAGCGATGCTATGAGATCGAATATTTCCCACCCCATGTAAGTCAATAAGATGCCTATCAAAACTGCCAACGATGAAAAGGCATCACTGCGGTGGTGGAGGGCGTTAGCTATTAAAGCTTGAGAATGTGTTTGTCTGCCAACCTTTAAATTATAGCGGTATAAACCTTCCTTGGCGAGATAGGAAAAAGATGCTATTATAAAAGCTCCTAACCCATAAATAGAATGGGGGGCAGAGAGTTTGGTAAGGTTTTTATATATAAGACTTATTCCAATAAAAACTAATGTTAACCCTAGCAACCATGCTAATAGGGTTTCTATCTTCCCATGGCCATAGGGATGGTTTGCATCGCGAGGTTTGCGTCCTAAAATAAACGCTAATCCTACCAATATATCGCTTAAAAGGTCGGAGAGAGAGTGAAGGCCGTCGGCTATTAGTGCTTGGCTATGAGTTATTCCTCCGCCGATAATTTTTATGATGCATAAAAATAAATTCCCTAAAAGGGTGATAACAACTGTTTTGGTGCCAAGGGCCAGATCTTGTCGATTTTTAAACATAAAAAAATAACCTCCAAAAATTGGAGGTTATTAAAATCGTAAGATCTTAGGCAAGAGAATAATTAATTATTGGTGAAAGGCGAATTGGGCATAGGGAAATTGAAGTTGGAAAATCCCATGGCGGCGTTCTTATCACTAGCCATAGGGCCTTGGACGGCTTCAACGTAGCTATCCCATAATTCTTGTTCGACTTTACCCTTGCGAATAGAGGATTGTAATTCCTTCTTAATTGATGCTAATGATCGCTTTGGTAACAGCTTCGTTACGAGCTCTTGCTCTCCAGCAGCACGTGCTAATTGAATCATTCTATTGCGCTCTTTACGAGAGAGAGAAAATTGGTCGAGACGCTTACGTGATCCGCGAGGTGCGCGTCGCTTGGGGGGGATTTTAGCAGGGCTGTTAGAGGTTAATATCTTTTTTTCGATTACTTTTTGTAATTCCTGAGGTTCTTCGCTTTTCATCTTTCTGAACGTAAAATGATGCATGTAACCTCCGCCATCTACAGGCAAGTATTTACAAATAACGTTTTCTTGTTTGCCACCAATCTTTTGCATAGCCTGATCGATAACTTCCTGAAGCTCTTGTGTTGTAGTCGCTGAATCTTGTACTAGTGCTCCCATTTAATATACCTCTTTGATTTGTTTCGTGTTTTCAAAAAAATGTTCTTTATAAAAATTTTCACCCATCCTTTGGATTGATTCAATGTCTGTTGTTATAACTTGATTCAATCTTTATTAACTTTTCCCAAACAAAAATAAGGAGACGTTTTTATGTTTTAGAACAATATATAGGGTCTTTTTTTCTATTTTTGAGAGTATCTATATTATTTCAATTTTTATCAAGCCAAATGTGTGTGTAATCGCAGTTTTAAAAACGGTCTGTAAATGATCTCATAAAGATATATATATAATACCTTTACATTTGATAATTGTTTTAGTATCGGATCTTTTTAACTTTAATTAGCTTTGGTAGTGAGCCTTTATGGCAGCCAGGGCGATTTCATCTAAATTTTGTTGACATCATGCTGCCTTCAGTACTGTCTCTAGGTATGTATGATCCATTGCTGCTTTAAATCGTTTATTTGGCAT
>JBNJDP010000033.1:0-17798 GCA_051744985.1 Chlamydiota bacterium | reverse complement strand
TTAGCTTTGATTATCGAAGCCCAAAATATTTCTTTGGGGCAATCTACTGGTCCTCAAGAGGTTGGTAGTAAAGGCGATGTAACCTTAGTAGAGCGCATTTCTCCAGGTATCCAGCTGGGAGCCAGACTGGATTTTCAAGCCCTTATAGATATGGACCATTATAGCCCATCATTCTTGGGTGACCAAAATAGAGTGTCTTTCCATTTGGAGTTTTCCGATTGAAACCCAGGCGCCTTTGTTATGATCTAGTATCAATAGATTTTTGAAAACGGTTTACCACATATTCCGCACCCCTTTAACCTGCGAACCTATCCTTAAATACATAAATTAAGTATATAATCACTCTTTTAACCTTAATGGAGAAAGAGATGAGAGGTAAATTTACAGGATTAAATGATGTGCAAAAGACTTGCATGCAGACAAGGGATATAGTTAAAAGGTCCTTCGGTTATTTTTACGACAAAAAGGCATCCGACCAGTTATTCCGAAGAGGATTTAGAAAGGCCAAAAACCCAAGGTACCTTCATCGAAGTATAGATGGAAAGTTGAATGTTTTTTGCGTGGATGCAGAGAAAATTTAGGCGACTCAATATAAGATGGGAGAGAAAGACAAAGTACTGGGAAGGTTTTTTGCAGGTCGCGATCATACTGATGTGGGGCGATAAGTTGATTTACGGATAGGTTCAGACTTCCAACTAGTTATTACAGAATAATCAAAATAAGGAATTCACGACGATGGATATGGGGTAACCCTTTATCTGGTGGGTTGTTTTCTTGATGAAAGGTATAACTTTTCCAATATTAATATTTTCTTTAAAATATTGTGTTATAATTATGACTTAATAATAAAAAAACTTGGTGTTGTTTTGAAAGTAGACGCTAATTTTTTAAAGCCACAAGATGTTACCCCAGAGATTCTTAAGGTAATTAATCCGGAGTCTATTAGTTCTCAGCATGTTTATGTTAGAGATGATCATAATAGCCTTAGACCTCTCAGTGCTCTTGATTCAAGGGTTATAGCAGCCTTTAGGGAATCTTTTGTTAAAATTCAAGATGATCCTATTAAAAGTGAAGAGAATGATCAATTATTGAAAAAGGGACGATTCTATCTAGAAAGACATCATAATATTAAGAATAAGGATTTACGGGAAAAGATAATAGAACTAGAGAGAAATTTGATAGCGGCGGAATGTGTTCTGGGAAAAAGAGAAGCAGGAATAGATGGTTATATTACGCCCGAGGCCCAAGAAAAGGCTAAACGTTGGATTGCTAAGCATGGTGGTCCCGAAGAAGAAAGCAGAAAAATTGCCTCCCAGTACCCTCAATTATGCGATATGATTTTAGGCTCTCATGCCCATAAACACCTCAACTATTTTGGACATGAGATTAGTTTTGAGCAAGGAGAGCCCCATATTAAAGTGGACGGGCAAGAATTGTCTTGGAAACAGTTTTATGAAAAGTATATGCTCAACGAGCGGGGGGGAATTGTTAATAGAGATAATAAAACTCCTCTTGAATACCATCAGCAAGGGTTTGTTGAGCATGATATTACCAAGTGGAAAACTTTGGAACCTTTTAAGGTTTTACCTCCTGAGCAGCGTCCTTCCAACCATATTTTAGAGGTCGTGACAGAATGTCCTAAAGATAAGCCCGGACTTTTGGGGTATCATGCTTGGGTACGTTTAATTAATCCCCAAGGTGAGGTTTATAGTGTAGGTTACGCTCCTGATGTTGCTGGTTTTTTTCCTTTTGAAGGTTGTGATTTCTCTAAAGTTCATTTGTTATGCGAGACAGTTCCTGGAAAAATTATGAATACTGATATAACAGAATGGCTACAGCCTTCTCATCAAGATTCGAGAACAGAGCTGCCGATAGAGATTACTCCTCAGCAGTTCCAGCAGCTTATTACTTATATCGAAAAAATGCAGAATACGCAGCATGACAAGCTTTTTAACTTTGTCAACGGTAATTGTACAGCTTGGGTTGCTAACTTGTTAGGGCAGGTGGGTGTTAGTGTTCAAGCCCGCTCTAATATTCATGAGCTTATTTTACCTAGTAAGTTTTCAAGAGCTTTGAATTGGTTGGGACGTAAGATGCCTCTATGGTTAAAAAGATTGTGTTCTCCTATAAGGTTGGTCATGTTTGGAAGCCGGAATTTGATTATGTTGGCATTTTTCGGGGCTTATCGCGGTGAAGTTAATAAAAAAACCAACCGCAAGCAAAGGTTTATTGGGACTTTCAAAGATGTGTTTAAGCTTGAAAAGTGTTATACTCCCTATGCTTTACGTCAGTGGCAGCGCAGTCATAAGCTGTATCTTGATATTGATAAGAAGCGAGGAGAAAAGAAATATCATCGTAAACTTCCAACAATGGCGGTGGCCTCATGAGCGTAAATGCAATAGCTTTTTCTAAACCCCTTTGGGTCCAAGAGCTTCCTGAAAAGGGAGCGAGGCTTCAAAAATCCCAGCCAATAGCGGTCTTAGAAGGAAGGAGCGTCAAATATGGAGCCCTTGACCCTAAAGTTTTGGAAGCCTTTAATAAAGCTATAGCCAGCATTCAACGTTGTCCTTGTGATAGTTTATCTAACAGAACTGTTATAAAGGCTGCTCACCAATATTTAGGAGATGTTTCTAATAGAAGAAGAACTAAATCGAGACAGAAGATAGTAGAGATGGACCGTCGCCTAGCATCTGCTGAGCTTTTAATTAGTCAGCAATCGTCTTCTAAACCTCTTGATAAGCTATATTATACTCCTGAAGCGAGGCGTTTGGCCGAAAAATGGGTCTCTGCAAAGTTGACAACCGAAGGTCAAGACTTAGCGATGGCTGTAAAATATCCTGCTTTCTGTGATATGATTCTCAAATCTTTTACTCATAAACACCTTCAGCTTTATGGACATTCTCTTTTTGAAGCTAATGATCAGCCTGAAGTTATCGTGAAGGGAGAAAAACTTTCTTGCAGTGAATTTCAGGCAATATATTCGCTCAACGATAAAGGAGAGATAGTTTCTCAAGAAGACAATAAGCCGTTATACTATCATCAAGAAGGCTTTGTCGAGCATGACCCCGTAAATTGGCAAGAGTTGCAGCCTTATCGGATTCTGGAACCTGCAGAGTGCCCTGAAACTCCTGTTTTGGAGGTGGTAACAGAAAGTGACCCTCATAAAGCAGTGTTGGCGGGCAGTCATTCTTGGATAAGGCTCATTAAGCCTAGCGGAGAAGTTTATAGTGTAGGCTTCTTTCCTGATCAAAAGTTTTTCCCTCTCGATGGAGTCAATTGTGGTTATGCTAAGATTGCTGAAACCGTCAAAGCTAAAATGGTTAATACCGATGTGACGGAGTGGGTGCCTTCTAAAAAGCCTGAAAATAGAACTGTTCTGCCACTGTCGATAACTGAAGACCAGTTCGATAAGGTTTTCAATCATATTCATCATATGCAGAGTAGTCGCCATAACATGCTTTTTAATTTTACCAATAAAAATTGCACGGCGTGGGTGAGTGAAATTTTATCGTTGGTGGGAGAGGATGTGAAGCCTACTGTCAAGCTCCATGAAATGCTTTTGCCGGCTAGTATCAATAGGCTTTTGAATAAGGTTGATGATAAAACTCCTTCTTTAATGAAGTGGGTATGGCAACCTTTAAAATGGTCTGCTTTCGGAATTTGCAATCTTTTATTTATTATCACTTGCGGTGGTAGGAAAGGAATTTTTAACCCTCGAACAGGTGAAAAAGAGCGCGTTTTCGCTTCATGGAAAGATATTTTTGTGTGGAAAGATATTTACCATCCATTTCCTTTACGTAAGTGGCAGGAACAGCGTTTATCCCGGCAAGAATCATAGACTGATAATAATTTCCATTACTTCTGATTGTGTTAAGGGTGAGGGGCTGAGGTTGATAGTAGCTTTTTCCAAGCAAGCTTTAGCCAAGAAACTTTCGAGAGATGCTTCAAGTTCGTCAAAGTCTTTAGGAGGAGTATCAAATGCTAGAATCTTGGAAGTGATGACAGGTTTTTTAAAAGCCAAAGCTATCAGAGCATGGCGATAAAGCTGTCCAACGGAGCTTCCATAAACGATGATATTATCGCCTGTAATTTTAAAAGGAGCCGGCAGATGATAAGTCCACCGGGGAAGATACTTTAAGTTTCCCATACTCTCGTAGAGGTGAAGGTCGGTGACCATCATAGGCAAACGATGAAATGCTGATTCCCAGTTTGTGATATTAAAAGGCTTACGAGCTATTGTAACATGGGGCAACAATGGGTATTCCTTAAGGTCATATTGATGGCTTTTAAACCAATTTAATAATAAATAGTAATAGTCTATCAAATTAGGAGATTGGTCATCGAAAAACGTTACGTGCCAAGCGGCAACCCGAGGGTGGCGAGGAGGTAGAAAAAGAGGTCGGTCGAAGATGCCTGTAAGACCTAATGGCCAACTTGGGGCAGGAAAGTTGTTCAGGAGGCTAATGGTCTTGGAGAGGTTGGCCTTATTTAAAAAGATAAGCGTAAGGTGGCGGGATTCACTGGCCAATAGCCTTCCTTCAGGGAATTGGATAGGCCAAGGAGCCTGAACTTCAAAAGCTAGAAAAAGTCTGCGACGGTCATCGTTCATTGAAGGGTTTCCCTTTTTTATATCATTGAAAGAAATACTGCAGATAACCTAATCTTTTCAAGAAACATATGAGGTAACCCATGGCAAAGCTTTATTTTAAATACGGCGTCGTTGGCAGCGCTAAAACCCTTAACCTATTAGCTGTTGCTCATAGCTACAAACTACAAAGTAAAAGTGTTTTGTTGATAAAGCCTGCTTTGGATGACCGTTTTGGTAAAGAGACTATCAAATCGCGTGCGGGCCTTCAAAAGGAAGCCGATATTATGGTCGAGGAAGATACCGATCTTTCGTCAATAGATTATGATGGTATCGATGCGGTTTTAGTTGATGAAGTTCAGTTTTTATCTACCAGCCATATCGATCAGCTCAGAGATCTCTCTCTCGATCACAATATCCCAGTAATTTGTTATGGGCTGCGCAATGACTTTCGCTCACATTTTTTTGAAGGTTCGAAGCGCTTGATGGAGGTGGCCGATTGTTTTGAGGAAATAAGGACGACCTGCTTTTATTGTCAGAAAAAAGCTACCGTTAACCTCAAGTTTAGCAACGGAAAACCTACTTTTCGCGGGCCCGTAGTCGACCTCGGGGCTGAAGAGAAGTATTTGCCGGTATGCTATTCTTGTTATCGACAAAAGCTGCGTGATGAAGGGCAAATTAAAACTTCTCAAGACCTAAACAAGTGCTGAAAGACTTTTTGAAAGTTATGAATTCAAGCTTTTAACCTGCTGTTGCAACTTCATCTACAGCGCTTAGCTAAAAATTAGGCTGCAACCATAGGGTGTACATCAGTTACTAAAAGGTGGCATATTCAGCTTATATTATGGTATAAATACTGCTTCCATATTTTATTGCGGAGATAATGATGACTGATATTGAGATTATGGCACCGGCAGGCTCCTGGGAAGCTTTGGAAGCAGCTATACAGGCAGGCGCAGATTCCATATATTTTGGCGTAGGTAACCTTAATATGCGGTCGCGTTCTTCTAATAATTTTACGTTAGAGGATCTACAGCTTATCACCGAACGCTGCCGGCAGCATAATGTTAAGTCTTATCTTACTTTAAATATTGTCGTTTATGATAAAGATTTAGAAGCTATGCGGCAAGCATGCGATGCTGCTAAGCGTGCAGGGGTTTCCGCCGTTATCGCTAGTGATATGGCCGTTATAGAATATGCTAATTCTATTGGCCTAGAAGTTCATATTTCTACTCAGCTAAATATTGGCAATATCGCAGCCGTTAAGTTCTACTCACGCTATGCTGATGTAGTGGTTTTGGCTAGGGAGCTGACCTTAGATCAGATCACATCTATCTGCCAAGCTATAGAAAAAGAAAATATCTGCGGCCCTAGCGGTCATAAAGTAAAAGTTGAAGCTTTCGTTCATGGTGCCTTATGCGTGGCCATCTCCGGCAAATGCTATATGAGCTTAGCACAATATAATATGTCAGCTAATAGGGGGGCTTGCCTGCAAGCTTGCCGGCGGCGTTATCATGTTACTGACGAAGATACAGGTGATGAGCTGGTTGTCGATAATAACTATGTGATGTCTCCAAAGGATTTATGTACTATAGGGTGCTTGGATCAGCTTTTATCAGCAGGGGTTTCCGTATTAAAGATCGAAGGGCGCGGACGTAAAGCGGAGTATGTTTATCAGGTTGTTAATGTTTATCGCCGGGCTGTCGAAGCTATTGCCGCAGGCTCCTATACCATAGATAAAATCGAAGAGTGGAAAGCAGAGCTTTCAAAGGTTTATAATCGTGGCTTTTGGCAGGGGGGCTACTATCTAGGTAAGCCGCTTGGAGAATGGAGTGCATCTTATGGTTCTCAAGCTACCCAGCGCAAAACTTACCTGGGAAAGGTTACTAATTACTTCAATAATATCAGAGTAGCAGAATTTAAGCTTGAAAACGATGGTCTTAATATTGGTGATAAGATCATGGTTAGTGGACCAACCACAGGCGTTGTCTATAGTATAGTAGAAAATCTCCGCACCTCCGACGGAGAATCGAATGCTGTAGGTAAAGGAGATATTATTACTATAGCTGTAGATAATAAAGTGCGTCGCAATGATAAGCTTTTTTTGGTAGAGGATAAAAATTGAAGATGTCTTTAGAAGAAATTAGATCTGTCATCGATAAGCTAGACGAACAAATTATAAGTCTCTTGCAGCAGCGTTTTGAGGTGGCAGCATCAGCGCAATCTTATAAAAACGCAATCCGTGATAAGCATAGAGAAGAAGATATCTTATCAAAAATTGATGGCTCAGATGTAAAAGAAGTTTATCAGGAGATCTTTAGAATATCTCGTAAAAAGCAATCTATAGAAAGGAATAATAATGGCTAGGTTATACTCCCTTAGACGCTCGCGGCAAGTTTTTCGCCATATTAATGGTGTCTACCGCCGTAAATATAAGAAATTACCCCCTTCGGAAGTTGCCATTTTAGAGCACGACCTTGAGCAGCTTGACAAGGCTATTAAATCCGAAGATCGATCGCAAGCAGACTATTATGCGCGTAAGTTGACAGCTTTTGTGAAAGATAATATCCCCAAAAAACTGTGGGAACATGTAGGGGAGTTAGTAGTAGCGTTAATATTTGCTTTGGTGGTTGCTACTGTAGTGCGACAGGTGTGGTTTGAGCCCTATACCATTCCTACAGGTTCTATGCGGCCTACCCTTAAAGAGATGGATTACTTAGTGGTGTCGAAGACGGATTTTGGTGTTAATGTTCCCTGCACTCCCGATCATTTTTATTTTGATCCTGACTTAGTGGAAAGGATGAGCGTGGTAACCTTTACGGTAGAGGATATGGGTTTGTCGGATCCTGATACCAAGTACTTTATGCTCTTCCCTGGTAAAAAGCGTTATATTAAGCGTTTGATAGCTAAGCCAGGAGATACCCTATATTTTTATGGAGGAGAGATCTATGGAATCGACCATAAAGGTAATGACCTTCTAGAGCTGCGGAAAACCCCCGGACTGGAAAAAATTGACCATGTGCCTTTTGCTCGCTTTGAGGGACAAGCGTCGACTAATGTTAACCAGGGGATGATTACCACTACCTTCTCCCATTTTAATCGCCCTGTAGGGAAAGTTAGCCTTTTGAGTAATGGTAAGCTGCGCTCAGAGCTTTATGATGGTTCTCGATGGTTTCAGCCTTCAGAAGAGCAGCAGCTTAAGTCTTATGGGGACTTTTGGGGGATAAAAAACTTTGCTATGGCACGCCTGTTGACTCGTGAAGAGGTCGATCAATACACAGATTTTGATCCTGAGGATTTTGAGGAAGGTCTTCTTTACCTTGAGTTGCGCCATAACCCCGGCCTTGATTATCCCGAGCCTCGTCTTTCTCGCCAATATTCTTCAAAAATAAAGTTTGATTTAACTCCTTATAAAACTTTGGTGCCTCTACAACAGCGTCACCTCGATGCTATTATGAATAACCTCTATACTACCCGCTTTGTTGTTCGTAACCAATTAGCTGCCCCTTATCGTGCTGAAGGTATCACGTTTTCTAATTTCAGCCCCAAATTTCCAAATATCCCTAATGGCCGCTATGAGTTTTATTATGGTACAGGCTATCGCGTAGGTTGGGGCGGGATTTTAAAACCTTTATCATCTGATCACCCTTTGTATGATCATTCACCACAAAATGTTCAGCGCATGTTTAATCTAGGTGTCGACATGTATTCTTTTTACTCTCCTATCATGAAGGAGCAGCCTGTTTATCCGTCGCGCTTTGCTTATTATAGAGAGGGGGACCTTTATCTTATGGGCGCACCAGTCATCGATAAACAAGATCCAACTATGCAAGCTTTTCAGAAGTATGAACATCAAAGAGAAGCTCGCGCTCCTCGCTCTAAACCTTATAGACCTTTTGTTGATCATGGCCCCCCTTTAAAAGACGGCAAGATCGATGTCGATTTTATTAAGGCTCATGGTCTGCAAGTTCCTGACAAGATGTACTTGGGGCTGGGCGATAACTATGCCCAAAGTTATGATTGTCGAGAATTTGGTTTTATCCCCGAAGACAATCTGAGGGGAGTACCCAAACGCTTGATATGGCCTCTGGGAAAACGCTTTATGCAAAGACCTAACATGCCCTCTTTACCTTTATTTACTTTGCCGCGCTTAGTGATTTGGGCCTTGGCAGGATTGGTAGCTTTGATATATTATGCTTATCAGCGATGGAGTGCTAAAAACTCTGTCTTTATAAAATTAACCGATCAATAGGAGGGGATTTATGGATAAAGCGCTGTTAATAATCTTATTAGATAAGAGAAGAAAAGAAGCCGTTACGGTACAGAAAATTCTTACTGAAAGTGGGTGTATTATAAAAACACGCCTTGGTATTCATGATGGTGTTATGGATGAATGCTCGGACAGCGGGTTGATTATCCTCGAGCTCGTCGGTGAACAAGAAAAACGTCAAGAGCTAGCTAGTAAGCTTGAGGCGTTGGAAGGAGTAACCACTAAGACTGTTGAAATATCCCTCTAGCATCATTCTAAAGACATCTTAAATCTCTTGACGCTTATGCTGATAGTCGTTAAAGCTATCAGCATAAGAATGATTGTATACTTAGTGACTAATAAAAAGTTGTCACCTTTTAGCATTATCAACCTTACGAGCGAAGCAAAATAGGCTAAGGGATTGATGTAAGATATCAGCTGAAGGACGTAAGGCATATTCTTGAGAGGCGAGATGATCCCCGATAGCATGATCGCAGGGAAAAGAAAGAGGAAACCCGACATCATTGCTTGCTGTTGAGTACGGCAGAAAGTTGAGATTAACAGCCCTATACAGGTTGTTGTGGCAATGAAAAAAAGTGCAGAAATGCTTAAGGCTCCTATAGAACCTCTTAGGGGTACTCCAAAAATAAAAAATCCCGCCAAGACGATTAAAACCATGCTCATCAACCCAAAGATGTAATATGGCAAAGTTTTACCCAAGAGGATTTCCCAGGTCTTTATAGGGGAAGCGATAAGGAGCTCGAAAGTGCCCACCTCTTTTTCTTTTGTGATAGATATACTTGTTAGCATTACGGTTAAAATGCATGCTATCATACATAAAATTCCAGGAATCATATATATAGGGCTTTCTAGGTTAGGGTTATAGAGCACCCTATTAGCAAAGCTTATAGGCATAAGGGCTGTGTTGCCTGTTTCTGCAGCAAGAGCTTGAACATAGTTGTCGATACCTCTAGCGTATAGGATGTTAGAGGCGTTGATGAGGAGTTGGAGTTCACCAGCACCTCTTACTATTGCTTGTGTCAGTCCACCCTCGGGAGCTACGATAACAGCATCAGCCTTATCACTTTCGATCAATTGATACGGAGTAAGGTTGTCACCTTGCTCAGCGGGGATAAACCACCCAGAGCCATAAGCTTTACGTTCTAAAGTTTGACTTGCTGTATCATGGGGGGGGTAAAAACATTGTAGGCGAATATTCTTAACTTCAGTAGAGATGGCGATCCCAAAAACTACGAGCTGGAAGATCGGTATAAGAAAAAGGATGACGATCATCCTAGGATCACGGAAAGCTTGGGTAAATTCCTTTTTCAGGAAAGCTAGCAATGTATTGTTCATGGCTCTAGATCTTTTTTAAAATTTTTTAGCGATAGCGATACAAGAATGATGTTGAGAGCTATCAAAGCCCAGAAAGGGGTGGCTAAATCAATTAAAGACGTACCTCGCAAAAAGAGTCCGCGGCTGATAATGATATACCATTTAGCCGGTAGAAGGGAAGTGAAGTGTTGAAAAAATAGTGGCATATTGCTAATAGGAAAAACAAATCCAGAAAGTAATAAAGAAGGTAATAACCCGGTGACGATAGCAAATTGCATAGCCAGTTGTTGCTGACGTACGATGGTTGATATTAGAATCCCTTGGGCGAGGTAGGCAGTTAAAAAGAGTAAGCTAGCCGCTAAAAAAACTAGGTGACTGCCTAAAAAAGGCAAGCTGAAAACTGTTCGTGATAGGATATATATTAAGAAGATCCCCAGCAGCCCTATCAAAGTGTAGGGGGTAATTTTACCTATAATAAGCTCTAAGGGTCTTATTGGTGTAGAAAGGAGGAGCTCCATAGAGCCTTTCTCCCACTCCCCAGCAATTGTTAAAGCTGTTAGCAGGATTGATATGATCGCCAGCACAGCTGCTGACAACCCAGGGACGATGAAATTTTTGCTTTGCAATTCAGGGTTATAGAGAAATCGGGACTTTATATCTATCGTAGGAGAAGTATAATAATGATGGATTTTGATATTAGCAGCTTTTTCTATTCCTGCTACATATTGCACTATTGTCGAAGCCGTCGTATTGTCAGAGCCGTCGATTAAGATTTGAACCCGGCTGCGTTTGTCTTTGACAAGCTCATTTTCAAAGTCAGGCTCGATAATTAGGACAGCTTTATGCTCACCATCTTTGAGGATTTTTTCTGGATCAGGGATATTCTTGAGATAGTCGATAATAAAAAAGCCTGTATTTTCAAAAACTTCGACGATCTGGCGCGAGCTAGTAGTATTATCGTTGTCCTCTACAGCGATGCTGATATTGCTGACATCGAAATTAATAGCTGTCCCAAAGATAGCAACAAAAAACAAAGGCAATCCTATCGCTAGAGCCAAAGTAAAAGGGTCACGAAGGATATGCCAAAATTCTTTCCTAATAATGGCTTGGATGCGTTGCAAGCTAAGCTTTCTCATGGCGGCCTTTGTCCGTAACTTCGATAAAGACATCTTCTAGTGAAGGCTTTTTAGGTGTGATCTGGAAATGCTGCTGAAGCTTAGGTTGCAGCTCTTGCCATCCTAGGTCGTCATAAACAAAAACATGATAGCGCAATCCGTAAGGCTGTAGTGAACATATGTGGTGTTGCTTTTGAAGCCATTCGATAAGCTGGCGAGAAGGTTCATTATAAGGGGTAAGCTCATAAACACCGTTGGGGAAAGTTTCATTTTTAAGATTTTGAGGAGTGTCGATGGCTGCCAAATTGCCTTTATTCATCAAAGCTACTCGATCGCAGTTTTCAGCTTCATCGAGATAGTGAGTAGTGACTACGATAGCTTTGTTAGCTTTTACCAGGCGTTTTATTAAACTCCAAAAATTGGCTCGTGCTGCAGGTGTTACTCCAGCGGTAGGTTCGTCTAGAAAGACGACCGGAGGATCGTGTAAAACTGATGCTGCCAACGAAATATGTTGCCGGGTACCTCCAGGAAGGTCTCTTACCAAAGAATTTAAAGCTACGTCGAAGCCTATTAACTCCAGTAATTCTTTTTTGCGTCGTTGGAAAAGATTGTTGGGCATCTTGCGCAACCCTGCGGTGAAGGCTAAATTTTCTTCGACAGTAAGATCGCTATAAAGAGTAAACAATTGTGACATATAACCTATTTGCTCTTTGATCTTTTGAGGGGCTGTCTTAACATCGATACCATTGATATTGACAGTGCCTGAGCTGGGTTCTAGCAATCCACACATGATCCTTATGGTGGTAGTTTTTCCAGCACCGTTAGCGCCTAGAAGACCAAAAATTTCTCCTGCAGACACTTGGAAGGTCACGTCATTGACGGCGCGGAAATCACCAAAATACATTGTAAGGTGCTGAGCATCGATCATTTTAGAGACCCCCGGTTTTTTTGAGGAAGAAAGCATCGAAATTATCAACATCTTCCTCTCGAAGAAGGGTTTTAGGTTCTCCACTAGCTATAAGGTGGCCATCTTGAATAAGGTGGGCGGTATTACAGCGTTCGGCTTCGTCCATATAGGAGGTGGTGACAATTACTAGTAGGTCATCTAAATTATGAAGCATTTTCCAAAAGTCGCGGCGGCTTAGAGGGTCGATACCATTAGTTGGCTCATCCAATAGTAGAAGCTTAGGAGAAGAAAGCAAGGCGCACATTAGTCCTACCTTTTTATACATCCCCCCTGATAAATTACCAACCTGACGTTCTTCGAAAGGCTGCAATTGGGTGATTTCTAAGAGCTGCTGCCGTTTCAGGCGATAGCTTTTGGTAGGGATCTGGTACAGGTCACGAAAAAAATCCAAGTGTTCAGAGATTGAAAGATCAGGATAAAGCGACTGTTCTTGAGGCATATAGCCTAGGGAAGAACGGATGTCATCAAAAGTTGCCTTCTTATCACCATAGTGATAGGTGATAGAACCTTCCTGAGGGGTAAGGAGGCCGGCTAATAGTCGGAGAAGGGTAGTCTTGCCTGCGCCTTCGGGGCCGATGATACCGTGAGTAGTATTGGGTCTGAAATCGAGACTAATCTTATCTAATGCCACATTCTTAGCGAAATTTTTTTTTAGCGATTCAACTTTTATTCCTAAGCAATTCATGGTTTGGTGGGGAGTTCGATTTCTATAGACATGCCAGGCTTTAATACCTGCTGATGGTTGTCGAAGGTTACTTTAACTTCATAAACTAGCCTAGTGCGCTGCTTGAGGGTTTGTACATTTTTGGGCGTAAACTCTGCTTGGTCACTAATAAAAGTAATAGTGCCAGTAGCAGTTTTTTCATCACTGAAAGGGATGATACCTTTAACTTCTTGGCCTCTTTTGATATATCCTAGCATTTCGAAGGGAACATAAATATAGGACCAAACCTCGTCGAGGTTAGCGATGGTTAAGAGTTTGTCGCCGGGATAGACATATTCTCCTGGTTCGTGGTATTTATTGAAGACTGTTCCTGACAGGGGCGAGAAAATATCAGCCCATTTCAAGTGCAGCTGGGCCATATCGTATTCAGTTTTAATTTTATCATAATCTTCATCGGAGATAACATCGGTATGATGGAGGTATTCGGCTCTAAGCATGTCGATATGGGCTTTTTCGGCTTTAATTTTAACTTCCTGCCCATCTAGGATAATAAGCTGCTGTTCCTTTTGTACTTTGTCACCTTCCTCTACTAATAATTCGTCAATTACCGAAGATATTCGGGCAGGAATATCGACTTTGGTAACCTCGATGGTACCTAAGTATTTGAAGCCATTACCATTAAAATATGGTAGTAACCACAAAATAGCTAGGCTTACTGTAAATATCAATGCTACTGCTATGATAAACTTTTTCATCTATTACCTCAGGCGTTAATAGATTAAGTTATAGTAGGTCAGAACCTTTTAAGCAAGATATCTAACCTTATAAAGCGTTAAGCCGTGGGCTGGCGCGCTTATTCCTGCTGAGCATCGACGGTGGCTTGTTAAAATTAGGGGTATGTCGTCTGGGTTTATTTTTCCAACACCTGTATAAACCAGAGTTCCTACTATATTGCGAGCCATACGATAAAGGAAGTTGTTGCCGCCGATAACAATCTTTAAGCGTTGCGAGTCGATTGCGATAACCTGGAGATCATCTATGGTGCGGACAAAATCTTCTTTGAGATCTTTGCGGTTGTTGCAAAAGGCTCGGAAGTTGTTTTCCCCCAATAAATGGTGTGCCGCGCGCCTCATAACATTAATATCTAGGGGAATAGGATAATGCCAAGAATAGTTGCGGTGTTGAGGGAGCTGTACGACACCGTTGCAAATATAGTAATGATACTCTTTGCCTATATTATCGAGAGTAGGGTGGAATTCCCACGGCATCTCGTCGATTTTTAAACATCGTATGCTTAAGGGAAGGAGAGCATTAATGCCAATAAGCAGCTTTTCTGTAGAGCGCTTAGTAGAGGTTTTGATGTTTACTACCTGCCCCGCAGCATGTACCCCAGCATCGGTCCGGCTAGCAGCTTGTAAAGATAAAGGTTCTTGCAGGAGCCGCTCTAACACTCTTTGGAGCGTTGCTTCGATAGAAGGATTGCGACCATTGGACTGCCATCCTTGGTAGCCAGTTCCATCATAGGCGATAAGAAGCTTTAAATTTCGCTGCATAGTTGTAAGTTGTTGATATCTACCGATTTAATAGCTTAGTAATTATATAATAAATGCTCCTTGGTAGCAAGCCCTTAAGATCTTTAAACCCGTGGTGTCCCCCTAATCTCATTCTAGAGTAGGCTGCATCTAAATTAGGGGAGCATCCTAGGTTAAGGTTTGCTAAAATACTGTTTATTAATAATAATGTTTTTACTAAGCTCTTATATCCAAAGAGGAAAGGCTAAGAGAGATATGAAAGACGTTTTGGATAAAAAAGCTCTTGCAAAATTGTGGTCAGAATATTGGCGGACTAATGCTAAAGGGCTTAGAGATCACTTGATTACTAATTATCTCCATTTAGTAAAATATTCCGCTGGCAGGATAGGGGGGACACTGCCTTCTCATATACGCCTTGAAGATCTATACTCTTCGGGAGTTATGGGGCTTATTAAGGCTGTCGAAAATTATGACCCTCAAAAAAAAGCTAAATTCGAAAGCTATGCTATACTACGCATTAAAGGCGCTATTATCGATGAATTGCGAGCTTTAGACTGGGTGCCTCGCTCTGTTCACCAACTGGCTAATAAAATCTCCGAGGCCCAAAAGCACTTACGAGCAAAACTAAAACGAGAGCCTTTCGACAGTGAATTAGCTCAGCATCTTGGAATCACTATAAAGCAGCTTGAAGAGCGCCTCATAAGAATTAGGCCTGCTATAATGATTTCTTTAGATGAAAAATCTGGCGATGGTGATGATACTCTTTCTACTGCAGAAAGAATTCCCGACATTAAAAGCTTGTCAAGCGACCAAAAAGCAGAAAAAAAAGAATTAGCACAGATCCTCCGTAAAGCCATTGAAGACCTTCCTCAGCAGGAGCGCCAGGTTATGGTGCTTTATTACTATGATAAACTGATGGTCAAAGAAATCGCAGAGGTTATGGAGCTAACATCGGCTAGGATTTCACAAATTCATAGTAAAGCTCTCTTGCGCCTAAGGGACAGACTGCGATCTTTCTCCACAAATTATGCCCTTCATTAAAAATAACTATACAATCGGCACCCCTTGCCCTTTATATTTTAATTGGCGCTAGCGTATTAGGAAGAAATTTCATAAGCAGAGGCTTTAATTTTTTCTTTATACTTGTCGAGAGTTTCCTCTAACTCACTTTTTAGTTCTTCATGAATTTTAGGGGAAATCCTTCGGTCTTTGTCGAGATTTTCTAATTCATCATATTCAGCATTGATAGCTGCTAGAATGATCTTTCCTTCGCGGCAACTGGTAGGGACGTCTTCTTCCGCCATTGAATTGAGGAAATCGCGGGCATGTTCGCGGCGCTTTTGGTAGAATTCCACGCATTCTTCAGTTATATTAGAAGGGATTTTATATAGGGCCCCCCACTCTCTAACTATTGGCGCTACATATTGGCATGAGATTACCAAAGCTGTAGAGATTTCGTATTTTGCAATATAAGCTTGTTGTATTAAGCGGTGAACAAAAGCACTATCACTCATAAAATAGTTGAGAGTTTTGCCGATAAAAGCCTTAACAGTGATTTCTAGTGGGACGTGGAGCACAAAAAGCTTAGGGTATTTTCCGTGATGGAGGCTATCTTGGGCGATTTCCATATTAAGAATAAGTTCTTCGATCACTGGAATAGAAATTATTCCTTGCTCGAAGAGCTGAGTATAAATATGTTTTTCGCTAGCGATGGCATTATTCCATAAGAGCATTTTTATTTTATCTTCAGTGAAATCAGGGTGCTCGTAGTAATATCGGAGCTTTTGTTCTAAGCTTTCGAGCTTTTTATCATAATCTTTTTGGATTTGTGCGATTAATTCTGGTTTGAAATATTTGGCTCTATACATTTCATAAAGGCGGCGCTTGGCAACTTCTTTGGTGAAGAGCTTGGCTTCGACTTTTTTGACTTCATCGGTAATTTCTTTTTTATCAAACTTAAGGATATGGATGAGCCTTCTCAGGGTCGTTCCTTGGACTAACAAGGTAAATAAAACAAAGAGAAGCGTTAGTTCCACAATAAGTTGTTGATGTTCTAAAGCAGGGTCTAAGCTAAAAGATAACGCCAATGGAATAGCTCCTCGTAGCCCTCCCCAGAAAATGATATGCTTATATCTGTTGCTTATATGTGGAAATTTAAGTACTCCTTTGACGATAGGCATAAAAAGGTAGATGATAACCGCTCGAGCAAAGGTAATACTGATAATAGCTATTACTGCATAATATAATAATTTTGATGTATGGGAGTTGTTGACCAGAAAATTGATCTCTGTGATCCCTAGCAGCAAGAAGATCATACTGTTGGCTACAAAAGAAAGGAATTCCCAGAAGTTATGAGTATACTCCCTTATTTTATGAGTTAAATAATGTGTGGAATACCAGTTGATAGTGATTCCAGCACTTAAAACAGCCATGATCCCAGAAACATGTAAGTAATATTCTGCTGTGATAAAAGTTATATAGGCTAGCACGGTAGTAGTAGTGATTTGAATAAGAGGCTCTCGCTTAGCTTTATTAATCAGCAAAATGCTTAGCATAGCCATTATTATACCAACCGTTGTTCCTCCTAAAAAGACGTATAAAAAGCGGCCTGTCCAATACGTGATAGAAAACATAATGCTCGGATGAGGGGCAAAGGAAATAAAAGAAAGTACCAAGCTAAAAACTACAATAGCACTAGCGTCGTTGAAAAGGCTCTCTCCATCGACCAACATTGTTAGGCGGCGAGGAGTACGAATTTCCCTGAAAATTTGGATGACGGCTACAGGGTCAGTAGCGGATATTAAGGCTCCAAAGAGAAGCCCAAATTCTAAGCTTAAAGGTGTGAAAGCAGAAACAATCCACCCTATAATAACAGTAGAAATACAGAGACCAGGAAGAGCTAACGCCATAATGGGAGTGAGATTTTTAATTAGCAGGCGGCTATCGATAGTGAGAGCAGCCTGAAAAACTAAGGAGGGCAGCAGAATATATAAAATTATGTCTGAAGATAGTACGATGTTATAAATATTAAAAATAGGCTCTATCGGCCCCCAATGGCTGAAAATACTGATAATCATACCTATCACTACCAAGCCTATGGTATATGAAAACTTTAGCCTTTTTAATATGATTGCCGATATGGATACAATGATCAATAAAATAACAATAGTGACCATGTTAGAGACTAAAACCGCTTCAGTCATTTTTGCTTCCTCATAGATTTTTTTTTATCATCTTGGTGATCTCAACCATTATGTTAACGCAAAGTAGTAATGTCCTAATTTAAGCAAAGTAGAAAGGTCCTATCTTTTGCCAGGAAAAGGACATTAGAGAGCCATCCTCCCTATAGGG
>JBNJDP010000032.1:0-18292 GCA_051744985.1 Chlamydiota bacterium | reverse complement strand
TTGCCGATCAAGGAATGTGATGTTTGTCCTTCGATAACGATCTTTTTCCAAGTTTGGTGATATTCTTTTTCTGCCTTTTCAGAAGTTTCCCAATAGCTTGATATAATACTTGTAGGATTTTCGGCTCTGAACATATCTAAGCAAGGACTTATGGTGTTGATGAAGTCTTTTTCATCATCCCCTATAGAATAATTATCGCCAAGAAGAGGAGAATCGAAATATAATACGTTTCTTGAATATCTCATTGGACTATCAACGCTGCCTAACATGTCAGCTGCTCTAGGATTGGTGCCCCAGCCCCAGAAAGGGTTGCTTTTTATATGCTTAATATCAGAATAACTTAAATAGGTCGCTAGTTTACTCTTCATAATAGCGCCTAAGAGATCCTCTTCGGAAGCATCCATTTCTTTCGCTAATAGAGAGAATAATAAAGGGACAATCTTACCTTCATGTTTTCTCCATTCGTGTTTTCTAGTATCGGAAGCATGCTGTGGAATCTTATTTTCTTTAATAAGGTATTTTAAAAGGAGGTCGGGATCGTCAGTGTCATGTAATGATAAGAGATACTTGAAGTCTTCATGTGCTGATGGGAGATAATAGCGGTCTTGATAGTAACCTTTAGCATTGTCATAGATAGTTTTTGCAGCCTCGCGCACTTTCTGGGCGATAGCTTCTTTTCGATCATTAGACAAGTTTTGCCAAGTTTTTTTGATATTTTCTAAAGCTATTTTTTGGCGTTTCTTAAAGAACGTGGACATCAAAGCTTGGGACTGTAAGATTGCCGTGACATCCAAAGGCATAGGGTGGCGCATCTGAATTTTGACGCAAGCTTCCCAATAATTATGGGTGAATTGCTTAACTTGAGTGCTCAATTGTTCGTTGAGACTTAAATCTTCGGTTTCTAAGGGACTTCTTTGTGCTGAAAAGACCTCCATGGCATCGATGAAAATTGTCCGCACCTCCTGATAGTGGCCTTGCTCTATTAGGGTATCGCACTTTTCACTTAGGGCTTCTAGGTTATCCTTAACTTTCTGAAGGTTATCGAGAGTGCTTTTTAGATCTTCTATTATGCGATAGCTTTCGAGAGCAGCTTGCGGGGTCTCAATCTTAGTAGCCTCTTGAAAGGTCGGCGTCGGCTGGACAGCTGTCTCCCAATTCACTCTAGAATAGCTTTCTGTTAGGGTCTCTGAGCGCTGAGTGTGGTGAGGTTTTTGCTTTTCGAGGATGCTGTCTTCCAAAGCTTGGAATTCTTGTTGATATTCTCCATCGGACTGTAAGATTGTCTTGAGATAAGCAGCCTCTGAACCTTGCTTTTTGAGGCGCCTTATCAGGCCGGCTTTGAGTTCTGTCAATTCCTCTAGAGCTTGGGGATTCTGGCGCATTTCTTCATCATTATACCACTGGGTCAAGTAATTAGTAAAATAAGCGCATTTTAACTCCAGCTGCTTAATCTTATTGAAGTCGGGTTTGTTGGCTATAGCCCAGGTGGAGAGAAGCTTGGAACTTTGAGGGGAGTAGGTGCGTTTTATAGAGGGGTTATCAGTGGGTTTACCGCCTTCACGCTTTATAGTTTCCTTGAGACGTTGTAATGTTTGTCTCTCCGTACCTTCGGCAGGGATATTGAAGAGGAGGGTGGCTTTGATAAGATCTTCGATGTTGGCAGTAGTGTCGAAAGAATATTCCCAGGACGTTTCGATAAGGCCTTCGGCGTCGGGCTGTTGTTCTTGGTCGAGAGCGGTCACTTTTAGGTTAAGGCTACCTTCCTTATTATAAAATGATAAGATAATAGGGGTATATTTCCCATCGACATAATAACCGCTAGGGATTTCGACATATTGCTGTGGTTGAGCCTTCTTTGCTAGTTTTCGGATTTCTTTAGAATATTTGTGCGCCAGCTTTAAAACTCTGTCTCTAGCAGGAGGTTTTTTGAAAATCATTCTGGGCTTGGTATCAAGAGCTTTGGCAAGCTCGCGGGATTTTTTTTGCATATCTTGGAGTCGGGCGCTGACATTTTCGTCTTCGATAATATCACCAGAGAGAGTATTAAAAGTTTCCACTAGGGCAGGCCATTCCTGAGATGTTATGGAACGAAAAGGAGTCCTGGCTTTTTCTGCCGTAGATATTGTTGAGAGTCTTTCTTTGCAGGGGACGGTAACTTTAAAAGGTGCTTTTTCAACCTCTATAGATTGTTCTTCAGAGACCTTCTCGCCTTCTTCGATCGTATAAAAAAGCCTGTGGGATTCATCATACCTTAAAAGATTGATGGTCCTATTTCCAAGGTGTTCTGAGGATGAAGAGGTAGAGAGCCCTAAGATTGAGTTAGCAATCTCCTCGATATCATGTTGCCGTACCCCTGCAAGAGCCTCTTGATGTAGTTTGACAGAAGTTTCTGGATTAATATGGATATGTTTTATCTTATGATCATTGATTTCCATAACTGCTACCTTGCTACTTTATTTATAATATTTTAGGTTAATCTATTAGGTTATTTTAAAGCAAAAGCTTATGGGAGGCTCTCTTACTCTCTATAAAGAAAGGCTATATTTGTAGGCAATAGGGGGTAATACTATTTTTCTCTTGGTGAAAAATGAATGGTTTTGGTAATCTTTTAGTTTCAGATTTTTGGGAAGGTTATTCTTTCTCAAATGTGTTTGTTTAGGCCGCTACTGTTCCTTGGTTATTTTCTTTAAAAAGGAATAAGGCGCTTAAGCCCTATTGACGAAAACTTAGAATAATAATTTAGTGCAAAGGTAAGGGTTATGGCTCTTAATTTAATGGGTAAAAAGCAGGGTATGGCTCAGCTGTTCGACGAAGATGGTCGCGCGGTGCCATGTACTGTGATTCTTTGTGAACCTAATGTAATCACACAACTAAAGACACCTGAAAACGATGGTTATAGCGCCATACAGTCAGCTCATGGTGTAGTAGGCGGCAGCGATTCAAGAACTCAAGTGCGCAGAGCAGGAAAGCCTCGTGCTGGTATTTACGAAAAAGCTGGTGTTGCGCCGCGTTACCATATGATGGAATCCAAAGGTGAAAACCTTGAAAATTATTCTTTGGGGCAAGAGATAGGCGTAGGGATTTTCAACGATGTTGAATATGTCGACGTTGTCGGCGTTTCCAAGGGTAAAGGTTATCAAGGGGTGATGAAAGTTCATGGCTTTAGTGGTGGACCCGCTTCCCACGGCTGTAAGAAATATCACCGCGGTGGAGGAAGTACAGGTATGTGCTCTTCTCCAGGACGTGTTTTCCCTGGTACTCGTAAAGCTAAGCGTTTAGGTGGCAAAAGAGTTACTGTTCAGAGCCTAAAGATAGTCGATGTCAACGAAGAAGAGAACTATGTTGTTGTCAAAGGTGCCGTTCCTGGGCCTGTAGGTAGCCAAGTTCACCTTCAAGAGGCTATGAAGAAAAAAGCTAAAAAGTCGTAGAGGAGTTTGAAAAGTGACTACGCTCAAAAAATACAATTTGGCCGGTAAAGAGACGGGTAGCGTTAAATGTGATGACCAGTGGTTGGGTGTTCAGGCTAACAGCCAGATGGTTAAAGATTATATTGTAGCTCTAAGAGCTAACGCTCGCCAGTGGTCTGCTAATACCAAAGGTCGCTCAGAAGTGAGCCATTCTACTAAAAAACCTCATCGTCAAAAAGGGTTGGGACGTGCTCGCCAAGGTAGCTTGGTAGCCCCTCAATTCCGTGGTGGTGGAATAGTTTTTGGACCAAAGCCTAAATTTGATCAGCACGTTCGCATTAATGCTAAAGAGCGTCGTAAAGCTATTAGGTCTTTGGTCGCCGAAATGATTAAAGATAATCGCGTTATCGTCCTCGAAGATTCGGCTATGGAAGATCCTAAAACTAAGCATGTTGCCGCATTTATCCAAAAAGCTGAAATTCAGGGTAAAAGGATCTTGTTTTTGGGTGAGGGTAGCTATGTTACTGTTCCTGCTGAAGAAGGTGATACCAAAGTCAGCGTTAGCAGTGATAAGCATGATAATCTTATTAAAAGCCTGCGTAATATCCCTAAAGTGGGTTTCAAGCTGGCAAAAAACATCAGCGGTTATGATGTTATGGTCGCTCATGACCTTGTGGTCACTGAGGCAGCCCTTGAAGAAATTATGGACTGGTTGAAGTAATAACAAGTGAGAAGTACAGTGGGAAAATTTTACGATAAAAACAATCCCTACAGCATTATTAAATCTCGATATTCTACCGAGAAGGCTGTCGTATTAGAAAGCCTAAAAAATGCTGATAGTAATAAATGTGTAGCTCGTTGTCAGTCGCCTAAGTATGTTTTTCTTGTTGAAAAACATGCTAATAAAAAACAGATTACCGAGGCTCTTGAGGAAATCTATAAAGAGCAAAATATCAAGGTAGTCGCTGTCAACACTGTCAATGGCAAGCCTAAAACCCGTAGGCGACAGCGCGGCCGCCCCGGTCAAACTGCTGCTTATAAAAAGGCGATTGTGACTTTAGAACCTAATGATAGTCTCGATGAGACCGTATAATAGGAGCAGAAAGAATGACTAAAAAATATCGCCCTAGGACTCCTTCTTTGCGCCAGCTAGTGCTTCCTAGTATGGAAGAGCTTTCTAAAGAAGAAGGAACACGTAAATCAGTGCAGCCTACTAAAGCGCTGTTGAAAAGTAAAAAGCGTACTAATGGTCGTAACAACCATGGCCATATCACTTGCCGTCATCGCGGTGGTGGTCATAAGCGTCATTACCGTGTTGTCGATTTCAAGCGCGACAAGCTAGAAATCCCTGCGACAGTAGCTTCTATAGAATATGATCCTAATCGCAGTGCTCATATTGCTCTTTTGAACTATGTTGACGGTGAAAAACGTTATATCATCGCTCCCAAGGGATTGAAGGCCGGTGATAAGGTGATGACTTCCAGCAAGCCTCCCTATCGTGTAGGCTGCTGCATGAAGCTTAAAGATATGCCTGTTGGATCAACTATCCATAACCTTGAAGTTCATCCTGGCCGCGGAGGTAAATTGATCCGCTCCGCAGGAATGAGCGCTCAACTTATGGGTCGTAGCGGAGGTTATGCTACTATTAGAATGCCTTCAGGGGAAGTTCGCCTTATTAATCAAGAGTGTCGTGCTACTTTTGGACAAGTTTCTAACTCCGAACATAGCTTGCGCGTAGAAGGTAAGGCCGGTCGTAAGCGCTGGAAAGGTATCAGACCTACCGTTCGCGGTACTGCTATGAACCCCGTTGATCACCCCCATGGTGGTGGTGAAGGTCGGCATAATGGTTATACTCCTCAGACTCCATGGGCTAAGCAAACCAAGGGTATGAAGACCAGAACCAAGAATAAGAGAACAAATAGATTTATTATTAAAGATCGCAGGAAGAAATAAGGTTTAGGTAGGTATGGCTAGATCACTAAGAAAAGGTCCTTTTGTTGACCACCACCTATTGGACAAGGTTACCAAACAAAATGAGGCCGGTACAAAGAGCCCAATTAAAACATGGTCACGTCGTTCGATGATTCTACCCGAAATGGTGGGACATACTTTTGAAGTGCATAATGGTAAAAGGTTTATTTCGGTGTATGTTTCTGAAAATATGGTTGGGCACCGTTTAGGGGAGTTTTCTCCTACCCGACAATTCAAAGGGCATCCCGTCAAGAAATAAGGAAGTTTAACAATGCAAAAAGCTAAAGCTTTAACAAAATATGTACGTATTAGTCCTCGCAAGGCTCGTTTAGCTGCTGGTTTGATTAGAAATCTACCTGTTGCCGACGCACAACTTCAGCTGAAGTTTTGTAACCTTAAAGCGGGCAAGTTGCTGAAAAAAACTCTCGATAGCGCTATCGCCAATGCCGAGAATAACTTAGAGCTTCGACAAGAAGATCTTAATGTTTTGGAAGTTCGTATCGATGAGGGCCCTACCCTTAAAAGGGCAAAACCACGTTGCCGTGGAGGACGTTCACCAATATTGAAGAGAATGAGCCACTTTACTGTAGTGGTTGGATCTCAAGATGTAGATAAGGAGTAAAATAATGGGACAAAAAGTTTGCCCTACAGGTTTTCGATTAGTCAGAACAAAAGATTGGCGATCAAAATGGTTTGCTAATAAGCAGGAATTCGGTAACTTTTTAGTAGAAGACCTTAAAATTCGTCAGCATCTTCGTAAAAAAAGCTGTTGCGTAGGCGCCTCTAAAATTGTTATCAGACGCCTTAGCGAAAAGATCGAAGTCGTCATCCATACTGCTCGACCTGGTTTGGTCATCGGTAAAAAAGGCGCTGAAATCGATGTGCTCAAAAGCGAACTAAAGAAAATGACCGGGAAAGATGTTTGGGTTGAAGTTGAAGAAATTCGACGCCCCGATCAAGATGCTTACCTTGTTGCTGATGGCATCGCTAAGCAGTTGGAACGTCGAGTATCTTTCCGCCGTGCGATGAAAAAAGCTCTTCAGTCTACTATGGATTCTGGGGCAGCTGGTATCAAGGTGGAAGTTTCCGGCAGGTTGGGCGGTGCTGAAATTGCCCGTACCGAATGGTATAAAGAAGGTAGTATCCCCCTTCATACTTTGCGTGCCGATATCGATTACGCTAGTGTTCGTGCTGAAACTACATTTGGAACCCTCGGCGTCAAGGTGTGGATTAATCGTGGTGAAGATCAGTTTACAAAGGCCGGAGGTTAAGAATAATGGTATTACAGCCTAAGCGAACAAAATATCGTAGAATACAAAAAGGCAATAAGAAAGGCCTTAGCAAAGGCGGAAACTTTGTTTCCTTCGGTGATTATGGTATGCAAGCTTTAGAGCGCGGTTGGATTACCGCTCAGCAAATTGAAGCGTGTAGGATTACCATCAACCGCTACTTTAACCGTAAAGGTAAAGTGTGGGTGAAAATTTTCCCCGACAAACCTATATCTAAAAAACCTGCAGAAACCAGGATGGGTAAAGGTAAAGGTGCTCCTAGCGAATGGGTAGCAGTAATCAAACCGGGAAGAGTTTTGTTTGAAGTGGGTAATGTCACCAGGGAACAAGCACGTGAAGCTCTTCGCCTAGCTTCCGGAAAATTGGGTATAAGAACTCGCTTCGTCGACAGAGTCGAAGAAGTTAATTAAGAGGTTGTCATGAAAGCTAGTGAATACAGAGATCAAAGTGTTGAGGAATTAGAAGCAGCTTTGAGCGATCTCCACAAAGATTTGTTTTCCTTGCGCAACGAGCGCAGGCTAAACAAAAAATTGGACCATCCTCATGAGCTAAAATATAAGCGTAAAGACATCGCCAAAATCTTGACAGTCTTGCGAGAAAAACAGAATCAAAGCTGAGGGACTAATACTAATGAGAGATTCACAACGTAAATTTAAAAGCGGTAAGGTTATCTCAGATGCGATGGATAAGACCGTGGTCGTCGCAGTATCGACTACATACCGTTTGCCTAAGTATCAAAAGGTCGTTACAAGGGAAAAGAAATTTTACGCTCACGATGAGAGCAATTCTTGTAAAGTCGGAGATAACGTGACCATCATGGAAACTCGCCCTTATTCCAAGAAAAAATGCTGGCGTGTCGTTCATGAAAGTTCGGAAAAGGAGTAATTAAGCTATGATCCAACAGGAAACAGAACTCAATGTAGCAGATAACACCGGAGCAAAAACCGTAAAATGTATCAAGGTTATCGGTGGATCTAAACGTCGATATGCCAGGGTTGGCGACATTATTGTTTGTTCTGTACAAGAAGCAGAACCTAACAGCAATGTCAAAAAAGGTACTGTTGTTAAAGCTGTGATTGTCAGAACAAAAAATTATATTAAGCGTCTTGATGGATCTAAGCTGCGCTTCGACAGCAATAGCTGTATCATCATTGACGATAAAGGAAACCCTAAAGGAACAAGGATCTTTGGTCCTTTGGCTCGCGAGGTGCGTGACAATGGATACCTTAAGATAAGCTCCTTAGCCCCAGAGGTCATTTAAGAAGGATAACACTATGAAAAATAAGATTACTAATAAAAGATTGCGCGAGGGTGATAAAGTCATAGTGATCGCCGGTAATGACAAAGGCAAAACCGGTACTATCCTCTCTCGTAAGAATGACGATAAAATCGTCGTCCAAGGTGTTAATATCAAAAAGAAACACCAGAAACGAACTCAGGAAGGCCCAGGGCAGATCTTGGAGATAGAAGCTCCAATCAATGCATCCAATGTGATGCTTTGCCCAGCAGATGATAAAGGGGTCCGATTAAGGGCTCGTGATGATGATAGTGGTCAGCGCCAATACGTTTATAAAGATGATAATGGCCAAGAAGTCGTTTATCGCGCCGCTAACAAGAAAGCTAAATAAAGAATGGTAAAATTCGATGTCTAAGCTCAAAGAACAATACATTAATGAAGTTAAGCCTGCCTTACAGGAAAAGTTTGGCTATAAAAACCCCATGCAGCTGCCTAAAGTTACTAAAGTTGTAGTTAACATGGGTGTCGCAGAGGGTGCTAAAGATAAAAATATCATCAACGACTGTGTACGTGAGATGGAAGTTATCACAGGCCAACGCCCTATTATGACTAAGGCTAGGAAATCGATTTCCAACTTCAAATTACGCGAAGGACAAGTAATCGGTGTCAAGACCACCTTGCGTGGGGAGAGAATGTACGATTTTATGTACCGTTTCTTCAACATCGTCTGCCCGCGTATTCGCGACTTTAGAGGCTTTGCCCTTAAATGCGACGGCCAGGGAAATTATACTCTCGGTATTAACGACCAGCAAATTTTCCCTGAGATTAATTTAGATGAAGTTAAAAGAACTCAAGGTATGCACATAACTTTCGTTACTACAGCCAATACCGACGATGAATGCGTCGAGCTGTTGAAATCGCTTGGGCTGCCATTTATGAGAGATGCTAAGGTTTAAAGGAGAAAAAAAGAATGTCTGCAGTAAGTGATCCTATAGCTGATTTTTTTACTCGCATCCGCAATGCTGTCAGAGCACGTCATCGCTATGTCGATGTGAAGCGCTCAAAGTTGAAAATGTATATCGCCGACGTGCTCAAAGAGCATGGATATGTGGATAAAGTGTTGACTAAAGACCTTAATGATAATGGCCACGGCCTTATGAGAGTCTTTTTCAGATACGATATGGTCAAGGAACCTGTCATCAAGGGAATTGCTCGCGTTTCTACGCCAGGTGTGCGTAAATACATGGGCTATAATGAGATTCCTCTTGTATATGGGGGTTTAGGAATGGCCATCGTCTCTACTTCGCAAGGAGTGATGAGCGGTAAGGATGCCCGTAAGAAAAAAATCGGTGGCGAACTGATCGGAAAAGTATGGTAATTAATACAAGGATTTGATGATATGTCTCGAATAGGAAAACAACCTATAAAAATACCTAAGGGAGTAGAAGTTAGCATTTCGGGGAAATCCGTTATGGTTAAAGGTCCTAAAGGCAACCTTACTCAAGATGTTGAAAATGGCATCGAAGTTAAGGTCGAAGGCAACAATGTTATTGTCAGCGTCATGGAAGGTCAGCGGGAACGCGATAGCTTTCATGGATTATATCGATCCTTGGTCAACAACATGGTTTTGGGAGTCTCCGAAGGCTTCAGCAAAGTGTTGGAATTAGTTGGTGTCGGTTTCCGTGCTAATGTAGAGGGTGATGTTTTGAATCTTTTAGTAGGATATTCTCACCCTACCAAGATGAATATTCCCGAAGATTTAACGGTTAAGGTTGATAAAAATACCATCATCACCATTACCGGAGCTAACAAGCGAGTTGTCGGTCAATTTGCCGCTGATGTGCGCAGCAAGCGCCCTCCAGAGCCTTATAAAGGCAAAGGCATTAAATACCAAAATGAATATATCAGAAGAAAAGCTGGTAAATCTGCTAAATAGTAACGTTTAAAGGTGCTCGTCAGATGCAAAATAAAACAATCAAACTCAACAATTTGCGCAAAAAAAGGGCAATGAGAGTCCGCAAAAAGGTTCGCGGTAATAGCGAATGTCCTCGTCTGTCTGTCGTCAAAAGCAACGCTCATATTTATGCGCAGCTTATCGATGACACTCAAGGACACACCCTCGCTAGCGTTGGAACTTTAGATAAAGAATTTAAAAGTACTGATTTCAACAAGAAGAACAAGGTTTCAGCTAAAGCGCTTGGAACTCGAATTGCCGAAAAAGCTAAAGATCTTAAGATCCAAAAAGTTAACTTTGATCGCGGGCAGTTTAAATACCATGGCGTCCTCGCTGAGCTTGCTGATGCTGCTCGGGCTGCTGGTCTTAAATTTTAAGTAGGGATGATGATGCAAAAAGATACCGCACAACCACAAGAATTAGAAGAAAAAGTAATCTTCGTCAACCGCTGCGCAAAGGTCCTTAAGGGCGGGCGCAAGTTTAGCTTTTCGGCTCTCATCGTTGTCGGTGATGGCCAAGGAAGAGTTGGATTCGGCTTTGCCAAAGCTAATGAATTGACCGACGCCATCAGAAAAGCTCGTGAATCTGCTGGGAAAAATCTTATCACTTTTGAAAGATTTGGAACTACGATTCCTCATGACATACAAGTCAAGCAAGACGGCGTTGAGTTGCTTCTCAAGCCAGCTCCCGAAGGTACTGGTGTTATCGCTGGTTCTAAAGTACGCTCCGTCTTAGAATTGGCTGGCATTCAGGATGTGGTAGCCAAGAACCTCGGATCCAACAACCCTATGAACCAAGTTAGGGCGACTTTTAAAGCTTTAGAAGCTCTGCGCCCTCGCAAGAAAACAGCATAATATGAGGATATGATGTCAGGATTACATAACCTTTCTAACACATCACGACAAAAGAAAAATAACCGTAGAGTCGGTCGCGGGCAGGGATCCGGTGCCGGTAAAACTGCTACTCGTGGTCAAAAAGGCGCTGGCGCTCGTGCCGGTTATCGCAGACGCCATTACCATATTGGCGGTGGATTGCCGTTGTATCGTAAGCTGCCTACCCGTGGGTTTACCAGAGGACGCTTTCAAAAGCAGGTTGATATTATCAATCTTTGGCAGATCGATGAGCTTTACTCTGATGGTGAAACCGTCGATGCCGAAAGCCTACGAAACCATGGCTTGATAGGAAACAACAGCGATGTTGTGAAGCTGCTTGCCAACGGTGAGATCAGCAAAAAGGTCCATATTAAGTTGGACACCATCTCTCTTGGAGCTCAGCAGAAGCTGCAGGAAGCAGGTATCTCCTTCGAAATTTTAGGCCAATAAACCTTAGACCCTAGAGTAGTATGCTACAGCATATCAAACGAATCTTTAGCATCCCGGAACTGCGAACAAAAATCGTATACACCCTCCTACTTTTGGCGGCTTGCCGGATAGGGGTTTTTATTCCAGTCCCGGGAATTAACGGCGAGATGGTTATGGGCATCTTCCGTCAGCAGGTTGGTGGTAGCCAAAACCTTTTCCAGCTTGTAGATATTTTTTCTGGCGGAGCTTTCTCGCAGATGACAGTAGTAGCTTTGGGGATCGTTCCCTATATTTCAGCTTCTATTATGCTTCAGCTGATTACAGCGATTTTGCCTGGCTTGCAGCGTGAAATGCGTGAAAATCCAGAGCTCGGTAAGCGCAAAATGAACAAGTGGACTCGTCTCCTAACTGTTGCTTTGGCTCTTTTTCAGTCGATGCTTTTCGCGAGATATGCCCTGGCTAACAATGCAAAAACCCCTGGAATTATCGTAGGGGAGATTCTTAATGTCCATTTTATGGGAATACCTTGGCTCTTTTTTCTTGTGGTTATGGTAACTATGACTGCTGGCACCCTGGTCCTTATGTGGATAGGGGAGCAGATCACAGAAAAAGGTATAGGCAATGGTATAAGTTTGATTATTACACTAGGGATTTTGTCTTCTTTGCCATCAGCTATTGGAAGCATTGTTTCTCAGCTGAACCTTGATTCTCAACAGCCGGGGCAGATAAACTTTGCTACCCTTCTAGTGTTGCTGAGTATATTTGTTATAGTAACCGTGGGAACAATCTTGATTATCCAAGGACAGCGTAAAATACCTCTTCAATATGCCCGCCGTATTGTTGGCCGGCGTGAGGTTCAGGGGAGCTCAGCTTGTATTCCCTTGAAAGTTAATTACGCTGGGGTGTTGCCGGTAATTTTCGGATCGGCACTCTTGATGTTTCCTGCTACTTTGAGTAGCTTTATGGGTCCCAACTCTTTCATCGGGCAAATTGGTAGCTGGCTTTACCCTGGGAGTACTTTACATACGGCGTTGTACGTATTTTTAATTATAGCTTTTACTTTTTTCTGGACCGCTACCCAATTTAATCCGGAACAGATAGCCTCTGATATGAAGAAAAATGGTGCTTTTATTCCAGGTATACGCCAAGGTAAGCCTACTAAAGAGTTTTTAGAATCATCGATGAATAAGATTACTCTTATCGGTGGTGTGCTGCTAGCGACTATTGCGGTGTTTCCTACCTTGCTAGGAAAGTTTATGGGCGTTGATCCTAGGATAAGCTATTTCTTCGGTGGTACTTCCCTCCTGATTATGGTAGGGGTTATTTTGGATACCATGAAACAAATCGAATCACATTTGATAATGAAACGCTACGATGGTTTCATGACAAAAGGAAAAAGAATACGAGGGCGTGGTTAATTTAGAATTGCCGCCCTCATAAAAATATGTCACTTTCAGCTTGAAACTTTAAGCCTAAAGCGGTAACATATTTAACTCAGAAATTCTCCGCTCTTCTTTTTTTATTAAAAGAGTGGAGGTGAATAAAAATTGAAACTTTAGAGAGATTATATATGCCTAGAGTTATTGGTATTGACATTCCTGATAAAAAGCGATTGGTTATAAGCCTTACCTACATTTATGGGATAGGTCCTGCTCTTGCTAACGAGGTTATCGAAAAGTTGGGCTTAGATCCCGATATGCATGCTCATAAACTGTCACAGGATGATATCGCCCGCCTTAATGCAACTCTTCAAAACGATTATCTTGTTGAAGGTACGTTGAGACGCCAGGTGCAAAACGATATCAAGCGCTTGATCTCAATCCACTCCTACCGCGGAATGAGACACAGAAAGGGATTGCCTGTCAGAGGTCAGAAGACCCGTACTAATGCTCGTACCAGAAAAGGTAAAAAGAGCGCTGTAACTGGTAAGAGAAAAGCCCCATCACCAAAATAAATAGGAGTATTTAGATTTGGCTAAGCAAACTATACAAAAATCTTTGAAAAAAGGTAAAACTAAGAAAAAAGCGGCTAGGCATATCCCTGCCGGGGTTGCCCATGTAAAAGCTACTTTTAATAATACTGTTGTAACAATCACTGATCCCGCAGGAAATGCTGTTTCTTGGGCTTCTGCTGGTAAAGTCAACTTTAGCGGCTCGCGTAAGTCTTCGGCTTTTGCTGCTACCGTCGCTGCACAAGATGCAGCCAAGATAGCTCAGTCGATGGGAATGAAAGAATTGGAAGTAAACCTTAAAGGGCCCGGAGCTGGTCGCGAGTCGGCTGTAAGAGGACTGCAAAGCACTGGTTTGATTATTACTATTATCCGTGACAAGACACCTGTACCTCACAATGGCTGCCGAGCACGTAAGCGCCGTAGAGCATAATACTAAATAATAAGTTATTGGAGAAAGATCATGTCTGTCAAATACGGCACATTTGAAATGCCAAAAAAAATTACTTACGAGAAAGAAAGCGCGACAGCGACTTTTGCGAGGTTCGTTGCTGAACCTTTCGAAAGAGGTTTCGGGCATACTGTCGGAAATTCTATGCGACGCATCCTGCTTTCATCTTTGGAGGCTCCTTCGATTATCTCTTTGAAAATCGAGGGCATACCTCATGAATATATGGCTGTCGATGGCATTATCGAAGATATGACCCATATTATCCTCAATTTCAAGGGTGCCTTATTACGACGTTTGCCTACGGAAGATGCTAATATTATTCCTCGCGAGCCCAAACTGCTTTCTGCAACTGTTGAAGTTACTCAAGAGATGCTCGATAATAATGGTGGTCAAGTAGCGATTACTTTGGGTGATGTTATCAAGGGTGGAATTTTTGAAGTTGTCAACCCCGAATGTCATCTATTTACGGTTACTAAGCCTACCACTCGTCAGGTTGACCTTAAAGTTGCAATCGGCAGGGGATATGAGCCTTCTGAAAGACATGTTATTAACGATCGTGTGGTTGATGAAATCCCTATCGATTCCTCTTTCTCTCCTGTGAGATTGGTTAATTATTACGTCAAAAATACTAGAGTTGGTCAGGATACTGACTATGATAAGCTGATATTAGAAGTTAGCACCGATGGAAGAATTTCTCCTCAGGAGGCTTTATCCTTCGCTGCTCAGATCGGCATCAAGCACTTCGAAGTATTTTCGGAGATAGGTACTGATAACCTTGTCTTTGAAGAGACCGAGGCCGCTACGCCTACCGCTGATGACGAGATGATGGCTAAACTTTGTCAACGAATCAATGAAATAGAGCTCTCAGTGCGTTCGACTAATTGCCTTAAAGGGGCTGAAATTGAGACTATCGCTGAGCTGGTGGTAAAGCCAGAATCAGAGATGTTGAAATTTAGAAACTTTGGCAAGAAATCATTGAATGAAATTAAAGCTAAGCTTTCTGAGATGGGGCTTTCCTTAGGTATGGATTTATCAAAATATGGTATCACTACCGACAATGTTAAAGATGTAGTCGATGATTACGTCGAGGAACACGGCATCTCTTATGAACCTGTCGTCCAGGAAGAGAGCGAAGAAGATGAAGAAGATTACGAAGAATAAAGGTATATAATCATGCGACATAGAAAAAATACTTTTAAAATGGGGCGTACCCTTTCACACAGAAGGTGCTTGATCGCCAACATGTTAAAATCTCTGATCGATAATGGCCGCATAGAGACTACTGTTGAGAAAGCTAAAGAATTACGCCGGCATGCCGACAGGATGGTAACTTTGGCTAAGAAAGGTACTTTGGCCAGCAGACGTCAAGCGATAGCAAAGATGATGATAAGATATAATCATCTTGATGCCAAGCAGGCCCGTAGAGCTAAAAATGGCGAAGAGCAGCATGTTTATAATGTTGACCGTCGAGTTATTAGTGCTCTTTTCGAAGACCTTGGTAAGCGCTATGCTGACCGTGATGGGGGTTATACCCGTATTGTTCGCAGTGCTAATCGCGCTGGCGACAATGCCAAAAAATGTATTATAGAGTTCGTCTAAATTTTAGATTGAAGATCTTTCTATAAAAAGACCGCCAATTCTTCGGATTGGCGGTCTTTTTTTTGTGTTGATAAGAGACTGTTGTTTTATCTGTGGTTGAAGTTATATCATTCATCAAATCTAAAGCACAATGCGTGTACATCTTACGCAATTGTTTTTGATGAATGGTATTAGGTGACAATCCCGGCTGGAGGTAGAAAAACCTTGGCAATAAGAAAATCTTTGATTAACATGCGAATGATCTTCTATGAATAAACCACAATTAGGGAGGTGGTAATATGGCTTTAAAAGTCGCTATTAACGGTTTTGGACGTATCGGGCGTTTGGTAATGAGAGTAGCTAGTAAGCGTCACGATATCGATATTGTTGCTATTAATGACTTAATAGATCCTGATCATTTGGCTTATCTATTTAAGTATGATTCTACTCATGGGGTATATGATGGAGAGGTAGATGCCGATGGTGAAAATTTGATCATCGACGGCAAAAAAATCAAGGTTTGCGCTGAACGCGACCCTGCTGCCTTGCCATGGAAAGAACTTGGTGTGGAATATGTCGTAGAGTCTACCGGCATTTTCAGAACCAAAGATACTTGTCAGAAGCATATTGAAGCAGGCGCTAAGCGAGTGGTGATCTCTGCACCAGCAAAAGGTGAGGGGGTACCAACTTTTGCTATGGCTGTTAACCATAAAGATTATAATCCAGAAACAAATATTATCGTTTCTAATGCATCATGTACTACCAACTGTTTGGCTCCGATTACAAAGGTCCTTTTGGATAACTTTGGCATCGAGGAAGGCTTGATGACGACTATCCATGCTATGACCTCCAGTCAAACCATCGTCGATGGGCCTACGAAAAAAGATTGGCGTGGGGGTAGGGGTGCTTCTCAGAACATTATTCCCGCCTCGACAGGAGCAGCTAAAGCTGTAGGACTATGTATTCCTGAAGTTCAAGGAAAATTGACAGGTATGGCTTTTAGGGTTCCTGTTCCTGATGTTTCGGTCGTAGACTTAACCGTTAGGACCAGCACACCCACTTCTTACGAAGCTATCTGTCAGGCAATGAAAGACGCTTCTGAAGGTGCTATGAAAGGGGTTTTAGCCTATACGGATGAGCAGGTTGTTTCTAGTGACTTTATTGGCAGCCATTATTCTTCGATATTCGATAGTGGTGCAGGCATGGCGATGAGCGATACCTTCTTTAAGGTCGTTTCATGGTATGATAATGAAATGGGCTATTCTGCTAGGATCGTCGATTTCTTAAGCTATATGAAGTCATTGGAAAAATAATTTTCCCCGACAATAGCTTTTGGGTGTAGAAGATTGAATTGTTATAGGAATATTTCTCTCACCGCTTTCTGGCCCGCGATTGCAACTGATCGTGGGTCGGAAAGAAACCCTTTCCTCTTATCTCTAAATTGAGTAGAATAGTTTTTCCACATAGATTGAATAACTTAACCACGGAATAGAAAAGTGTATTTTACAAGAGAGCCTATCATAGAGACGATAATTTCTCCTAAAGAGGGGTTTAAATTAGTCGCTCGCAATAGCAAAGGATCAGGTCAAGAGGATTTCTTGGTCGATGCTTTGGAAGTTGTTTCGTTTGGCAATGCTTTCTTTTACCGTTCCTTGGAAAAGCCCAAGTCATTTTTAGTACCTGTGAGTGATTATGAAGTTTTGGAAATACGCGATACCCGCCTAGTCTTGAAACACTCTTCTAATGCTGGCAAGTCAATTAAAATCGGAGGCGGCAAGGCCAAAGAAAGTAAAGAAACTAAAGACGCTAAGGAAACTAAGGATTCTAAGGAAGTCAAAGAAACCAAAGATACCAAGATTTCTAAAGAAACCAAAGAAACAAAAGCTGCCGAAGAACTACTGTCGGAGGAAGGCACTAAAACTACCGACAAAGAAGAAGCTGTTGAAGCTCCTTTGAATGAAAAGCGCTTAGAAAAGAAGCGCGATCGCCGGCGACATACCCGTAAGCGACGTTCTCGTGAAGAGCTTCAGCCAGAAGCTAAGGCTGATAGCGTTGCTGCTGACAAATCTTTTGAATCTAAAGAAGAATCAAATTTTAAGGATGCTCCTAACGAGCCTATTATCGAAGGAGGTGATGCTAATGATGAACTCTCCAAGACTTCATCATCTGTCTTTCCTAGCATCTTGCCGCCCCCCACAAGTCTTATCTCCGATAGGATCGCTCATCTTAAAGATGAAAAAGTTTCTGAAAGCGATCTTCCTTCCCAAGGAATAGGGGAAGAGCCCGCAGTAGAAACAGAGCCGACGGCTGATAAAAGCGTCACGAAAAGTTCTGAAGAAACTCTTGAAGAGCCTTCAGAAAAAAAAGAAGAAAAGACAAAAAAAAGTACTAAAGGGGAAAAAAAAGCTGATCAATCACACCTCGACGAGAGTTGTGCTTTAGGTTTTAATGTCCCTCATAAATAATGGTTGACTAATATATCACTGAAGGCTTAACTTATAGCCTTCAGTTTTTCGCTCGGGTGGTGGAATTGGTAGACACAAGGGACTTAAAATCCCTTGGGCTTTATGCCCGTGAAGGTTCGAGTCCTTTCCCGAGCACTCTTAATCAAATCTGGCCTAAGTCTTCGGACTTAGGCCTTTTTTATTGCAGTAAATTTATTCAGAACATATTTGCATGAAAAGAAGAGAAGCGATGAAGAGTTTGCAAAAGAAATTGTTCTTAAGTATCTAAAATTTGAAAGAAAAATAAATGCTACTGCTGCGGAAGGAGATGATCCTCCTGACTATATTATATCTTTTGTAGATAAGGAAATAGCTCTTGAAATAACGCAGTCTGGTGAAGGGTTTGTTCAGATTGGTGATAAGATTGCTGAGTCGTGTGAAATCACAACTGCAATTAATAAATACTTAGAATCACTAAATAGTGAAGTAAGGTCATGGATTGCTTCTGGCCATACACTTATTTTGACTCTCTTAAGTCCGATTGATGATTTCCGAAAATTTAAGAAAGATTTACCGAAATATCTTAAGAATGCTTTTCAAAATGGGGAAATACCGTAATCGGTCACGGGTATAGATTAAATAGCTGAACAAGTAGTGCCCGACCTGGCAGCTTGTATAGCACTAGTTAAAAAATCCCAGACTGATCGACCTT
>JBNJDP010000031.1:0-18819 GCA_051744985.1 Chlamydiota bacterium | reverse complement strand
GTGCTCATCCTTTTTTTCCTCATGATTAACATCTCCTTTATTATAAATGAGATGCTTTTTCTCCTAAACTACCCTGTCTAAATTTCGGGGGTCATTATATGGTTTGGAGGGGTATTTTTCCATGATAGATGAGTAGCAGGGGAGTCGACAGAAACACCCAGTAACTCTGTTTGACGCATTTGAAACTTTTCGAAAGCTTCATTAAAAAGGGTGACTTCAGAGGTGCAAACAGTGGTGAAATCTAAAGGATAAAAAAATAAAATTAGATATTTACCTCGGTAAGCTCCTAAATTAACCTCTCCAATAGTATTGTCAGGCATAACGGCAGGACAAACAAAAGAGGGCGCTTCTTGTGTAACTATTGCAGCCATAATCTCTCCTTAGTTTAAACGATATTATAAGCAAAAGTGATCATCAGGAGAGCAGATCTAATTAAATATGTGCCTGCGAAGCCGTAATAAAAATGCCTATAATTAAGAAGCTTTTGTAATTGTTGTTGATCATTTCTCCTGATGCTTATGAATTTTTTTATTGCTTAACTGACTTTGAATGTCAACTAATAATTTTTAAGAAGTTTTCTTTGTCGCAAGGTTACAGCTTACAATTACAGTTTAAATATTAATAGGAGAGCCCCCAAGGTAAGGCCTATGATAAAATTTACACCTTTAACGAAGATGAAAGATTTGCGTGAATCAGCTAAGAGGGGTAGCATTCCATGGCCATCTTGGACGATAGAACTAGCAAACAAAATGCTGAAAGGAACTATACCTTTAGCGTAAAGAGTAATAAAGATAAGGTGGGGGCCTGACTCGGGGATAATTCCTATTATACAGGCCAATAAGAGGACGATCCAAAGATTATGATTGATAAGGTTTGTAATTTCGAGGTTTTCTTGTAGGAAGTGTAGAGCTGTTAAGCTGCCAAGGATCCATAAAAACATCCTGGGTAGGTGTTTGAGGGTGACATGGTGCCACAGGTGCTCCTTAAGAAAATGGGTAGGTACTGTCGCTACCATAAAGAGGGCGAGCAAATAGATTGCCAATAGAGTAATTTTCAAGTAATTCCAACTTTGAGGGCCTATATATCCTAATATCAGGCTTCCAGTAAGTGCTATAATTATTAGGGTTAAAAATATTCTTGCTAGGTTGCATGAACGCCATTGCTCCCAGAATTGCTGCGAAGAAGGAAAGATGCGACATCGTTCTTCTCGGTGGATAGCCATAACGTCGCAAGAAGGAGCGGGGAGTACCTTCCATCGGCGGCTAATTTTATCGATAGCCCACCCCGATAAGATAGCAATAATAAAAAGAGCGATATTGATAAAGAGAGTGGTCTTGGGTATCAAGGCAAACATTAAGAAGGCCCCGTCACCGGTGGTGGCGATCATCGTCGCTACTACAGCTCCTAAAGATAGCAAGCAGTGATTGTACATGCTTACTACTGCAAAAGCCCCCAAGCAGCCAGGTAAAATTCCAAGAAGTGTCGCTAAAAGATATTGTTGCCACTTGTTGTTAGAAAGCCAGCTGCGCCAGTGTCCCTTGGTGAGTACATTAATATATTCTATTAACAGCATCATCACAAAGACAAAGCCGGTGATCATCAAAGTCTCTTGAAGGGTTTCAAGCATAGCTAACCATATGTTAATTTTGTTTTCCGGAAATTTAGGTGGAAATCATTATTGATATAGCAGCAAGAAAGAATGTTTTATAGTAAAAAAATACTATAGCCTACGTTAATCGTTTCTATACGCCACAATCGTGATTATAAAGTCGCATCTAATAAATTATTAAGAGGGTTGAGAGAATGAGATTAGGTTGCAATTGAGGGATAGAATAGTTTAAAATCTGCCTCCGCAGAATGATTGAAGAAGGTGTGTTATTCAGATTTTTTGCCCTTAAATAATATTAGCAGCTCTGAATACTGTATGCCGACAAATGATCCAAAATTAGATTTCATAAATTGAAGAGAAGCTTGCTATCATATGATTGCAAGAGGCTGAATATCAACTACTATAGAATTAAGGGTGCAGTTTCTATGTTTAATAACAAAACAATCTTGATCACAGGCGGCACAGGGAGCTTTGGGAAAGCTTTTACACGTATGATGTTGGAAAGCTATACTCCTAAAAAAATCATCATATTTTCACGCGATGAGCTCAAACAGTTTGAGATGCAGCAGCAATATAATCAGCCCTGCATGCGTTATTTTATTGGTGATGTGCGCGATAAAGATCGTGTTATAGAAGCTATGCAAGGTGTGGATTATGTTGTCCATGCTGCAGCATTAAAGCAGGTGCCTGCTGCTGAATACAATCCTATGGAATGTATTAAAACCAATGTATATGGTGCTGAAAATGTCATTAAAGGCGCGCTAGCTAATAATGTTGAAAAAGTTATAGCCCTTTCTACCGATAAGGCTGCTAATCCCATTAATTTATATGGGACGACCAAACTTTCATCGGATAAGCTTTTTGTAGCAGCCAATAACATGGTAGGCCAGCGTGAGACGCGTTTTTCTGTAGTCCGCTACGGTAATGTCGTGGGATCTCGAGGTTCTATAGTTCCCTTTTTTAAAAGACTCATCGATGAAGGAGCAGAAGAGCTGCCCATTACCCATAAAGATATGACGAGGTTTTTGATTACTTTAAAGCAGGGGGTAGAGTTCGTCTTTAAAAATTTTACGCGCATGCAAGGGGGAGAGATTTTTGTCCCTAAAATACCCTCTATGAAGATGACGGAGCTTGCTAAAGCTATAGCTCCTAATTTACCGCATAAGTTTGTTGGAATACGTCCGGGTGAGAAGCTTCACGAAGTGATGTGTCCTGCGGATAATAGCCATTTAACCTTAGAATTTTATGATCATTATGTCATTCAGCCTACTATACAGTTTACCCATAAAGCTGATTTTACAAAAAACTGTTTGAGTGAAGTAGGAGCACCTGTAACTATGGGCTTTGAATATAACTCCAGCAGCAACACTGAATGGTTGACTCACGAAGAATTTTTGAAGATGGTAGAGCAGTCGTAAGATGGATTTTATTCCTTATGGCCGACAGTATATTGAGCAAGAGGATGTGGATGCGGTAATTTCTGTCCTGTGCTCCGATTTTCTAACCCAAGGGCCGTGGATATCTCGCTTTGAAGAGTCTATAAAGGATTCTTGTGGAGCAGCCTTTGCTTGTGCCGTTTCCAATGCTACTTCTGCTTTGCATCTAGCTTATTTAGCATTAGGGGTCGGAGAGGGTGATACGGTCTGGACATCACCCAACACTTTTTTGTCGACGGCTAATGCAGCTTTAATGTGTGGAGCAGAGGTAGATTTTGTCGATATTTGCCCTCACACCTATAACATGTCGATGGATGCTTTGAATGCGAAACTGATAGAAGCTCAACGGGCGGGGCATTTACCCAAAGTTGTTGTCCCCGTACATTTTGCCGGCCAGCCATGTGATATGCGAGAGCTTTATAGTTTATCGCAGCAGTATGGCTTCAGGGTTGTAGAAGATGCAGCTCATGCTATCGGAGCCTACTATCAAGGTAAACCTGTGGGAAGTTGCCAATATTCTGATATCACTGTTTTTAGCTTCCACCCTGTTAAAATTATCACTACAGGCGAAGGGGGCGCACTAACTACTAATGACAAGCTTTTAGCGAATAAAATTGAGGTCTTAAGAAGCCATGGGGTAACCAGGGATCCAGAGATTATGGAAGGCAAGCCTGATGGAGGGTGGTCTTATCAGATGCTCGATTTAGGCTATAACTATCGTATTACCGACATCCAATGTGCACTAGGATACAGCCAGCTTAAACGCTTAGAATCTTTTATTGAAAGGCGCTACAAGCTTAGAAAGTACTACGATGAGTTGCTAGCTAATTGCCATGATGTGCAAATTCCGCATCACGCACTGCGAGGAGTGCCGGCATTACATTTGTATCCTATCAAGGTGCCTCAAAAAAGCCGTAAAGTAATCTTTGATTATTTGCGCAATAATAATATAGGCGTCAATGTCCATTATATGCCTGTTTACCTGCAACCCTATTATCAAAAATTGGGCTTTAAGGTTGGCTGTTGTCCTAATGCTGAGAATTATTACTCTCAAGCTATTAGCTTACCGATGTATCCAGGTTTAGAGTTTGAACAGTTAGATTATGTTTGTGATAAGTTGAAAGAGGGGCTTGAATTATGCGATTAGCCGTTATTCCAGCACGAGGAGGCAGTAAAAGGATTCTTCGCAAAAATATTAAATATTTTCATGGTAAGCCGATCATAGCTTATTCGATAGTAGCTCTGCAGGAAAGTGGCTTGTTTGATGAAATTATTGTCTCTACTGATGATCAAGAAATCGCTGAAATAGCACAAACCTATGGCGCCGAGGTTCCTTTTGTGCGTCCTGCCCACCTTGCCGATGACTATACTTCTACTTCTGCGGTGATACGGCATGCTATCGAGTGGCATGAAAAGCGGGGTGCAACTATAGACGAGGTTTGTTGTCTATATGCTACGGCGCCTTTTGTGTTGCCCGAAGATCTTGCCGATGCCATGAAATTATTAAAAGGTGAAACATCCTGCGTCTTTAGTGCTGTGGAATTCAGTTACCCTATATTTCGTGCTTTTAGTCTAGATGATAATGAGCGGCCAAAGATGTTTTGGCCTGAGAATTTCAACAAGCGCTCTCAGGATCTTGAAAAAGCATACCATGATGCTGGCATGTTTTATATCGCTAAGCCTACTGTCTTTTTAGAAGAGCAGCAATTATTCTCTGGTTGTTCCAGAGCTTACATACTACCATCTTATAGAGTCCAAGATATCGATACCCTTGATGATTGGCATCGAGCTGAAAAACTCTATCGCTTATTGGAGGATTGATTATGGATGTTATTATCAGAGCCGATGCATCGGTTCTTATAGGCACAGGTCATGTGATGCGTTGTTTAACTTTGGCGGAGATGCTGCGCAAACATGGACATTCTGTTAGCTTTATATCTCGCGACCTGCCCGGCAACCTTATTAATATAATAAGTAATGAGGGGTATAATGTTACAGTTTTGCCTTTTAATGATAAAAAAACTTATCAGGAGCATAGCCCTACCGATGATTATGCTCTTTGGTTGGGCGTTGATATGGACCAAGATGCACGCGATACCATTGAACATCTGGGAGCACAAAATTGTGATCTGTTGGTAGTCGACCATTATGGTATAGACGAGCGCTGGGAGAAGCTGCTTATACCTCACACTTCTAAGCTAATGGTTATCGATGATTTGGCTAATCGACCCCATGCTTGCGACATTTTGTTAGACCATAACTATTATGAAAACTTGGAAGATAGGTATGAAGCTTTAGTCCCTAAAGAATGCAAAAAGCTCTTAGGTCCTAAGTATGCCTTGATCAATTCGGGTTTAAGAAAGGTTAAGAGAGAGAGGGAGTGTTTAGAGAAAACTTTAGAACCCGAAGAAATTCAGCGTATAATAGTATTTTTAGGAGGGGTTGATGCCAATAATTATACTCAACAAGCTTTAGACTATATTTTAGGCCATCAGCAATTACAGCAAGCTACCGTTGATGTGGTGTTGGGAGCTGTTAATAGTTATAAGGAAGTATTGAAACGGACTTATGCTGCCTATGACAATATTGTTTTTCATGTTCAGCCTCCTTATTATTTTGATCTGTTAGCACAAGCTGATCTGGCTATTGGCGCAGGAGGCGTTTCTCAATTAGAGCGGATGTATATTGGATTGCCTACTATTGTTATTTCAACAGCAGAAAATCAGGAAGCAATCGTTAAGAATGCAATGGGTCTAGCTGGAGTATATACGATGTCGAGTTTTGAAGTTGCACCAAAGGATAAATTAAAGCCGGAAATTTCTCTTTTGAATATTCAGCTAATAGAGGATTTGTTTGAGCGCGATATCACTATTATAACACCATCTGAAGGATGGTTTTACTCTTATGCCATAAAGCTAAAGCAGCAATTAAGTGACGATTTTAAGGTGGTATTAACTGATAGTCATAAAAAAATTAAAGCCTCGACAATTTGTTTTTATCTAAGTTATCCCAAGATAGTCCCAGAAGGATATTTAGGGTTAGCCTCGCATAATATTGTGGTACATGCTAGTGATTTGCCCCAAGGTAAAGGATGGTCACCATGGGTATGGGAAATTGAGTATGGCAATGATAACTTGGTGCTTTCATTATTTGAGGTTGTTCCTGCTTTAGATGCGGGACCTATCTATTTTAAGAAGCAGTTAACACTTGACGGGACGGAGCTTTTGCCTGAAATACGTGAAAAACTAGGAAAGCAGATTATTGATATGTGTCTTCAATATGCTCATCATTATGATGAGCTGATAGCCACCGAGCAAATTGGAGAAAGTAGCTATTATTCTCGTAGAAAGCCTGAGCATAATCAACTTGAGCTTAGTAAGTCGTTGGCCGATCAATTTAATAAATTGCGGGTAGCCGATAATCAGTGCTATCCAGCCTATTTTAACTTCTTAGGTCACAGATATATTCTAACAGTAGAAAAGAGCTATAACAATAAGTGAGCAAATAATGTTTTCGAGGGATAAAAAGCCTTTTATCATCGCTGAAATGTCAGGCAATCATAATAACGATATCAATAGAGCTTTGCGGCTTGTCGAGGCAGCAGCTCAAGCTGGTGCTGATGCTATTAAGCTGCAAACTTATACTGCCGATACTATGACCTTAAATGTGGACAAAGAGGACTTTTGGATTAGAAATTCTGATACTCCTTGGAAGGACCGGCATTTATACGATCTCTATCAGGAAGCTAATACGCCCTGGGAGTGGCATGAGCGATTATTTCAAAAAGCTAAAGATTGTGGTATTCTTTGTTTTAGCTCTCCTTTTGATATTACGGCAGTAGACTTTTTAGAGAGCTTAGATGCTCCCGCCTATAAGATTGCTTCTTTTGAAAATACTGATATTCATTTAATTCGCAAAGTCTGTGCTACGGGAAAGCCGGTAATTATTTCCACTGGAATGGCGTCGCTAACGGATTTGGAGCTTATCGTTAAAATCCTGAGAGATGAAGATTGTCATAATTTTGTATTGCTAAAATGCACAAGCGCTTACCCCGCTTCACCAGCGTCAGCTAATCTGAGAACGATACCTCATATGGCGGAAATGTTTGATTGCCAGGTGGGTGTGTCGGATCATACGCTAGGTATCGGTGTTCCTTTAGCTGCGGTGGCACTAGGGGCGACGGTTATCGAGAAGCATTTCTGCCTCTCTCGTGAAGAGGGTGGAGTGGATGCCAATTTTTCTTTGGAGCCTCATGAACTGAAAATGCTGGTAGAGGAGTCTAAGAAGGCTTGGGAAGCTCTGGGGGAAGTGCATTATCAGGTTTCAGAAACTGAAGCTAAGTCAAAACAATTTCGCCGTTCGATTTATTTTATAAAAAATATGAAAGCCGGAGAAATCATTACAGAGAATCATATTCGTTGTATTCGCCCTGGCTTTGGTCTAGCGCCTAAATATTGGGATGAGGTTATTGGTAAAAAGGTCAAAAATGATGTGACAGTAGGCGACAGGGTAGAACGTGATATTTTGTTTGCTAGCAAGTGAAGACGCCTGATGAAATATTTAAACCCCTGATATCTCTCTAATCTTCCAACGTGGGATATATCATGGGTTTCAACTTACGATTAGGTCATATTAATCACCGGCAAAAAGCTTGACACTATGATAGGAACAAGGTATTGATAAAGTAGTCTTTCGAGAAGGAGGTTTTTTATGACTATTTCTACAAAAATTGCTGAGTACTTGCAAACTGCTGGTGTTGATTATGAGGTTATCGAGCATCCAGAAGCATTTACTGCTCAGGCTGCTGCAGAAGCTCAACATACACCAGGTAAAGAGGTCCTTAAGGTTGTTGTCGTTAAAGCCGACAATAAATATTTGATGTGTGTTCTTTCTGCCGATCACAGGCTGGACTTTGAAAAGTTGAAAGAAATTCTAGGGACGGATGAAGTGACTTTGGCGACCGAGGAGGAAACAGAAACTTTATTTCCCTATTACGATCAGGGGGCAGAGCCTCCCTTGGGTAATTTGCATGGCTTAGAGGTTTATTTTGATAACTATTTGCAAGAAAGAGATGCCGTCTTTTTTAAAGCTGGAACCCATGTTGATTCGATAAAAATGAAATATTCTGACCTCGAAGAGCTGGTAGGTCCAAGATTTGGTGATTTTAGTCAGCGTTTATCTTGAATCCATGACTGTAGAGACCTGTGAAGGACTTTGCAGGGAAGGAAAGTAAAATTCTGCCATACTCCACGCGAAAAGGGCTATACATAAGCCTCCCATGACTACATCTGACAACCAGTGAGCACCACCTATCAGGCGAGGTAGTGTTAATAGCAGCGCCATCGCTGTCACCATAGCTGCTGCGGGCTTTTTAAAGTGACTAAAACTGAACATAGAGCATAAAAAGAGCGTCGTAGCGTGGTCGGCAGGGAAGCTTCTAACAGAAGCAACTTTATTGTTGAGGTAAGGGAATATTGAGAGGTCTACCGAAGTTCCTAGTACAAGAGAGGGGCTTTCTCTGCTGATATGGAGTAAGTTGAAAAATATCAGCTTGTTAATCAAAACCTGACTGACGGCAATAGTAGCTATTACCAGCCCTAATTTTTTCAAATAGCTTATATCTTTTTTTATCAAGGCATATCCTAGATAAAGAGTAATGATTATGCCTTCAAAAAGCCAATCAGCATAGCGGGAGTTAAGCCAGGCGGTGACTTGCTGAATTTGAGGGTGTCCCAGCAAAGAGTGATTTAAAATTAAGAAGGTATGCTTATCGAGGTAAGCCCATAGACCTTTAAAGGGGGGGAGGAACCAAGATAAGATCAATGCGGATATTAATATTAGGGTGGTCGTAATTTTCATAATGTAACTTTATCTTTTTTTGGTAATTTTAATCCTATTGTCATGTGCTTTTTAGAAGCAAAACCTGTAGTTTTGCTAACAGCAAAGCCTGCTTCGGCAAGAGCTTCCCTGACCGCACGAGCCGAGGAGTATGTGCTAAAAGTTCCGTGGTTTTTGGTAAGGCGATAAATTTCCTGACAAATTTGCGGAGACCACATTGAGGGATTTTTATAGGGAGCAAAGCCGTCTAAAAACCAAGCATCGCATTCTTCTTCTAAGAGGGGGAGCTGCTCATAGATATCACCTAGATAAAGGTGTAGAGTGGCTTGAGGAAATGTTAGGGTATGTTTCCCTGGGGTGTTTACAGGATATTGTTCGAGAATTTGTCCAGTATAAGGATGGTATTGAGGCCATAAATTGTAAAGGCGCTCCAAATCTTGAGGGGCAAAAGGGTGTTTCTCAAAAGAGATAAAATTAAGCGTTCCGTGAGACGGTGCGTGTTTAAGCCATTGTTGATATGTTGTTAAAAAATTCAACCCTGTGCCAAAGCCTGCTTCGGCGATGGTAAATTGCGAGCAGTTTTGCCAGCGTTCTAAAAGGTTGTTGCCTAAGATAAAAACTTGCATGGTTTCTTCATGGCCACCATCAGCTGAGAAGTAAACATCGCCATAATCCTGAGAGAAAGGTGCTCCTTCAGCATTCCACTGTATTTTGGCGTAGTTTATTGGAGTTTTTGGGTTCATCTGATATAATAAACGAGTTTTTTATTTAATAGGTAGTTATGCATTTAGATTATATTTCAGGGTTTTACGGAAACATTTTATTCGAAACCTTTCTAGAAGTCCAGCATTTAGCGCAGCGCTCTTCATGGTTGGCGCGGCTTTGCGCTATACCTTTAGGGGCAGCGATAATTGTTAGTTTGCCGGTGGCAAAGGTTTTTAGCTTTATAGAGCAGGTGTATAGGGTTATTTTTCGGGGTGATAAAGAGTATAAGCTTCTTTTGAAGAGGGGCATAGAGGTTGTGCTGGGGCCTTTACTGAGTATCTTGATAGCCATTGCCCTAATTTCTTCTTTGGTAGTATCACCTGAGGCGGCTGCCAAAAAGTCATGTTGGACATATTTTCATCACCCTGCAACTTTTCCTATAGGTAAAAAATTCAGCCGCTGGCAGCGAAAACGTTTGTGTTATGCTCGCAGGGTCTATGAAGCTCTTCTGGTAGAGCAGCCGCATAATAATCGCTTATACAATCATTGGGGCAATGTTCTTGATGCTTTGGGAGAAAAAGAAGAGGCTGCTGATATTTTTCGTAAGGCAGGCAATGATAAACAATGTTGTCGAGATAGTTAATAATGAAAATTCTACACACCTCTGATTGGCACTTGGGAAGGAAGCTTTATAATCAACAGCGTTATGGAGAGTTTGAAGCTTTTCTAGATTGGCTCTTTAATACTATTGTCGATAATGATATTGATGCTCTTCTGGTTGCCGGTGACGTTTTCGACAATAATGCTCCTAGCCACAAGGCCCAGCGGCTGTATTACCGTTTTTTATGTAGAGTGGCAGAGTCGGGATGTCGTCAAGTGGTAATCGTTGCAGGTAACCATGATTCACCAACCTTTCTTAATGCGCCCAAAGAAGTATTGAGCTTTTTGGATATTCATGTCGTTGGAGAGGGAGACAATTATGGCGAGCAGGTTATTACTTTAAAGAATTCTCAAGGATCTGAAGGGGCTATAGTCTGTGCAGTGCCCTACCTTAGAGATAACCTTATCAGGGAAGTCTCTCCTGGAGAAAGCTTGGTAGAAAAAGACCATAAGATAGTTCAAGGGATTCGTTGTCATTATCAAAATGTTTTCGAAGAAGCTCAGAAGATTCAAGAAAAGCTGGAAACAAAAGTGCCTTTAATAGCTATGGGCCACCTTTTTGTTGCGGGTGCCAATACTAGTGATAATGATGGGGTGAGAGAGCTTTACGTAGGCTCTTTGGCGCGCGTAGGCGCTGACATTTTTTCTAGAGAATGTGATTACTTGGCTTTGGGGCACTTGCACCTCCCTCAGCTTATTGGAGGCGACCCATTAAAACGCTATTGTGGCTCGCCTCTTCCTATGGGGTTTGGCGAAGCTCATCAAAGAAAAAGTGTTTGTATCATAGATTTTGGCTCTTCAACGCCTCACATAGAAACTCAAGAGGTGCCTTGCTTTCAGAAGCTAGCGCGAGTTGAAGGTGATTGGCCTGCTATTAAGCAGCAAATAGAAAGCCTTGCTCAGCAAGATCAAAATATTTGGGTGGAAGTCGTTTACCAAGGTGCTGCTTTAGAGGGCGATTTAGTTGAGCAGGTGGAGGCTTTGACTTCTAAAACCTCTTTGAAGGTCCTTAAAGTTAAAAATATGCCGCTAGTCAGCCAAGTTTTGAGTAGGTCGGAAAAGGTGGAAACTTTAGATGACCTCACTCTCGATGATGTTTTTGAGCGTTGTTTGGCGGCCTATAGCATACCTTCGGAACAGCAGGGCAGCTTGCGAGAGGCCTACCAAGAGGTTCTTACTACGATCATAGAATCTGATTTCAATGCAGAGTGACTTAGGAGTATCATGCGCATCATTAACATTCGTTTGCAAAATCTCAATTCTTTAAAAGGGGAATGGGAAATTAACTTAGAAAGCCAGCTAGCGGCTGACGGATTGTTTGCAATTATCGGACCCACCGGTGCCGGCAAGAGTACTATCTTAGACGCTATTTGCTTAGCTTTGTATGGTCAGACGCCACGCTTAAATAGCATCACAAAAAATAGTAATGAGATCATGTCGCGGCAGTGTGGAGAGTGTTATGCCGAGGTTACCTTTTCAACCCAAACGGGTTCTTTCGTAGCGCACTGGGCGCAACATCGCTCACGGCGCAATCCTAGCGGCAAGCTACAAAATCCCAAACATGAAATTTCTGAGTTGTCGACAGGTAAAATTTTAGAGAGCCAGCTTAAAACGGTGCCTCTGAAGGTCGAAGAAGTTAGTGGTATGAATTTCGAGCGTTTTACGCGTTCCATTCTCTTGGCTCAAGGTAATTTTGCAGCTTTTTTGCAAGCTTCGCCTGATCAGCGAGCACCCATTCTGGAGCAGATTACCGGCACAGAGGTTTATAGTTTGATCTCCAAGGAGGTCCATAAGCGCAAAGTTTTTGAACAAAAAAGATTGGATGATATCAATGCTAAGCTTGCAGGCTTACAGCCCCTTAGTGATGAAGATGAAAAAGACCTTCGTGATCGTTATAATGAAAAGCGCAGTTCCGTTAAAAATTTGCATGAATCTATCAAACGTCATGAAAAAGCTCTAAGCTGGCGAAAAGCAATAGAGGAGCTTGAAGGGGATATCATGGGATACCAGGAAGACCTTCAAACGGCTCAGCAACAAAAACGAGACTTTGCAGAGGAATTTCAGCGTTTGAGGAGAGCTAAGCAAGCTTTGGAATTAATGGGTGACTATAAGACATTACAAAGCCTGCGCCAGCGTCAGAAGGAACTAGAAGAAGAACGGTATAAATTAACAGCAAGGTTGCCAGATTTAGAAGAAGAGAGGAGGCGGCTACAAGAAGAAGAACAGAAGGCAACATCACAGCTGGATCAAAAAAAAGCGGAACAAAAAGAAGGCTGGAAGATTACTAGGAAAGTCCGAGAGCTCGATGATAAATATGCTGAAAACAAGAAATATTGCAAGCCCTGGGAAGAAGCCTTAGCAGGACTCGATAAGGAGTTACAGGAAGTTCGAGAGCAACATTCCAAAACCTGTGAGAAAGCTAGCAAAGCGAAAGCAGACCTTGATGTCCTGGAAGGTTATTTTCAGAAAAATTCCAGCCTGGCACAGCTTGGCGATAATCTCCCTAGAATAGAAGAGCGCCTAAAGGCACTGGCTGATAACGCTGACAAGCAACAAGGCAAAGAGGCCGCATACAAAATAGCTGTACATGAGCACCAAAAGGTCGCTGAAAAGTGCCGTAAGGCCTTAGAAGAGAAAACTGAAAAAGAAGCTATATTCCGGCAAAAGGAAAATAAAATTGCCTCCTTGGAACAGCAGACTAAGGCGAAGTTGGAAGGGCGAGATTTATCAGGGTGGCGTCAAACTTTAGCGCGGCGAGAAGAGTATCAGAGGCTACTAGAGAAAATAAAGGACGATATTAACACGGCTACAAAGCTAGAAAAAGAGCAAAGGGAATTAGAAGAAGACCTTAAGGACCTTGCTCATCAACAGGAAAATCTTACCGAAGATTCAAAGATCCAAGGGCAAGAACATCGGTTGTTAAGCGAAGACCTAGTGCGTTTAGAAAAAGAGTTGTATGAGTTGCGCAGGATTGAAGATTTCACAGAAGCACGGCAAGGTTTGACAGAGGGGAAGCCCTGTCCTTTATGTGGTTCAGAAGAGCATCCTTTTGTGGGACAGGGAGCTCCCAAGGCACAGCAGACTATAGCTGATCGCACCGAGGTAAAAAATAAGCTTAAAATCTTAGACTCTCAGATTACAGAAAGGACTGCGAAGCAGGCGCAACTTCAAACTGAATATAGAATGAAAAAGCAATACCTCCTGCAACAGCAGCAAGAGCTGAATGACCTCCATCAAACTTTGGTGAAAGATCGAGAGCAAGCTAGAATGGCCGCTGATGATCATATTGATCCTTTACTAGACAATGCCAAAAGCGAGTGCAAAAAAATATTAGCGCTGCTGGATGAAGTCGAGGTCCTCGATAAGCAGTACAAGATTTTTCATAAGAAAAAAGAGCAGGCATTAGAGGACTGGAGGCGCTATGAAAACCTTGTGCAGGAGTTGTCATACAAACAGCAGATGGTTAAAAGCGATCGAGATAGGTTGCTCGCTGACGCTGAAGAGCTTAAAAATGAATACCTACTGAATCGTTATGAGTTGCTAGAATTATGTGCTCCTTATGTAGGAAGCTGGGGTGCGGAAAGCTACCTCGGAGAGGTCGTTAAAGAGCTGCAGCGCCGTTATCACTATTGGCAAGATCAGCAAGAGAATAAAAGTAAGCTTGATAAACGTCTTTTTGAGGCTCAAAATTCTGAAAAATATGAACGAGAAAAAATCTCGGGCCTCAAAGAAAAAATATCTCAGCATCAACAACATGTAGATGAGGAAAAACAGCGTAGAGAAAAATATCTAGAGAAAAGGCGTAAGCTTTTCAAAGATAAAAATGTTGATAAAGAAGAGAAGTTGTGGGAGCAAGAGGTCGGTAGCGCCGAGAAAAAACTGGAAGAGGTCATAAAAAATAGGCAAAAAACACAAACTGCTCGTGAAACCCTAAAATTATCTTTACTTAAGGTTGACAAGGATTGGCAACAACGATTACCGGAGCTCCAAAAAGGCGAGGAAAATTTTTTGGAGAGGTTAAGGCAAGGTGGTTTTCGAGATGAAGATGAATTTTTACAGGCTTCTTTGGGCGAGGAAGAGCGTCATAATTTAGAGGATAGCTATAATCGAATTGAACAAGCTCTTCAGGAAGCTAAGCTTGCTATCAAGGACCGTCAAGCAAAGCTTTCTGAGCTGCAAGCTTATAAACTTACTGAACTATCAGCTTCAGCGTTAGCAGAAGAACTCACCGAGCAACACCACACATTGAATGACCTCCAGCAAGCGGTAGGTAGCTTGCATCGTCAAATTGAAGAAGATATCAACTTGCGCAACAAGTTGAAAAAACATCTTGAAGCTTATGAAAAGCAGCAAAAAGAATATGCTCGCTGGCAGGTGCTACATAAATTGATAGGCTCGGAAGACGGCAAAAAATATCGCAATTTTGCCCAAGGGCTTACTTTCGAGATGATGCTAGGACATGCTAATAAAGAACTTTGCAAAATGAGCGATCGCTATTTGCTAGTGCGTGATGATGAAAGTCCTTTGGAGTTAAATGTCCTCGATAATTATCAGGGGGGCATTAGGCGTACAGCCAAAAACCTCTCGGGAGGCGAAAGCTTTTTGGTGAGCTTGTCTTTAGCGTTAGGGCTCTCTAATATGGCTAGTCGTAATGTGAGAGTCGACTCTCTATTCCTCGATGAGGGCTTTGGGGCTTTGGATGAAGAGGCTCTAGATACCGCTCTCAGCAGCTTGGCGAGCCTAAATAATGATGGTAAGCTGATAGGGGTAATCTCTCATGTAGGTGCCCTCCAGGAACGCATCAGTAATCAAATAAAAGTTGTTCCTCTTGCAGGAGGGTGCAGTGTAATCAAAGGGCAAGGGTGCCGCTCTTTATAACACCAGTTTATATAATCCTCAAAGGTGATCAATAAGATCTCCTTTGAGGATCTAAAAGGTTGCTATAAGCAGGGTAGAACAATACCGCTTTGGTTTTGATACTTTCCGTGACGGTCAGCATAAGAGACATTGCAAGGCTCATCGCTTTCAAAGAAGAGCACTTGTGCTAAGCCTTCGTTGGCATAAACCTTAGCAGGTAGGGGGGTGGTATTGGAGATCTCTAGCACAGCTTGACCTTCCCAGCCCGGTTCAAAAGGGGTGACGTTGACGATAATCCCACAGCGAGCATAAGTTGATTTGCCTACACAAACTGTAAGGACATTTTCTGGGATTTTAAAAGTTTCGACACTCAGAGCAAGGGCAAAGCTGTTAGGAGGTATCAAGCAAACATCACTGTCGACCTCTACTAATCCCTTTAAGTCAAAGTTCTTGGGATCAATAACCGATCCATAGACGTTAGTAAAAATCCTAAATTTGTCGGAAACACGAATGTCATAACCACACGAAGAGGTCCCATAGGAGATAACCTTGTTGCCGTTTACCTGGCGCACCTGGCTTTCTTCAAAGGGTTGGATCATTTCATGCTCTTTAGCCATCTTTATTATCCAGGAATCCGGTTTGATACTCATAGTTTTCTCCTTAAGTTGGTGATTGTGCTAGTGAGGAACACATCGCGTTTTCAGCGATAAAATTTTGAAAATAATGCTTCGATCCCAAAGGGATTAAAGTTCGGATTTTGATGAGGTCATCCTGAGAGAGAAGTTGCTCAACATTGGTAGTACGGAATTCATGATCTATGCCGCTTTGAGCTATCAATGCTATGCTCTCCTCAATATTTTCAATGGAAACGGGAGTTCCTGCTAATTCATGATATTTATCGAGGGGAGCTTTTATGTCCATAGCAATATAGTCTACCAGCCCATCATTGATAAGTTTTTTTATTATGACAGGAATAGAGCCATTGGTATCGAGCTTGACGTTGTAACCGTACTCTTTGATTCGAGTGATGAATTCTGGCAAGTCGTGTTGAACCGTAGGTTCTCCTCCAGTGATAACTACCCCATCAAGCTGGTGACGGCGATGATCGAGGTAATCTAGGATTTCTGTGGCAGAAAATTCTCCTTGAGCTTTGAGGTCATAGTTCATCAACTGACTGTTGTGGCAAAAAGGGCAGCGGAAATTACACCCTTGGGTAAAAATTATCGCTGCCACCTTTCCGGGGTAGTCACTCAAAGTAAAATGATTAAAACCGGCGATTTTCATATTAACACCTGTTGGTAGTAGAGGTGACTTGGTAATTGCTGCGCATCTCAAATTCAGCCTTTTTCCCTTCATTCCAATGGTCTGTAGGGCGGAGATAACCTACGACCCTAGAATATATTTCGGTTTTTTGTTGGCATGTGGGGCAGGTTTTGAGTTCTCCCTTAAGGTAGCCGTGGTCAGGGCAGACCGAAAATGTCGGTGACAAAGTAAAGTAAGGTAGGTTGAAAGACTCGCAGACCTTTCGGACGAAATTCTTGACAGCTTGAGGGTCGGCGACAGCCTCACCTAAAAATACATGAACGACTGTTCCACCAGTATATTTAGTCTGCAAGTTATCTTGCATTTCTAGCATCTGTAAGATGTCGTTCGTATAGTTAACCGGCAGCTGTGATGAATTCGTATAAAAAGGTGTCTCGCTATCAGGGTTAGCAGTGATAATCCCAGGCAAGCGCTTACTGTCGATCTTGGCTAGGCGGTATGTGGTACCTTCAGCAGGAGTAGCTTCTAAGTTGTAGATGTGGCCAGTAATTTCTTGGAAGGTCACCAACTTGTCACGCATATGGTCTAGGACTTTGGCGGCAAAAGCATTGCCTTCTACAGTACCGACATCTTTACCGATGAAGTTGAGAAGAGCTTCGTTCATACCCACTAATCCGACAGTGGAAAAGTGGTTGTTCCAGTAATTCCCATGGCGTTTTTTAATATTACGTAAATAATACTTGGAATAAGGGTATAGTCCTTTATCGGTGAAGCCTTCTAAAATTTTTCGCTTGGTCTCCAAGCTTTCACGAGCTAGCTCCATAAGAATGTCTAGGCGAGAGAAGAAATCTTCCTCGCTTTTTGCCAAGTAGCCTATTTGGGGAAGGTTGATGGTTGCTACGCCTATAGAGCCTGTCAAAGGATTGGAGCCGAAGAGGCCTCCACCGCGCTTCCTTAGGTCGCGCACATCTAAACGTAAGCGGCAACACATCGAGCGCGCATCGTCAGGAGAGAGGTCGGAATTGATAAAGTTGGCAAAGTAGGGGATACCGTATTTTGCAGCTACTTCCCATAAACTTTCTATTTCTGGGTTGTCCCAGTCGAAGTCAGAAGTGATGTTGTAAGTAGGGATAGGGAAGGTGAAGACTCTTCCACAAGCATCGCCTTCAGCCATTAGCTCCAAAAACGCACGGTTTATCCAGTTCATCTCTGTTTGGAACTCACTATAGGTTTCTTTTTGTAGCTTTCCTCCAATAACTACAGGTTCTTCTGCTAATGTTTTAGGAGGCTGAAGGTCGAGGGTGATATTGGTGAAAGGTGTTTGGAAGCCTACACGGGTAGGAACATTGGTGTTAAAGATAAATTCTTGCATGGCTTGTTTAACATCGGCATAGGTGAGGCCTTCATACTTAATGAAAGGTGCTAGAAGCGTGTCGAAGCTTGAAAATGCTTGCGCGCCTGCTGATTCACCTTGTAAAGTGTAAAAGAAGTTGACAACCTGACCTAAAGCAGCTCTAAAGCGTTTGGGAGGAGCACTTTGCACTTTGCCCGCAGCTCCTTTGAAGCCGGTGATAAGCAGATCATACAAGTCCCAACCAACACAATATGGTGATAAGTTGCTCATATCATGGATATGAAGGGCTCCCGATGAGTGGGCTTCGCGAATTTCTGGGGTATAGATTTTGTTGAGCCAGTAAGTTTTGGTGATCTCTCCTGAAATATAGCAGTTTAATCCTTGCAGGGAATAATCCATATTGCTGTTTTCATTAACTTGCCAATCGAGACGTTCAAGGTAGCTGTCAATGAGGTCAACATCAGCATTTTTGACCATCTCTCTGATGCGGGCATGTTGATCTCGATAAAGAATATAAGCCTTGGCAGTCTTCTGGAAGGTAGAATTTAAGAGGGTTTCTTCAACAATATCTTGGATATCTTCAATTGACGGTGGAGAACCTTCGTGATGCATAGCTTGAGTTAGGCTGAGTACTTTCAAGGTAAGCTTTCTCGCAACATCTTCATCGAACTCTCCGGTAGTACGAGCGGCTTTGACGAGTGCTAAAGTTATCTTTGAAGCATCGAAAGGGACAATCCTTCCATCACGCTTCCGTATATAGTTAAAAGTTTCTCTGAAACTATTGCTATTATGATGTTCGTCTACTGGATTACTCATAGTTGGTAGCCCCTTAAATTTTTGAAGGTTTGATAGTTAAGAACAAAAAAGGAATTTTGTGGGCTATAATCTTATCACATGTGATGCAAAAATGCATACCGTAAAGCGACCCTAAAAATCCAAAAACCTTCTTCACTTATGAACCACCCAACTCCTAAGAGTCAATTAAAAATCAGCCCTTCCTAGGCTCTGTCCTTAAAGTGCAATTTTTGATATAAGCTTTTCTTTAGCAACAAAGGAGTATTTATGTCACGCAGAGTTATCACAGATGCTATTTGGAA
>JBNJDP010000030.1:0-19142 GCA_051744985.1 Chlamydiota bacterium | reverse complement strand
GCCAAATAAACGATTTAAAGCAGCAATGGATCATACATACTTAGAGACTGTAATGAAGGCAGCATGATGTCAACAAAATTTAGATGAAATCGCCCTGGAAGAAGAGTAAGCTTTTGCTATGAAATTGAAATATCCTGATTACCTTTCTAATTTGGTTAATGTCTTAAAACGTCTTCCCGGTGTGGGGGGTAAGACTGCTGAGCGCTTTGCTTTTAATCTTCTTAGTTGGCCAGAAGAAAATTTGTCGGAGTTAGAAAATGTTATCGCTGCTTTAAAAACAGATCTTCATTATTGTGAAAACTGTGGTGCTTTAATGGATAATGAAAAGAAATGTTTGATATGCAATGACCCCCATCGAGATGCCAGTATTGTGTGTGTTGTAGCTTCTGCTAAAGATATCTTTGCTATGGAGCATACCGGTGAGTATCATGGTATATACCATGTTCTCGGAGGGCTTCTCTCACCTTTAGAAGGTAGGCATGCTGAGGATATGTTTTTTCAAACTTTACTCGACCGTTTAAAGGCCTTGGAAACACAAGAGGTGATTATTGCCTTGGATTCTACTTTAGAAGGCGATGCTACGGCTCTTTATCTAAAAAAGAAAATAGAAGAGCTGGACGTTAAAGTTTCCCGCCTGGCGTTGGGGATGCCGATGGGAAGTTCTTTGGATTACCTCGATGAAGGTACGCTAGGAAGAGCTTTAGTGGGGCGAGCAAAATTTTGAATTTCTGATAGCAGTCTAGCATCGATTAACCATACTTTGCTTAGAGCTCCTCCTCGGTTATGACGTCCAAAAAACTTCTTATTAATTGAAGTTTTTGTTAAAATTCACCTTAAATTTTTGTGGAGAATAGAGCTTGTGAGTAGTTTAAAAGCGCGCATAATAGGCACCGGATCTTATGTTCCGGAAAAGATCCTATCAAATGCCGATTTAGAGGTGATGGTCGACACTTCTGATGATTGGATTACCAGCCGTACCGGCATGAAGGAAAGAAGAATAGCTCATCTTGATGAAAGCACTTCGGATTTAGGTTTTTATGCTGCACAGCGGGCTTTGGACGACGCCGCTATCTCCGCTCAGGAGATAGATGTTATCATGGTGGCCACTATGACTCCCGACTATATTACTCCTTCCACAGCAGCTCTAATACAAGCTAAGCTGGGTATTTCACAGGTGGCGGCCTTTGATTTCCAAGCTGCTTGTACAGGGTTTATCTATGGGTTGTCGATGGCTAAAGCTTTTGTCGAATCGGGAATATATCGTAATATCCTCCTTATAGCGCCGGAAAAGATGTCGGCAGTGGTTGATTATCAGGATCGTTCGACATGCGTATTATTTGGTGATGGTGCAGGAGCCGCTGTTATTTCTTGTTCAGGCTCGGGATTTTCACTTAATCAAGTTTCCATTGGAGCTGATGGAGAACAATCGCATCTATTGGAAATTCCTGCCGGGGGAAGCCGCTATCCGGCATCTCAGAAAACTCTCGACACGGGTATGCATTATCTCCAGATGAATGGTAAAGAAACTTTCAAGCACGCCGTTCGTCAGATGGAGATAGCTTCTAAAGAGTGTTTGAAGGCTGCAGGAATTGCTGAAGAAGATCTAAGTTGGGTTGTGCCACACCAGGCTAATATTAGGATTATCGACGCTATTGCCAAACGTTTTGCTGTAGACTCTCAAAAAGTTTATAAAACTGTCCATAAGTATGGAAATACTTCATCATCATCGGTGATTATAGCATTAGATGAATTGTTACAGAAATATAGTCTGGAGGAAGGGGAGCATATTCTGATGACAGCTTTTGGCGCTGGATTAACTTGGGGAGCAGCAGTGATAACGAAAATAGGAGGTCTTGATGAATTATAATGAAATAGCTTTCTTATTTCCTGGGCAGGGAGCACAATATGTTGGCATGGGCAAAGATTTTTATGCTAATTTTGCGATAGCTAGGGAAACTTTTGAAGAGGCTGATGATATTCTAGGGCAAAATTTGACCAGATTGATTTTCGAAGGGCCTAAAGAGAAGCTTACTAGCACCCTTAATAGCCAACCCGCCATTTATGTGACTAGCATAGCAATCTTAAGAGTCTTGCAAGCTAATTTTCCTCTTTTGACCCCCAAGGTTTGTGCGGGGTTGAGTTTAGGAGAATATAGCGCTTTAACGGCCGCTGGTATTATGAAGTTTGATGATGGGCTGCCACTAGTTCATAAAAGGGCTCGTTATATGGACGAATCCTGCCTTAATAATCCTGGCACTATGGCTGCCGTGGTAGGATTAAAAGGTCAGGATGTTGAGAGAATTGTATCGACTTTGCCAGTGCAAGGTCAGTTATGGGTTGCAAATTATAATTGTCCAGGTCAAATAGTTATTTCGGGCACTCAAAGTGGGGTGTCGGCGGGTGCTGAAGCTCTTAAAGATGCAGGAGCTAAGAAGGTTATGCCGCTAGAAGTAAGTGGGGCTTTCCATAGTGGGCTGATGAAAAGTGCTGAAAAACTTTTGAGCGAAGAAGTTGCATCTCTAAGGCTTCGGGATAGCTCTATTGGAGTGGTGATGAATGTTACCGCTGATTACACTTGTGGCTATGATGCAATAAAAGACAATCTTGTCAAACAAGTTACAGGTTCAGTACGGTGGGAGCAAAGTATAAGGACTATGGATGCCCGAGGAGTAGACTTGTTTATCGAGATTGGCTGTGGCAAGACCTTAACGACCTTTAACCGTCGCATCAAGCCTCAAGGCAGAACATTATCTATAGAAAAACCACAGGATTTAGATTCTTTAAGCGAGGTGTTGTCATGTTAAAAGGTAAGGTAGCGCTAATTACGGGGGGCAATTCGGGGATTGGACACAGTATTGCTCGTAAATTTATCGAAAACGGTGCAAGGGTAGCGATTATAGGAACTAACCCCAAAAGAGGTGCCGAAGCTGTAGAGGAGTTGAATGCTTTAGCCGGTACAGATGCAGCAGCTTTCTACCGTGCTGATGTTTCATCGAATCAAGAGGTTGTCGAGGCAGTCAAAAAAATCGAAAACGATTATGGTAAGGTCGACATCTTAGTTAATAATGCAGGAATAACGCAAGATGCTCTGCTGATGAAAATGAAAGAAGAGCAATGGGATAGAGTTATCGATGTTAATCTAAAGTCTGTCTATAATACTTGTCATACTTTAGTACGCTCTATGATGAAAGCACGCAGTGGAAGTGTTATCAATATTTCCTCGGTAATAGGCTTGACAGGAAATGCGGGGCAGGTTAATTATGCTTCTTCTAAAGCTGGGATGATAGGCTTTACTAAAGCTATGGCTAGAGAAGTTGCTTCTCGAGGAATAACCGTTAACTGTATAGCTCCGGGGTTTATCGAGACCAAGATGACAGAGAAACTCAGCGATAATATGCAGCAACAGATCAAAAGCCAAGTCCCTATGAATAAATTGGGAAAACCTGAAGACGTTGCCAATGCTGCCTTATTTTTAGCCAGTGATATGTCGGAATATATGACAGGGCAGGTCTTAGTAGTTGATGGCGGCATGGTAATGTAATTTTAATGCCCGAGATTTTTCTCGGAAGCATTATAGAGTTAGTTAATAATCAAACTTTTGGAGAATAAAATGACTACAGAACAAGAAATTATTGATGTTATTGTTGAACAGCTAGGAGTTGATCAAGCTGAGGTAACTCCCGAGAAATCTTTTGTTGAAGACCTCAACGCAGATTCTTTAGACCTTACAGAACTTATCATGACTTTCGAAGAACATTTTGGCTTTGAAATTGATGAGGAAGATGCTGAAAAGTTGAAAACTGTACAAGATGTAATATCTTACGTTAACTCTAAGCAGTAATGAACTATAAGTTCATACATTAAATAAAATAGCCCTAATGCCTTTAGGTACTAGGGCTATTTTATTGCATCATTGAGTATCAAAAACTTTAGCTATAGCGCAGTAGGTAGCAAAGCTATCGGGATTATGGATTTCCACGGCTTGCTTCAGAACTTCTTTTTTAGCTTTTTTATCACCTTCTAGAGCCCACCTTTTAAAGGCAGCATGGTACTTTTTGAGCTCGGCGACGGCACCTGTGGCTACCATAGTTTGAACTAGGCCCCGCTGGAAGCTTGGATTTTCCTCTGCTTTAGAATCCAAGGAGCTTTTAGCGCGTTGAAGAACCTTCCCAGTAGGCGTCATCAACCACATCTGGGGAACAGTATCTTTTCCGTCTTTTTTAGCCTGTAGGATCTTTTCTTTAAAAAAAGCGGCATCGTGAACGGAAAGGAGTACGAATTGCCAGGAGTCTCCATCTTTTACCGCTAGCATACTATAAGAATTTTTGGCATAAGGATTTAATAAGCTAAACCTTTCCTCTTTGAAAGTTTTTAACAGTCCTTCGGAAACAAGGATATTCTTATCGAAGACGCCTTTATTACTATGCACAGTTGCCAGATTTTGTTGTAAAACGTCTTGTAAACGGAATAACCTCGGATTGTTAGGATTGAGGCTGTCAATATCTCTCATAGGCGAAGGCTGTAACCATTGTGGATTCGTTAAGGTATCCTCAGGCCAACTAAACTTAGGGGCGGGTCTTTTATAGTGGTATCTCCTATATTGTCTTTGGACCTCTTCTTGCTGCTCTTGTTGGCGGTGCTGTTCTACTTGCTGTTCTACAGTTTGGTTCATCTCGGAAGCTTGGGGTTTGACAACTTCTTCAGGGATACTATCTTTATAGCTTTCAATAATCCTACCAAGCTCTTCATCTATTTTACGATACTCTTCTTGAGATATTTTATTTTCAATAGTTTGTAATAGCCGATTTCTATGATCTTCTAAAACTTTGAGAGCCGCTAATTTTTCAAAAGGCTGTCCGAATTTCTTATAGGCAGAGGCTTCCAGAGCAGTGATAAACAAAGAGCGGAATTCCTGGAATATCTCGACATCGATATTGGCCTTTGATGAGGCGATGAGTTTAGCGTGGATACGTTGTTTTATAACGTGTTCCATCTTTTGCAGGCAGGATTTGAAGTTGTGCTCCATCTGCTCTTCACTTTCATTGATTTCAACATATAAGATGATATCGATGATGTCGAGCTCATCAGGATTTTTATTAACCTTGTCGGCGATAGTTTTTTTTAGTTGTTCAGGTATTACTAATTCCGTTGACATCTTCTCTTTCAAACCCCTTAGGCGGTTTATGCCTTGAAAAAGCTGGGTGGTGGTAGTCTTTAATCCTAAGGTTGTAAGGGCTTTCGTTTGCCAATGGAGGGGTAGGTCGGTGCCAGTAGTGTGAGCCTGATCAAAATAGGCTATATACTCTTCGGGTTTATAGCCGGTAGCATCGAAAACACTCTTGCTGTCGGAGCCGGGAAGGGTGATGATCTCGTTACGCTCATTGAGCATCGCTAGCTGGTCACCTTGGAAGAATATAACCCCTTTAATGGAGGAGTTAGTACGACCCTGAAAGAATTTAAGGTACTGGCGGGCGGTAGTCTCGTTATCATAATCGGTAAAGTGGGCGCCTACATCTATTATGGCATGGATATCCTCTTGTTGATTGGCGCCTCTATAATATTCCTCGAGGAATGCTTGAGGGTCTTTAGCTGACAAAGTTCTCAAGGGTGTCTTCTTTTTTAATAGGAGGTCGATAGTTCTACCATTGGTGCCGGTAGTGGGATAAGTTTGAAAGCGTTCGTGGAAAGTCTTGCGGTTTTCAACAGTCCCAGAATAGCCTTGAGAAACATGGGGAGTGGAAGCTAAATCTTGAGAATTGCTGTTGAGCTGTTCGGGGAAAACTTCTACCGTGGGGAAGACGACTTCCTTTAAATATTGGTTGATAATCTCTAAACCTAAAGGGTTTGTTGGATCTTTAATAGCGTTTGAGATCTTAGCTATAGTTTCAGTGTCGCTGAGGTCAACCGTCAATAAATCAAAGCCCAGCTTTTTGACGGTTTGAGCAGCGGGAGTATCTTCAATTTTTTCAATATTAGGAGAGCTTTCGAGTTCCTGAATAGCTTGGGTCTTACAAAGCTCCAGCCAGCGACGAGTTTGTTGGAGGGAAAGACCTTTTTGGTAGTAGGTTGCTAATGTTTTGATAGTCATCTCGCGTTGGTCGGCGATACGAGAATTTTCAGCAGGCCGTCGAGCGGCACTATAGGGGATAGCTATGCCAAGGTTGGGTTCTTCAATAGATAAACCATAGTGGACATCGACTTCTTTAGCTATCAAACACTCAGGTAAAAGGGTTGTTAGGAGGTGTTTGCTGAGGGCAAGCAAGTCGGCAGCCTCTCGTTGCTCTTTGGTGCCCCGTGACCATCTATCAAGGGTTTTTAAGATCCCTTCGATTTGTGACTTTTCTGCTCCGCATAGGTAAGGGATTATCTGTCTGGAAGCTTTTTGTGGCAATCGAACATTTAAACGGCTTATTAATTTCTCTGCCAGCAAGGGTTTAAAATTATTATGGTATCTTGCGGAGGTTAAAAGATGTTGTTCACCTCTTCGTAGTGGCACTATATCGGAAAAATCAGTAGCTATCATTCTCATAACATCGGTCATCAAAGAGGTTTCGTGATGGTCAAGCTTTTGGGGTTGACCACAGGGGAAGTTGAACTCTTGGCGGCAGTTAAAGTGGACATGGGGTTCGTCGAAAGTGGCATTGCCCTTACGGTCGATGAGCAAGAGTATCTGCCGCAACCATCCTTTTTTATTTTGGAGATCAGCATTATTGGGATTTTTAGCCAGTTGGTCCAAGGTTTCATAATATTTTAGACGCAGGCAATGAAGGGTTTCCGGTGGAGTGATAACATTATATTTTTTACTACGAGCATTTAGCAATTTCCCATATAAGCTATAGAGATAGTCTTCAGTAAAATAAAAAGGAGCACGCCCAAATTCTAGGGTTATCGTTTCTTGACCATATTCCTGAGATTTTCTTTTTAGGTCGTTTTTATTGGTGTTAAACAAAGATGGCAAAACTACCAGCATAGCGAGGTCGTCGCCATTAGCTTTCTTCTGGGCTTGGATGATGTTGATAACATCAGTTTTTCCGCCTCCCATGATAAGCTGCAGGATAACATCGCGGTACTGCTCTTTATCTTCCGCTTTTTCAAACATCTTTTCTATAAGACCGAATTGTTCCTTCCACAGCATTTTATCGCTGCGGTATTCGAAGACTAAAAGTTCGCGCCACTGGTTGATATCGTAAACACGTTGGCCGTCGAGGGTTTGTCCTAATTTTTGTACAAGAGTATGGTATTTAGGTGAGGAAGTTTCTGTATAGGATAGTTCTTGCAGCTGTGCTTGGGATCGTTGTAGCTGCTGGCGGCGGGTAGCATGTATAAGATATTGTCCTATTTGTTGGATTAACTCATAGGCTTCGTGTTCTTGGAGGGCAGGATTTTCGTCTATAAATAGGTTTGTATCATTGGAGGCGAACAAACTTATGCATTCTTCTAGAGATAGCGTGGACTTTACCTTTCCTGTAATTAGAAGGTCGTTCTTAATATGGTGGGCATTATAAGGTGATTTTTTGTTTGCTAGGGTTATAATACGCTGTTCTAAGACTGTAGCTTCGTCTTGATCCTGCTGTATCTCTCTTGTTATGGTGCTTCCTAGATCTTGTAATTGTTGAGCATCTAGTAAGCTATATTGGAGTTGCTCTGCATGAAAACTATGCCCTTGTTCGTATTCCGCCTGAAGAGCGCCAACTCTGTCTTTTATGTATTGCGGTAGGTGCTGCAAGCGCGTTTCGTCTACTAAAGTGAGAGGGTCATCTTGCTTACCAGCTTTCTGGTGCTCAAAATATTGCTGGCTTAGCTCTTTTAAGGGAGCTGTATATGAAAAGGATAGCTTCTCTTCTAGCTTTAAGTCTACTTTACGTGTATCTTTATGAGGAGCTTGAGGCCAGGTACGCCCTTGGCGTCGCTCTTTTCTTTCTTGGGCAATCTCATCGATAGAACTGCCGATGGATAAAGCACCAGGAGTTTTAAGGCTATTGAGATAACCATCAATGTTTTGTGACGCCAGATCCTGATTAACAACGCGGACTGATAATTCTTTCGCTTTTTGCTTGTCAGCTAATAAATCATCGAGCTTAGGGTAATCTTTAGGAGTATTAGGGTCCGATATATATATCAGCCAGACAATAATAGCATTTTGGATTTTAAAATCTTGCTTTGCCCTTTGGCCATGAAATATGGTACCTATCAATTCATTGTGGAGGTCGATTCTTGTTTGTGGATCATCAGAAGTCGCGCGCCGATAATAATCTTGGAAATTTCTTCGGAATTCTTCATGGGAGGGCATAAGGTAGTATTGAGGAGGTTTGGGGGAGTCACTATAAAAGAATAGGTTGCAGAATTCAGGAGAATATGTATTTTTCAAATCATAATCATATTCTTTATGGAGATAAAAATGGTTTCTTGGGATAGAGTTCGCCCATTGGGTGATAGGATCGACTTTGGGAAGCGAAAAAGGAGAGGTTTTATGGCTAAAACGTTGTAAATATAGAAGTATTTGAGGAGAGGGGGTAAGTTGCGGATTCTTTTCAGCAGCTTTTATAAGGTCGTAGAAGAAAGCAAATTCGGCATCAGTAGAGTTGATGAGCTTGGATAGCTGTAAATGAATGGGGCAGTTTTTTCGATTTTTGAGGTAGCTAGCGCAGGTATTGTGAATAAGGGTGAAAATTTCATCTCTTTTCTCTTGAACAGCCCTTTGCTGCTCTTCAGAGGTCATAGTGTCTCGTAGATTTGTGGTTGCTAGATAACCAGCGTAAAGCAATACACTTTGGGCGGGGGCTGTATTATCGAAAGTCTGTGACGGTAATGCCAAGATTCTATTTATGATGCTAAGAGCTTCTTGATTATAAGGCTCTAAGGAAGAGGCTCGCTGTAAGTAATACAGAGCTTGTTCATAATCTCGCTTGGCAAGAAAACAATAACTTAAAAAAAGAGCACCTTCGGGCGTATTTCCTTCCAAGTTACCTGAAGGCTTTAAATCGTAGGTGTGGTAGGTAGCTTTAATGAACTTTTGAGTTTGAAGTTTGAGATCTTTTGAAAACTTGGTAGTCTGACGATCAACTTCCACCGAAGGTATAAGGACTTTTTGCTCCCCAGCGGCGTTTTCTAGAAGGATATAACTGTCGAAGCTGGGACCCAAAGTATCCATAGATTGATCCTCTTTGATGAAATAGTTGGGGTCTTCACTCCATACTAGCTTATCATCGTTTCTGTAGAAGCGTAGGTGTCCATGGGAATCATAATAGAGGGGAAAGTTTATCTCTTCAATGGGGTAATTAACTGCTATATCGGAGTCCGAATCATAGTCCAAATCCGAGTCACTACTCCATAGTGAATCGCCTGAAGAAGATGTGTCGGAAAGGTCTTCGGTTTCAGGTACTGATACACTAACCAGAGCATTATTAGCCCAGTCGGTAAAATTTCGAAGAGGGGCTAGAGCTGGAGGTAGTTGCTCAAGGTTTGCTAATACTAATTCTTTATTAGGATGCCAAGGTAGACGGTCGTAGATGGTATAGCCATCATATTCCAATAAAGGGGTCTTATCAGCTTTATTGCAGATAATCATATTAAGAGGACTAGTAACACTGTAATTGGTAGAAGCTAACAGAGTCTTTTGGGGGCTGGCTTGGATCCAGCAACAAAAGGCCATATTATCATCAATTTTAGCCTTTAAGACCTTTGGAATAGTTATACCACTAGTATCAGGAATGTAACAATACCATTTATCGTCATATTTTTTGTAAACCCGGCCGTAACCAAAGGCCAACTCCCCAAATTGAGGGTCATCGACTCTATAAAAGTCTCCCTCGAGGCTTCCATTTTGAAAGGTGTAGTCTCCAAATAAAAGTTTATAACCTCTGATACGATCTTTGAATCTTTGGGGGATAGGCACTATTCTACCGTGTTCGGAGCTGATATCGCCATTGGCGCAATTGAAATAATATTGTTTACCTCCCTTATCAGTAATATTGAAAATAGGTGCATTAAAGCTTACTGTTTGTAGATCGTGGCAGGAGTCTGTAAGTTGTAAGAGCCTGGCAGCCATTTTGTTGCGAGCTTGCGGGGAATCATGAAATATTGTTTCGTATTCAGGGAATCGTGTGTATATAATATGTTCAACTTCATCTATAAGAAGAGGGTTTTGTAAATTTTGAGGTGTTTGATCATTTTTAGACCGCATATAATGTTCTAGTAAGTTTAGGTAAACGTTATCATCACTGCTATCATGGTAAATTAGCTCTTGGCTATAGGAATAGGCGAGGAGCAAATCGATATCGCACTTTTTATCGGTAGGTAGATTTCTAAGGTGTTTTCTAATATCTTCACAAACATCGACAAGATTTATGGTTACCTGACCATTTTCTTCAAAGTAGGGTATAGCTCGTAAAGCTATTTCAGCAAAAAATAGTGCGGGTTGCAGCTCGGGAGGAGATTTTTTTATAGAAAAGTGCTCGATGCCACGTTGGCATAAATTAATTAGCTCACCAGCTAACTCAGGCTGGTCGATCAAAGTTTGCCGCAAAGCTTCAGGCTGGAATAAGCGGTAGAAGAGCATCTCTCGCATTGTGGGTTCGGAGCCTAAGCTGTTTAAAAGATGGCTTTGAGATAAGGTGTTTATCAGTATCGGTAGGGTTAAATTTTTTTCTGTAGCTGCAAACCCAAGAGCCCTGCTTAGCTGTAAATAAGTATCATCTTTAGAGACCTCGTTTTCCGACTCTAACCCTTTAAAATATAAATTTTTGTCAAAACCACCAAAGTAATTTTTATCACTATGAGGTAGAGGTGTCGAGGGCTTATTGGGAATAGCGCCAAAATATCGATTGGCTTTGTATTTTAGATAGGCAGCAGGCTTTCGATCATCTATTGAAACCTCAACATTATTGTCAGAAGAAGAATACTGTTCTATAAAATTTGACCACCCCGATGAAGCATTAAGGGCGAGCTCTCGTAGCTGATAGTAGGGTTGTAAAAATGAGGCTTTTCCCTCAAAGGCCCACAATATAATTTTTTGTTCTTCAGAAAGATCTGTATAGCCCCAGGTAAAGTAATCAGTAATTACCTTCTCCCTTTCATCTTCGCTTAAATGTTGACAAGCTTGAGTAATATAATATTGGTCAGCATTGAGAGGATCTTCTTCAGGAGGTGAAATTGTGTATTCTAAGCCGGTACCGGTATGTGATACTTCGTAATCAAATAGAGAGCGGCTGGTAGAAAAAGTATTTTGATTTCTTCGGTGGGTATAAGTTTGTAGCTCTTTAAGTATTGTTTCATATTGAGATGTTAGAACACATCCTGGCTCATTGAATTTAGATAGGACTTCGTCATTAATAGGGTATTGCTGTAAAGCAGGATCAAGCATGCATGTTAGTTGGTCGCCAAGGCAATAGGCTTTAGCATTGGCTAAAAGGCAGCGTGCAGGCTGTTGGCTTCTTAGCTTGTCACTCATACCGACCTCTTTTTCTGGGCAATTATCCAGAGTAGCTCGAGTCAATAAGTTGCTTAAAGTAGACAAGTTTTTGAGGGCAGATTCTTGGTATTCTCTAGTCATAGCACCCCATAAGCTCGAGCTTTGATCGTCTTGTAAAGGCAAAGCTATTAAAACTTCAGAGGCGTAGTGTAAAGTTGTTTTGGTATGCTTATCCTTAATCCATTCTCGACATTGTGTAGTAGCCTGTTCTAAAAGACGACAAGCTTCAGCACTAGTTTGAGGTGCAGTAATTTTAAGGGGGAGGGGAGCTGAAGGAGATTTTATAGAAGCGGTTTTTGGGGGATTTTCAATCCTTATATTAGGGATGGCTCTAGAAAAATTAATGGCGATATTTTGATCATTGAGATCTATTTTTTGAGGATAAACTTCAGCTTGCTGCTCTCCAGGGAGTGGGATAGCTTTTTTTAATTCTGAAATAATAACATGAGCGCGCTGGACATCTTCGAAATCTAGGAGGCTCTCAGTAGGATGGTTGGGGTGCCACCAGCGTAAAACTTGGCGTGAGATGTTCTCTAGGCCTGCGTGAAAGAGAGTTTTTGCAGCTTCGATATCTTCTCGGTGGTCGCCACCTTCAATTTTATTCTTCATTGCGATAAGGGTTTGTAATTTGAGGCCTAGGCGATATTGTTTATATAATTTTTTGTTACCCAAAAAAGCTCTTAAGTACAGCTCAGGAGAGCGAAAAGCACAAGTGCCGGCTTTTTGGGGAGCTATCAAAAGTTTTTCAGATCCTTCAGTGTCAACTTTCTTTTTTGAAAAGCGACTTAGAAGATTGCCATAGATAGTTGTAGCAGAAATTCGATTTTTTCGCTCATCTCTAGCGGTGTAATATATAGTCTGCAACTCTGATATAGCTGTCCAAAACTGCTGATCACAGATTTCTTCCTCAGAGAGATGGCCATATTTTATAATGGGCTCATAACGAAAGTCGCCATGTAAAGTCTCGCTGGGATGGTACTCTAAGCCTGCTCCGGTATTATAGACATATAAGCTATAATTGCCGTCGGACTCTTTTTTAACCTTTAAGAGCATAGCATGGCCTAAAGGTTTCTTAGACCAACCCGATGGTATCAAAAGCTCTTCCGTCGGATTCTTACGTATTTCATCGATGATATGTTTTGCTACGTCTATAGGTGTGCTACTGGCAGATTTATATTGCTGGTGAATAGCTAAAGCCTTTTCAAACTGTTTTTTGAGAACATTCTGGGATTGGTCATGCTCTTGTAATGTAGGAGATATATCGAGGTAATTGGCAAAAAAACTTAAGGTTTCCCCTAAGGTGCTGCCCTCCAAGCCAGATTCAGTAATAACATGGTCACCAAGGATATGACCTACCATGCGCATGTCCAAAGATTGAGAAAAAGTATCAGCTGAAATTTCGCTTTCTCTACTTCTGTAATAGCTGCAGGCGCCCTCATAAGATATTGGGGTAGCTTCGGAAGGAGCATATTGGTCTATAGCGAGGTCAAAAACACGGAAAGGGTCTTCTCTAGGGGTTTCTGGAGGCTCTTCCACTTCTTCGAATTCTTCAACGGTTCTTCCCAGTTCTCCTGAGGCAGGCTTACTTAGGGCTGCTTGAACCAAAGGCTTAGAAGCAGGGGCAGGGGCGGAAGAGGAATGAGTTCGCGCAGAAGGTGTAGAACTTCGTTTAGTAGTTATTGATTGCTGCTGATCAGAAGGGAGTGCTTTTTGTGCTAATTGGGGATTTAAGAGTACTAAAGGAGAGGTAATAAAGAGATGGGCAACAGAGCGTGCTACTTCTAATAAGTGCTCCTTGGTAGGCTCAAATTTTTGTAGGGTTCCTAAGGTTATTGCAAAGGCCGTAAAAGATATCGAAGCCCCTAATGTATGGTAGGCAATATCGAGAGCCGCAAAAATCGGTAATGCTGCTGCTTTAACACGTGATGCAATTTTTTTATTAAATATTTTAGGCTGGGAAGCACTCTTCTGAATAGATTTAAGATGTAGATTAGTAAAAGAGTGGTTGGTGTCAAAAATTTTCATTTTAAGAACCCAATTTTATTTTTATTTTAGCATATTTGTTAAGGGTTTTCTAGTTTTACGTTTAATCCGATTGCTATATTTCAGCTATTCGTTATAAACCCGGTTTATCGAAGTCTATATAGACCTATATAAATGGAATGGATATATTGTGATCAATAATTTTAATTGCTGTAGGCGTTGACTATGTCTTCTAAAATTCTTCCCTTACCTAAAGTTTATGAAAATATTATGGCTGTTCCGACAAAAGCTAAGTCTAAGTCGGGGCCTTTAAAGAAGGGTAAGAGAGCTAAGGCTAAAAAGTTACAAGAAAAAAAAGCTCGTAAGCGAGCGATAGGTTCTTTGAAGGTTGTCCTAAGAACGGATGCAGGTGGGATGAGAGATGCTTCTAGTGCAGACAAAGCTGTCTGGAAAAATTTAGAAAGCTTGTCGGAGTCAGAGCTTGCCAATTTGATGAAAAAGGTTAAAGCTATTGCCTCTGACTTATTTCGCGAGGATCATGAAGAAGCAGGAAATTTTGATGATATGCAACGCTTGATGTGTCGCTCTATTAGAGAAAGAATTAAAGCCTCTCGCAAGGAAGTTAGGCATATTAAGAGAAGGATTGGTAACCGTTTAAAAAAAATGGGAGGGATAGAGCTCTTTCAGTCTGAACAAGGGGAGTGGAACATCAAAGTTGCTAAAGACGAATTTAGGCTTTCAGAGTTTATTGAGAAGTATTTTAGCGATCTTATCATAGAATATCAGAATAAAGTTATTAATGGAGTTGTCATTCCAGAGCATCCTGCTGAAAATCCTCAAGAGGCTATAGAAAGTATTATCCGTCAGAGGTTATTAGCTAAAGAGTAAGGTCGCTATTGCTAGCTTTAATTGCTGGGGAACTAATTTACAAGATGTGACTGTTTTTGGTATCATATTTTGACCTTATAATTAGTTCTGTAATAAATAACTGCCTCTAAGGAGTACATTTCGTGAGTATCGCGTATTTAGGAGCTTTTGGGACCTATTTTAGTGTCTTAGCATCCATCGTTTTTTTCTCTTATTACCGCCAAAAGATTAGGACTGATACCGACTTCCTTGTCGGAAATCGCTCGATGAATTTTTGGGTGACAGCTCTTTCTGCTCATGCTAGCGATATGAGCACCTGGCTTTTTATGGCTTTTCCGGCAGCAATATATCTAGGAGGGCTATATAAAAGCTGGGTAGCTTTGGGGTTGATTTTAGGGATGTTTTTGAATTGGCATTTTATAGCTCCTAAGCTGCGGCGTGTTACAGAACAGTATAATTGTGTTACTTTGTCAGCTTATTTTGAAAGGCGCTTTAAAGACTCTTCGGGCACTATAAGCATTATGACAGCATCTTTGGCGCTTTTTTTCTTTACGGTATATCTAGCAGCAGGCTTAGTAGGGATGGGGCTTCTCTTCGAGTCGGTATTTAATATACCCTATAACCTCGGAATAACTATAGGTATCACCGTGGTTCTTTTATATACCTTTTTGGGAGGGTTTATCACTGTTGCTTATGCTGACTTGTTTCAGGGCACCTTTTTATTATTTATGATCATCCTTGTTCCTTTGATAGTTTTTTTTAGGGTAGGAGGCAGCTCTGCTATAAGTGTTGCTGCTGCTAAAGCTGGGGTTTCCATGTTCATTATGCCAGACACTTCTTTAAAGTCGATCTTTTCGATAATTTTAACGACCCTTGAATGGGGCTTGGGGTATTTTGGTCAGCTTCATATTTTAGCAAAATTTATGGGGATAAGAAGAGTTGAAGACATGTACAAATCCAAGTATCTTGGCATTAGCTGGTTGATATTAACGTTGATGGCCGCCACAGCAGTAGGATTGGTGGGTTTAGCTTATTATGGTGTTTCTTTAACTAACCCTGAGTTGGTTTTTGTAGAGATGGTTAAGGGAACTTTTACGCCCTTTTTTGCGGGTTTAGTGCTATGTGCTATCTTAGCGGCGATAATTTCTACTATGGATTCTCAGGTGTTGGTGATCTCCTCAGTACTTACAGAGGATATTTATAAAAAATTTATTCGGAGCAAGGCGGGGCATCACGAATTACTTTATGTTTCCCGGGCTGCTGTGCTTTTAGCTTGCGTACTTTCTTTCTTCTTTGCTTATGGGCAGTTTAAAAGTGTCTATGACCTAGTTTTTTACGCATGGGCGGGCTTAGGGTGTTCTTTTGGGCCTGTATTGATCATGTCGTTTTATTCTAAAACTATCAATAAATTCGGGGCTATTGCTGGTATCCTAACAGGAGGATTAATTGTGGCATGTTGGAATCAGATCAGCATTGCTTTAAAGATTACTATCCCCCCTATGGTTCCAGGCTTCTTTTTGAGCTTGGGGGTCATTTACTTTGTTTCTAAATTAACTCGGCGCTATGAATTACATCGATAAGGCTTTATACCATTTATCAATGACCAGGTTGCAATCGCCGATTAATATATTCTGATATAAGTATGTGAAATTTATCGATAGAGGTGTTTGAGAAATTGAACAGCTACCGAAGGGAATTCATAGATTATCGTTAAAAGGTGGCCTTTGGAAAGAGTTAATAGATGGCAATCTGCAAGGCAATAGGCGCTATATTCTCTCGGCTTTTCATTGAATAGGGATTCTTCTCCGAAGAAGTGATGTTGGTCTATCGTTGAGGTTGTTTGTGGGGGAGTAATCTTAACCACACCTTCTATTACAAAATACATGTGGTTAGCATCTTGCTTCTGGTGGAAGATTTCATCTCCTTCACGGAAAAAAAGTTCTTCAGCTTTGTCGGCGATAGCTATTAAAACTTCTAGGTCCAGCTTCTTAAAAAGATAGATTTTTTTTAGGTTGAAAGCCTTGTCGATATTAGTAAGTTTTTTCATAACGATAAAAGATTAGGGTGTTCTTGAGCGGTTTTAGAGAGCACTTTTGTAATTTGTTCCGGAGCATGACCGAACTGATCTAGAAGTTGACTTAAAGATGACGAAGATTGTTTTTTTGATAGGTATATATTCATTTTTTCTTGGTGTGGTATTTCATCGCATAGCAAGGGTTTTAAGAGCCTGAATAATTTGGCTTCACAAGTTTTTTCCAAAGTTTCCATGACAATGCCACGTACTTTGGGGTTTTTACTATGCCAGGAATGAGAAAGGTATTCGCTATCTTCAACCGATCCTGCTACTCCTAGAAGTTGGATAATAAAATCCACGATCGAATAATATTGCGATAGTAAGGTGTCGCTCAACATACTTAAGTCATAGTCAGGATAACTTGATGGTAGGGAATGTACCCAATAATAATAAAAATAGGCTTGATCAATCTCAGCAGCCAAGAGATTATATAGGTTGCGGCGCAAGAAAGGTAGATCTAAGCACCCTAAAACTTTGCCAGCTAATATGCGACTGCGAGGATGAAAAGACTGATTGGCAAGAATATCATAGAGGTCATCTAGATTATTGCGGCAAATATTAGTTAAAACTTCCTCGGTTAAACGTCTTTCAGCCGGCCTAAAAAAAATGCTTCCCTTAATGATATCTGTACAGGTAGAAGGGTCACCGATCTTACCTAATGCTTTTAAGCAAAACTTCCTGATGGTAGTGTCACTGCTTAATGTTAAAGTTTCAATAATTGTGTTACAGCAAGAAGTGTTATATTCTTTAACCAGTAGATAAATAATCCTAGCAGCTGTGCTTGCTATTTGTTGAGAAGGATGGCGTAGCAAGGGTAGTATAATTTCCAAATATTTAACATCTTTTGTGAATCCTATAATAATTAAAGCTAAACGAAGGTCTGCGGGATCTTCAGATTCGAGCATCTCCGAAAAGTTGTTGCTATAGTAAGGATAGCGGAGGGTGAACTCCTCGAAAGTTAGTAGTTCATGTTCTGCTAAATAGAGTAACAGCTTTCTTTCTAGTGGTTGATAATTATTTTTGTAGAGAAGTTCTTTAATAAATTTAACAACTAAGCTGTCAGTGGAGACAGTACTGCGTGATAAGACAGTTAAGGCTGTAATTTGTTCAGGAGGGCTTAGTTTATTGACTTCAGCGATAAGGTAGGGAAGTAAACCGCGATCTTGACTGTTGAAGAGCACTTCTAGGATTAATAGTTTGTCTTCTTGGTTGGTGGACTGATGTAACTTGAGGAGTAAGTTGTGCTTAGTATCTTTAAGCTCTTGGTTGTCGAGAAGTTGCAGCCAGTCGGAAATTGTGCGTTCGAAGCGGATCGCATGCTGATATAGATTAGACCATATAGCTTGAAAGTAGTTGCGGCGAAGGAGGTAGGCAAAAAATAGGGCTATAGCTGCCAAAATAAAGCCTAATATCTTAGCCTGATGTTGAAAAAATAATAGTAACGTTGCGCTGATCAACATCCCTATCGGTTGGACGAAGGATTCACAGATAACCCGCACTTTATCCTTGAGGTTGACAGGGACACCGTTGAGTAAGAGGGAGATATTATTATCATCGATGGTGTAAAGAAGTCCTTCTACAATTGCGAAACCTAAAATAGGCATCCAAATATGATTACCCATCAGCCAGCTGGTAAATAAAAAGAAAAAAAGGACAGGGATGATAAAAGTACTATTATTAACGCCAAAAGCCTTAACAGCTCTACCATAGATGAAAACTGTAAAAAGAATATCTCCTAAAGATACCCAGCCTCGCATAGCTCCAAAAAAACGGGTTAGGGTAGCTTCATAGCTTTCTGCTGAGCATAATTCCAAAAAATGATTTTCGAAAGCTGACATATACTGGTATTCGGTAACGATCTCTAGAAGTTGGGAGAGCATGCAGGCGCCAAAGAGCAGTATCGTAAAACGAGAGGTTAATACCGTCACCAATAATTTTTTTAGGGAAATACCTTGGGAAGAATGTTCATGATCGGAAGTATCATGGTAGGCTTTAAGCTTTGCCGTCGTCATTTTTATACATACAATGCACATTGACAAGCAAAATGCTGTTAGAAGAAAAATCTGCTGTGGGGTTAGAAGGTCAAGGTTGATTATTTGCCCTGCAACGGCGACGCCCAGAAAAATTGAAGAGCTAAACAAGCAAAATAAGCGTTTAGCAGCCTGGAGGCTATAATATTGGTCGATAAAAGACCAGTAACAAGTGACTAAGATAATGAAGAAAGGGTAGGTAAAAATTTTAAGGGCAATCCAAAACCAAGCTCCAGTAGAAACTATAAACATCGAAGCGTATGCAGCGGCATAAAAGACTACACCTGTTGCTAAAATAGCTTGGTATATGAGATTTAATTTAAAGCGATTTAAGGCACATAGAACGATAACAGCTACCGTTAACATCATAAGAGAAGTAGCGATAAAAATTTGGGGTAGTTTTTCTGCCCCTAAGTGCGATAGTATCAGGGCGTCGGATAGAGTGTCGGCAGCAGCAGTACCAAAAGCCCAAATGATGCCTTGTAATGCTAATGCTAGAGATTGGCATTCCTCACCAGGATATAAATGAAATAACCGTCTTAACAATTTTACCATCGAACAGCATCTTATTAAAATTTAAAGGAATATTGTACTCTTGTAAACGGAAAAATTTCAATGGTTTAGGCTCTGTCCTTAAAGTGCAATTTTTGATATAAGCTTTCCTTTAGCAACAAAGGAGTATTTATGTCACGCAGAGTTATCACAGATGCTATTTGGA
>JBNJDP010000029.1:0-19350 GCA_051744985.1 Chlamydiota bacterium | reverse complement strand
GCTAAATATACAACAAAATTGTTAAAGAACTCAGATTTTCAAGGAGTTAAGGAGTTTTCAGAGGTCAGTATCGTTATGTGTTGTTGGGAATCCAGGATGTCCCTTCAATTTTCGAGTGTGGGATTGTGAAAAAATAGTGCTGCAGATAATTTTTATAGCAAGTTGACATAAAGTAATTAATAGACCTTGCTAGCTTGGAGTTAATTATCAGAATAAACACACCAAAAAGTTTAGCAATTTATGGCTTTATATCGATTTGATAAGTCTTTGGTCTCCAGAGGTATGAGCAAATTTTGCCACTGCATATGTGAGGTGCGTAGGCGCTGGTTGTACCCTGTATCTCTTCCTGAAGATATCGGTGAAGCTCTGGGGATAAATATTCCGCCTTCGATTACATACCAACGTTTAATGGAGGTTTTAACCGATCCTCAGAACTGTCCTCATCGGCTGGCTCGTTATATGCCTAGGGAATTAGCAGAAGCTGCTTTTTCTAAAGCTCTTAGAAAGGAGAGTTTCAATCATGAGTCAGTTTTTTCTTATTACTTTCGTGAGGGATGGCTGGAATTTGTCCTCCTTTTTGATGTAGACTCATGTTTGAGGCGTGTTTACTTGCAGCATCCTGCTTTGCAAGAAGAGGATGGCTGGGAAATTCCTCTTTCTCGTCGTACGCGAACTTAAGTGATTTAAATCAATGATAGTGACCTAAACCTCTACTCTTCGAGCAAGCGCTTAGCTAAAGATTAGGTTGCAATCGAGGGTGTAAATTGATATAGTTGGCGCCTCATTAAACAGAAGACAATATTATGGCTATATCACCACAGAAATTCCGCGAAGTTGTTTTTCAAATTTTGTTTGGGCTTGATCATCAGCAGGTTAGCGCCGACGGGCTTATAGAACTCCTCATGGAGCAGCTGTCTTTGCCCCGACAGCTTGTTAAAAGTGCTTATGAGCGTGCTCAAACTGTTCGTGAGCATCTCGAAGAGCTCGACAGTAAGGTGGCCGCGGTTTCGACGTCCTACCAATTCGACAGGATTCATCGAGTAGAAAAAAATATCTTAAGGCTGGGGGTTTATGAGCTGCTCCATGATCAAGGGATTCCTTCCAAGGTTGCTATCGCCGAAGCTATGAGACTTAGCAAGAAGTTTAGCACCAAAGAGTCGGTATCTTTTGTTAATGCCATTCTTGATAAGATCGCTCCCCATGAGCCTTCCTGAATTTTTTCAGCATAATGTCGATTTAAGGCCTTATACCACTTACCGAATAGGAGGGGCTGCCAAGTATCTGGCGGCTGCCGAAAATCTTGAAGATTTACGCATAGCAGTAGATTTTTGCCACAGCAAGGGTGAGAAATATATTATTTTGGGCAAAGGTTCCAACTGCTTATTCGATGATCGTGGTTACGATGGGGTTGTCATCCTCAATAAACTCAGGTTTTATGCGGTGCAGGAAAATATATTCCGGGTAGGAGCAGGGTATAGCTTTGCTAAGTTAGGAGCTTTGACGGCTGCTAGTAATATGAAGGGGCTAGAGTATGCTGCTACTGTTCCCGGAACGGTAGGGGGGGCGATACGGATGAATGCCGGAGCTTATGGTCAGCAGGCCTTTGACACTTTGTCAAAAGTGGAATTTCTGAACGAACAAGGCGAGCTTGAAGAATATTGTGGGGAACAGCTTATCGCTGGTTACCGTACATCGATGTTTAAAAGTTTGAAGGGCGTTATCGTAGCTGCTGAATTTGAGCTGGCTAGGTGCTCGCAGGCCGAGGAGCGCCAGCAAGCTATGATTGCGAAAAGGAGAGCTGCTCAGCCTATTGGTCAGCGGTGTGCGGGCAGTGTCTTTAAAAATCCTCCCGGAAGTTATGCGGCTATGATGATAGAGCGATGTGGGTTAAAAGGGGTGAGGGTCGGTGACGCCCAAGTTTCTGAGCAGCACGCCAACTTTATCATTAACCTAGGATGCGCGCGAGCGGCAGATGTTCTCCTTTTGATTGAAAGGGTACGTCAAAAGGTGTATGATGAATACCAAATATTTTTGGAATTAGAAATGCGTCATATATCTTATTAACTATGGTTTTTCGTGCCGATTTACATTGTCATACTTCTTGTTCTGACGGGCTTATAACGCCGGCAGAATTATGCTTAGAGGCTAGTAAGCAAGGGCTACAGGGGTTGTCGATCACCGATCATGATTCTATAGCTGCTTATCCTGCAGCATGCGGGGTGGCAGATGCTTTAGACCTCCTGCTGCTGCCGGGGGTAGAGTTTTCAGCTTTTCACCATGGTGTTACAGTCCATATTTTAGGTTATGGCTTTGCTGTTCCTAATAGGGTTTTGGAAGATTTTTGTCAGCGTCATCTAGAGCGCCGTAGGTTGCGCAATAACAGGATTATCGAGAAGCTTGCTCAGCTTGGTATCGATATCGACCCATCTTTTTTGGGTGAAGATCGTGCTGTGGGGCGTTGTCATATAGCCCAGGCTTTGGTTCAAGGAGGGTGGGTTAATTCCGTGAAAGAAGCTTTTCAGCGTTATATTGGAGATGGCAAGCCCGCTTACTATCGAGGGCCGGTCTTTAGCGCATCGGAAACTATTGATGTTATCCATCAGTCAGGAGGGATGGCGATTTTAGCCCATCCTCATCTTATCAAATCCGATAGTGCCGTCGACAGTTTATTGACGTTGCCGTTCGATGGCCTGGAAGCCTATTATGCGCGTTTCTATCCTGAACAGGAGAGGCGCTGGTTGAAGGTAGCAGAAAAACATCAGTGGCTTGTAACGGGAGGTTCCGATTTTCATGGTAATATCAAGCCTCGCAATACTCTAGGATGCTCTTGGGTTGGCCGTGATACGTTCGATATTCTATGGGAGCATTACCAGAAAAATGGGGAGAGTGGTGAAATACTCTGAGATCATTGACAAATTGTTTGCAGCTCCCCGTTTTGGGAGTGGACGCCCTAACTTAGAAAATATCCGCTGGTTAGCAGGGGAGTTTGGCCACCCTGAGAGTAAATACCAAGTTGTGCATATTGCTGGCACTAATGGTAAAGGGTCAACGGCGGTGAAGATCGCTGAAGCCTTGCGCCTTGGAGGTTATAGGGTGGGCTTGTTTACGTCGCCACACATTTCATGCTATCGAGAGCGTGTCAGGGTCAACGGTGATTGGATAACTGAAGAAGCTGTTGCCGCTATTCTTACAGAAGCCTACCAGAGGCTAGAAAAGCACCAGCGAAGAGCGACATATTTTGAGCTTGCGACACTTCTGGCTTTTGAATACTTTTCGCGCCAGCATGTCGAAATAGCTGTTATAGAAACGGGTCTTGGAGGGCGCTTCGACGCTACTAATATCGTTAGCCCTTCTTTAGCCGTGATAACTTCTATAGGTTATGACCACATTCATATTTTGGGAGAAAATTTGAGAGATATAGCACGGGAAAAAGCAGGAATTATCAAAGAAAATATCCCGGTGATATTAGGGCCGCAGGCTCGCGATTATGGCATCCAGAGAATAGCTGCCAATAGCCGTAGTCCGTGCTGGGAGGTTGAGGGGAGTTATGCTACTTTTGATGATGAAAATGCTGCTATTGCTCGTCAGGCTTTAGCGCTCCTCAAAGAGAGCTACCCTCTTTCTTCAAAAGCCTTATCTCAGGGCTTACAGGCACGCCTTGCTTGCCGCTATGAATTTTTTGGTGATAATATAGTGCTCGATGTAGCTCATAATCCCGATGGGTTGTTAAGGCTTTTCTCTGACCTTCATCGTGATTTTGGTGACCAGCCCCTGCGTCTGGCTATCGGTTTCTCTTATGGTAAAGACCTCGAAGGCTGTCTGGAAGTTGTCTTTCAGCAGGGATGGCCAGTGCATATAATTTCTGGTGGCAACCCTCATTGCATGTCTGTAGAGGAGGTGCTAGCTTCAGAGGCTGTCGACAATGATTTGATAGTAAAGCCTCAAGGCGAGGTTACTGAAATCCTTGAGGATCTCAAAGGTCAAGCTATACACAATGGTGAGATCTTGGTGGTTTGTGGAAGCTGTTATATTATGAGCGATGCACGCCAGGCTTTAGGGGGTTCAGAACATCGTAAATAGTGTAGCGCCTAATTTTTCAGTGCTGGCGGTAATTTTTTATTGCTAAAATCTACCCGGGTTTTGTACATTATAAGCTTAAAAATGCAAGACAAGAGCATTTTAACCTTTCGGGGTATTAGCTCAGTTGGTTAGAGCGCCACGTTGACATCGTGGAGGTCGGCTGTTCGAGTCAGCCATATCCCAATAAAACAATATTCCATGCATGCTGTGTCTAAAAAGAAGGAAACACTTTCGCTTTCTGCCTTGCGGCTATCGGCCGCAGAAATTATGGCTGCGGCTGTTCTTGAGCTCTTCCCCGGAGTTCTTCTAGTAGGAGGAGAGGTTTCAGACCTCGGCTTTTATTATGATTTTATCTTTCCTCAACCCTTTCGCGAATCCTACCTAAAGCTTATTGACGAGAAGTTGCGGTCGATTGTCAAAGAACAAAGGCCGATAGTAGTCGCTGAGATGATGCGTGATAACATTATCCAGTATTTTCATGATCATGGTCAAGAAGTTAGAGCTGAGATTTTGGAGGCTGTCCATGACCAGGTGGTGGAAGTCTTTAGGATGGGAGATTTTATCGATGTATGTCCTGCGCCCTATCTTTCTGATACTAAAGCGTTGAGTGCTTTTGAATTACAGCGTTTTGCGGAAGCTACTATAGCGTTGCCTCATGGTGATGAGATAAAAGTTACTAGGTTGTCGGGCACAGCTTTTCATGATAAGGCTGCCCTTAAGAAGTTTTTGAAAACTTTGGAGATGGCTAAAAAACGTGATCATCGCAAGCTGGGGCGCGAGCTAGAGCTTTTTGGGACCCATGAAGCTGCGGGATCAGGGTTTTGGTTCTGGTATCCTAAAGGTTCAACTATCAGGAATATGTTGGTGAAATGGTGGGAAGATGAGCATGCTAAACAAGGTTATCGCTGGCTTAATACACCAGAAATCGTCAAGTATTCATTGCTTAAGGAGGCGCGTTTTTTCGACTGGCCTGAAGGGGAGCGGACGATTTTTCCCTCCTTCGACTTGGAAGGAAGAGAGTATGTTGCTACCCCTCTGAAAGCTCCTTTGCATGCTTTAGCCTTTAAGTCCGGACTTCATTCCTACCGGGAATTCCCCATCCGCTATGCAGAGTTTTCCAATATTTATTACAACTACAAAAGTAGTCAACAGCGTGGCATGCTTAAGGGCCGCTCTTATTATGCTGATGTTGCTCACGTCTTTTGTACTCCTGACCAGGTTGGCGAAGAGGTTATTTCTTCCTTGCAATTCATTGATAAAACTATTAAGATATTTGGTTTTGAATACAAGTTCTATCTGGCTGCTAGGGGGCGCTCTTATGCGGGCACTCAAAGCCAGTGGAAAGAATACGAGGGCTTGTTTGCGGATGCGCTTTCCTCGCTGGGGTTTGATTATGAGATTAGCGAACACCCCCATGCTTTTTTCGGGCCTTTAGTTTTTGTCTGTTTTAAAGACGCTTTAGGGCGTGAATGGGATGGACCTCAGGTAGGAATAGATTTTAATCATCCGGAATGCTTGGGTTTGCGTTACCAAGGCTCTGATGGGGATATGCATGCCCCTATGATGCTAACGCGGGCGATGTTTGGCTCTTTGGAGCGATATATTGCTATTTTATTAGAGCATTATGCAGGAGTATTTCCTCTATGGCTGGCTCCTGAGCAGGTTCGCCTATTGCCGGTAGCCGATCAACATCTTTCTTATTTGGAAGAGGTGAGGAAGTGCTGCCAAGACCATGGCATAAGGGTGACTGTTGATGGTCGTAGTGAGAAGCTGTCGACGAAAGTGAGGGCGGCTCAGTGCGATAAAGTACCTTACACTTTAGTGATAGGTGACGAAGAGAAACAGCGCAAGGAGGTTGCCGTGCGGGCATGGAATGCCCGTGAAGCGTGCAAGGTACCTCTAGACACCTTTCTCGGCATGGTTGTCGAGGAGGTAAAAAGTAAAAAAACAATGATTAGAGATCCTGGAGCATAGGAAGTCCGGTTTTGAAAGTTAATGAAGAGATAAGAGTTCCTTCAGTGAGGGTAATAGGCCCCGATGGAGAGCAAGTAGGCATAATGCCTGTAGCGCAGGCTGTAAAGCTTGCAGAGGACAAAAGTTTAGACTTGGTGGAGATAGCTCCTAATGCTACTCCTCCAGTTTGTAAGATCATCGATTATGGCAAGTTTCGCTATAATCAGACTAAACGTGAAAAAGAAAGTAAAAAGGCTCAGCATCAGATTAAAGTCAAAGAAGTTAAGCTGAAGCCTAATATTAACGACCACGACTTTGAATTTAAGATGAAACATGCCCGCCAGTTTTTGGATAAGGGCAACAAGGTTAAAGTTACCTGCATGTTTCGTGGTCGAGAGGTTGTTCATCCGGAAGTTGGTGAAGAGCAGATCAATAAGATGTGCAAAGCTGTGGAAGATATGGCAGCTCCAGAAAGCAAACCTCAACGGTTAGGGCGCAACCTAGTAGTGGTATTAGCGCCTTTACCCAACAAGAAAAAAAAGTGAGCCTCATAAGAGAGCTCTCTTAATTAAGGATTATAGAATAGGAGAACAGAACTGTGCCTAAAATGAAAACGCGTAAAGCTGTAGCAGCTAGGTTTAAGGTTACCGGGACAGGCAAACTCAAGCGCATGAAGCCCGGTAAGCGCCACATTTTGACCAAAAAGTCTTCGAAGCGCAAGCGTCATCTTGGCAAGCCTACCTTAGTGGAAGGTGCTTATGTTAAGAAATATAAGACGATGATGGGTGCATAAAGCTGGCTATAGTGTAAAAAAGTAATAATAGGTTAGACAATGACAAGGAGTACTAATTCAGTGGCGAGAAATCGCCGAAGAAAACGTTTATTTCGCCAAGCCAAAGGCTTTTATGGCGATCGTAAAAATCACTTACGTATGGCTACGGAGTCTGTCATGCGCGCTTTGGCGTTTAACTACCGCCACCGCAAGCATAACAAGCGTAATTTCCGTCGCTTATGGATCACCCGTATTGGTGTGGCGGCTAAGATCAATGGCCTGTCCTACAGCAAGATGATGAATGGCTTAAAGAGAGCCAGCTGTGAGATTGACCGTAAGATGCTAGCAGATATGGCCATTCGTGATCCGGAAGGTTTTGCCAAGCTTGCCGACATCGCTAAAGTAGCTTTAGTTTAACGGACATAGTAAGGAGCCGAGGTGGGATTATCTATAGAGAGTATCCGTGAAGAATTTGAGGAAGACATTGTAAAGGTCAAAAATACTGTAGACCTTGAAGAAGTCAAGCTTAAATTCTTACGTAAGAAGGGTCCGATCCAAGATCTGATGCGTTCTTTAAAGGGTGCTACTCCTGAAGAGAGGCCTATCCTCGGCAAAAATATTAACGACCTCAAGAACTACCTTGAAGAGCGTTGCGATTATCTGTATAACACTTTGCAAAAAGCTGAAGAATGTTCACGCTTAGAGACGGAATGGGTGGATGTTACGATGGCTGGCAGGCGCCGCTTTTTGGGGCGCAAACATATTATCAACCAGATTTTAGATGAAGCTTTAGAGATTCTTACTAGTATGGGTTTTACTGTCCAGTATGGACCTGATATTGAGAGCGACTATTATAATTTTGAAGCTTTAAATTTCTCTCCTGATCACCCTGCTAGGGATATGCAAGACACCTTTTATATTAACCCTGAGATGCTTTTACGCACTCATACTTCCAATACACAGGTGCGGGTGATGGAGGCCAATCCACCACCGATAAGGATAGCTATTCCTGGCAAGTGTTATCGCAATGAAGCTATCACAGCCCGTTCGCATGTATTTTTTCATCAGGTTGAGGGGTTATATATAGACGAAAATGTATCTTTTGCGGATTTAGTAGTTACAATCGAGGAGTTTTTCAGGAAGCTTTTTCACCGTGATGATTTAAAGATTCGTTCTCGTCCTAGTTATTTTCCTTTTGTTGAGCCGGGCATGGAAGTAGATGTTAACTGTTTTTTATGCCAAGGATCAGGATGTTCGGTATGTAAGAAGACCGGTTGGTTGGAAGTAGCAGGAGCGGGGATGGTGCATCCTGAGGTTTTAAAATCAGGGGGCATAGATACAGAAAAATATTCCGGTTATGCTTGGGGGATAGGTATAGAGAGGATGGTGATGTTGAAATATGGCATCAAAGATATTAGGATGTTCACAGAAAATGACATGAGGTTTTTGGAACAGTTTGCATAAATATTGTCCAGTGGTTATAATTGTGGGCGTTTTTATAGTATAAGACTTGGAAGGGTGGCAGAGTGGCCGAATGCGCCTGTCTTGAAAACAGGAGAGCCGCAAGGTTCCGGGGGTTCGAATCCCTCCCCTTCCGTAAAAGGCGAGCGTAAGCTCGTCTTTTTTTATAGAGGGGAGGAGATGAGAACCCCGTGGGGGTTCGATCCGTAGACGAAGAAGGAGGACGATGACGCGGCGCCCGTTAGGGTGAGCGTGTCACCCGATAGGGCGAGACGAGCGGTAGCGAGCGAGTCAATCCCTCCCCTTCCGTAAAAGGCGAGCGTAAGCTCGTCTTTTTTTATAAATGAGTTTTTTGTTGTTCGTAAGAAAGCGATACCATTTATTGGAACCATGTCAGGTCTCTTTGCAGACTGAAATTTTGCTTTTCCTCGGGGTCATAACAAATCAGATGTATCCACCCATTGCCAAACAACTTTTGTAAGATAGTATGTTGCTTAATAATAGGATCAATATGCCTTTTAGGTGCATAAACGATTACAGTAAGCCGTATCGGCTTATGATAAGACTCTTCATCAGATTTAAAGACGGATTGGAGTGGCAGGCCATGCATAAGATCGCTAGCGTTACCCTGCATGACGCCGATTTTACCAGTGATATTTTTTGTAATCTTGCTACCGCCACCAAATGCAACATTATCGAGCGTTGAGAACAAGTACTGGGCGTTGATCCATTGGGCAACCACCATTGGTGCTGTAAAGATAGTGGTCAGATACGAACCATCCTCGTCCTTTTCCCATTCATAAGAATGTAGGAAAGACCGCCCTTCAAGATTAATATTTTTTGTCAATGAGCGTGGTGCAACAATAAAGGAGGCGTTTCTGGCAAGTCCCCATTCAGGACGAACTTGTGCCCAGTCTTGTGCCCGCTGGGCTATTACTTTCTGTACTTGACTTTTTTTGGTTTTTACATCCATTTCATGCGCTCGCCAGAGAGTATTTTCTTCTCTTGCTTTTAGTAAGTCTTGCTTTAAAGCCTCAACCTGTTTGGCTTTTTCGTCATCGAAGCCTGCTGCATAAATCTCTACTTCATCTGTTGTAGTATTATGTTCAGCGGCAACGAAAAGTGTTTCCTTTGGAATGGATATATCTTGTTTGGCAAGAGCTTGCCTTACATTTTCATTATTTAAAATAGCAGCCATAATCCGGGCATTCGGAGCGCTATGGCGACCACCGCAAGCGCCGCAGTCTAAGGCCTTTGCATAGGCATTATTTTGCGTTGTACTTCTATGGCCACAGAAAACGACCAGCGGTGCAAAGTTCTCGGTAAGCCCCATCATTTTTAAAGCATTCATACCATAGGTGACTTGCTGCTCGTGCGGAATAGCTTGAATGTCTGGTGTAAGGTCATAACTTGTAGCAATAGTGTTTTTTAAAACAGACTGAATTTTTGAAGCTATATTTGGAGCACAGCTTCTCAAGCCCATCCATATACCGTTACCCAGTCCCATAGCCTCAACCAGACTGAAAGGTGTCGTGAAAGTATATTTTACGGATTGATAGACCTTCTTTAACCCTTTTAGTCTGCTATGGCCCTCTTTACAGGCGTGATGTGAACAGCTTGGATGTTCAATAATAGTCTGAGAAGGTTTAAGCAGAACAGGACATGAGGCATGGCTTTCCCCAGTTACCACATTTTCAATGGCTACTGGCAAGCCAAAAAAACCAGCAAAGCCATAGGTCTCATAATTCCCTTGTGCCTCTAGTGCCCGACGAAACGGCTCTGACCGTACATCAATACAAAAGACAAACTGTGCTTGAGGTCTGTCGACTTTTTCAGGCAGTTTTACCTCCATCAAATGTTTAAGCAAACTATCTTGATAAGAGGCTTCAATCGCGGTCATATCATCATAGGTGTTTTTGACGTCAGCCTTATTCAAACCATTTTGATGCCATATGATCAACTCTCGGGCTTCTGGCCAGATAAGATAGGTGAGAATCAGTCTGAAGGCGAGATATTCACTTTGTGTTATACTATGTGGATTGGCTGCATCCTGTGCATCAGCCCAATTGGTACGGTACTGAATGTGAGCCGCCCAACCGGGAAGTGTTGTCAGCATCAAGGTTAAGAATAGTTCTTGTTCCTTCGCAGGAATACCAAGATGAAGGAGTGCTTCAGCAATTGTTTTTTCGGGCTTTTGATTAAGCTTCTTAAGCCATTGCAATTTTTGTTTGTCATTGCTGTGAATTTGTTCATCAAACTTTATAAGCGACAAAGTACTCTCCAAAAAACCAAGATGGCGTTGTGGCATATGGATAGTTGATTGTCCTTCATCAAAAAAAGTTTGCAGCCATTTGATACTTTCACGGTTCACATGCTGCATACCTTCTGGAAGGTCTTTTTGCTGAAAATAGGCTTGTGCCTGCTTGACACCCTCTTCAAAAGATAGATCTTCAAATCCAGAGATCGGATTAACGGCAATCATGTTTTTAAGCGGCCAGAAAGGAGCAACTTTTGACCAGCTGCCTGCAATCGACGTCTCAAGCGAGTAGGCATCATTGGCTGGCGTAGAAGTAATAGTAGTCTCTTTGATATCGTTTTTCTTCATAGCTTTCATGATAAATCTCTTAAAATTGGTAGTGATTGCGATGTGCAGTAATGGTTTTTGGATGAGGCTGACTGGCGTTTAGCATATATACATATGTTTTAAGTATCCAATCTGGGAGCATCCTTTTTCCGGGCTTGCGGGCAAAGAGAATGCCAAGCCATGCGGTAACCAAGGCGGAAAAAGCAATAATATGCAGCGCGTTAAGAGGTTGAGGATGTAACATCCCAAGGGGTGCTAAAGCATTTTCTATTAGGTGGACGCTGAGACCGTACAATCCGCCCATAAGTGCCGTTGCACACAACGCTAGGGGGATTTTGATAGGAGATATGCCGCGAATAATAGGAAGCGCAAATTGTGTGCCAGCAATCATTGCAAGCGCAACCAGGAATAATGTTGTATCACCCGAGAGCATTTTTTTATCGCTAGCGAGAGTGAACAGATATGCTCCGCTAAGACCGCAGATAAGTGCCATGAAGAAGTGCTTAAGTGATGGCGAGTAGTCTAAATCAAGACGTTTTTCTTGTGCTACTGACCCGGAATCTAAGAATAAATACGCTTTGAACAACCCATGCCAGCATAAGTGAGCAACAGCTGCCGGGAAAAGACCAAGGCCGCATTGTGCGATCATAAAGCCCATTTGCCCCATAGTCGAGCAGGCAAGCATGCGCTTAATATCATTTTGCATCAGGCTCCACAGGGTGCCAAGCAACGCCGTGATAATGCCTGCAATTAAAACAATGCTCAGGATAGCTGGTTGCTCGGCAAGCATTGGTGCAAAGCGAGCTAGTAAAAAGCCGCCGCCATTGACAATTCCGGCGTGCATAATGGCTGACACGGGTGTTGGCGAATTTAATGAACTGGTGATCCAGCGATGAAAAGGCCATAATGAGGATTGTGTCATTGCAGCCAGAAGGATAAGAAGACTGCTTACGAAGAACCATGGCGTTTTTATTTGGGTTCTAATTATTGCTTGTATTGATGATTCATTTGTTAAGCTGTAAAGAATTAAAAAAGCACAGCTCAAAAAAGCAACTCCCAACCCAAAGTTTTTAAGTGCTAACAAAGAAGATTGCCTTGCAGCATTCCACTCTTTTTTATGCAGCATCATGCGCACAAGAAAGATATTGCTTGTAATCCATGAACCAATCATAAGCAGTAAATGATCGGCGCTAACCAGGATAAAAACTGAGAACACCATTGCCATCAGATTGCCGTAAAAGGCACTTTGTTTTCTATCGCCTTTAAGATAGCGAGAAGAGAATGGGGTAACGCAAAGAGTCACAAAACCGACTAGTCCCATCATTACAAGGCTCAAATTGTCAATATGCAGGAAATGTCCGATAATAGTCATTCTGTACCTTTTATTAGAAAATCAACATTTGTTGACGGAATATATAAGATTATTTAATAATAGGTTAAACGCTTAATTCTTATGCAAACTATTAGGTTTTCTAATAATGCCGTTTGATGCTTTAACACTGGAATGTTTTTTGGCTGTCACAGAAACAGGCAGTTTTACGCGGGCGTCTAAGAAAGTTTCACGCACGCAGTCAGCTGTTAGCCAGCAAGTCACAAAGCTGGAGAACCAGATTGGCAAGCCGGTCTTTATACGAGGAAAGAATCTGACTCTCACTTCCGAAGGAGAAATTCTTCTGACCTATGCCCGCAAAATCATTCAGCTTAATCGTGATGCGATGGACCGTTTTAAGCAGCCAGAGCTTCAAGGTGAGGTCCGCTTTGGTTTGCCGGAAGATTTTGCAAGTGTATTTTTGTCCGATGTTTTAACCGAATATGTTTCTCTTCATCCCCGTATTCTTCTGAATGTTGAGTGTGATCTGACTCTCAATCTATTCGAGAGATTTAAAAAGAAAGAGTTTGATCTGGTGCTGCTCAAAATGAATCGCCCTGAAGATTTTCCGAATGGTCTGGATGTCTGGTCGGAGGCTCTGGAATGGGTTGGTAATAAAGAGTTCTTTGATGTAGACGATCAACCTGTTCCTCTTGTGCTATCTCCCCAACCATGTGTTTATCGAGCTAGAGCCGTTCAAGCTCTTGAAAAAATGAATAAAAAATGGAGAATTGTGTTTTCTAGCCATAGCTATGCTAGTACTGTTGCCGCTGTCAAAGCTGGTATGGGTGTCACGGTTCTGCCACGCAATATGGTTCCCGAGGATCTTGAGATTATTAGAGCTGAAAAGTCTATTATAAATCTCGATGATACTCATATCTCTTTACTTAAACATCATGATAACAATCGGGCGATTAATTCTTTTGAGGAATTTGTCATCAAGAGATTAAAGCCATAATAGGACCGATTATGAGTGATGTTGAACGACCCAAATATGTTGTAATTTCTTCTTCTGGCAATATAGAGGTTCGGCAATATAGTCCTATGATTATTGCAGAGGTTGCAGTAGAAGGCTCAAGAAAAGAAGCCATCAACACAGGCTTTCGCATGTTGGCAGATTATATTTCTGGTAACAATACTATTCAGCAGGAAATTGTAATGACGGCACCCGTACAGCAGCAATCAAGTGAGAATATAGCGATGACCGCTCCAGTTCAGCAACAAGAAAGGGACGGGGTTTGGAAAGTGAGCTTTATTATGCCTTCACAATACAACATAGACAATCTACCGACGCCTAAAAATGAGAATGTTACTCTCAAAAACATTTCTGCCAAACAGTTTGCTGTTGTCACGTTTTCGGGTTTACACTCAAATGATAATCTCAGGAAGCATGAAATACGATTGCTGGAGTATGCCAAAGCCAAAAATTTATCAGTTACTAGCTCTCCTAAATATGCTTTCTATAACCTCCCCCCCCTTGGACATTACCTTTTATGCGTTGCAACGAGATTATGATAGAGGTCAAAGAATGATTATTTCCCATGAATCTTATAATAAGGATTCATGGGAAATAATCTATTCGACGTAAAAGTTGAAGGTTAAAAAATGAGGATGTGTTTATTTATGTATACATTAAAGGGCAAGAACCTATACAATTGTCACTGTATATTTTGATAGCGATATGTGCCGTGGATCTTTCTTTCGCTAGGACTGTTTTCTTGGGAGCATCTATCTGAATATATTGAGAGAAAAATCTAAGAGGATATTAATCTTAGGTTTAAAAGCTGGGACAGACCCAGCTTTAGTGTAATTTTATTTTTTTTGGAGAAAAACAAGAATGTCAAAAAAATTGTTTGTAGGCAACCTGGCCTATACTATTAGTTCTGAAGATTTACAGTCTATCTTTGAGAAGCACGGTGATGTTATGGACGCTAAAGTTATTGAAGATCGCGATACAGGTCGATCGAAAGGCTTTGGTTTCGTGGAAATGAGCAGTCAAGAAGAAGCTAGAGAAGCTATCGAAGCTCTTAACGAACAAGAATTCAACGGACGCAAGCTAGTCGTTAATGAAGCTCACGAAAAACGTGACAACGGCGGACAGCGACGTGGTGGCGGTGGTGGTTTTTCAAACCGCGGCGGCCGTGGCGATTTTAACGGCAACCGTCGTCGTTACTAATCTGTCTGGTTGAAATTTTTAGTTCCACTATAGGAGCTATTCAACTGAAAAGGCGAGCACATAATGTGCTCGCCTTTTTTTATTTCCCTCTTCTAGGTAAACAAAAAAGCCGAGCTTATGCTCGGCTTAAGTTATTCGGAAGAGAGAGGATTCGAACCCCCGAAGGATTGCTCCTTGCCGGTTTTCGAAACCGGTGCATTCAGCCGCTCTGCCACTCTTCCTCTCAAATTTGGAGGTTTCTATTGTGGCACAAAAACTATGCAAAATCAAGGTTTCTCTTAAAAATAGCAAAATTTTGATGCACAGGTGTTGCTATAATTGAAGCTTTGACTATATTGGTATATTAACTAATTAATGGTATTAATGAGGAATATTATGCCTGAACTTCCCGATGTAGAATGCATGAGAAGACAACTTGAAAAGGCTCTGCACCGTACAGTAGAGCAGTTATGGCTTAGAATGCCGATGATCGCCAATATGACCCAGCAGACTTTTCGTCGCCATCTCAATGGTCATCAGTTTACATTTGTCCAAAGACATGGCAAGCACCTTTTTTTAAAGAGCAAGGAAAAGATTTTGCACCTCCATTTTGGGATGACGGGCGACATCATCTGGTGGAAGGATGAAGAGCCCGATTATAGTGCTTTCGAGGTAAAATTTCGAGGAGGGGAGAATTTGTCGATTATTAGCAAGCGCAAGCTTGGCAAGGTCGAGCTAGTCGATGAATTAGAGGATGTTATAGAAGACCTTGGGCCGGACGCCTTGGATATTGGTGAGGAAGAGTTTAAGGGGCTGATTAGAAGTTCCAGAGCCCAATTGAAGAGTTGCTTGATGGATCAAGGCAAGCTGGCAGGGATTGGCAACGTTTATAGCGACGAGATTCTTTATCAGGCTAGGCTCAACCCTACGCGTATTGCCCAGGAGCTTACTGAAAGAGATATCCATAATTTGTATCATAAGATGCGTGAAGTGCTAAAAGTTGTTATAGATAACGATGCTGATCCTGATAAATTTCCTCAGGGATACCTCACTCCTCACCGTAGTAAGGGTGGGGAAGTTGAAGGTCATAAGGTAGAAAATAAAACTATCAATGGTCGAAGTGCTTATTGGTGTCCTGAAGTGCAAAGTTAGAAGAATGGGGGAGGCCATGAAAAATCGAGAGCTCGCTCGCATCCTCGATGAGGTAGCAGATATTATGGAAATACACCAGATTCGGTGGAAGCCTAGAGCTTATCGGCAGGCAGCGCGCAAGATCCAAAGCTTGGGTGAAGATATAGAAGTTATTTATCATCAAAAAGGGCAAAAAGGTCTAGAGGAGATCTCTTCGATAGGCAGCCGCTTGGCAGAGCATATCGCCGATTATTTGGATAAGGGTAAAGTCGAAAAGTGGGAGCAGCTGCGAGGGGAAAATAAAAAGGGTCTTCATAAACTTTTAAAGATTCGTGGGCTGGGTCCTAAAAAGGTGAAGGTTATCGCCGATGAGCTGGACATTACTGATATTAGAAGTTTGAAAAAGGCTATCAAAGACAAAAGGCTTCGCAAGATCGAAGGCTTTGGAGCTAAAACCGAAAAAAAACTTTGGGAGTCTATCAAGCATTACCAAAAGAGCCATGAGAGGATGCTATTAAGCCAGGCATGGCAAATTGCCAGAGAGGTTATCGACTATCTGTGTAGCCAGATGGAAGTCGATAAGATCGATGTAGCCGGATCTCTGCGGCGTATGCAAGAGACTGTCGGAGATATCGATATTTTGGCAGTCACTGAAGCCCCCCAAAAGTTAATGGAAGCTTTTGTTACTATGCCCGAAGTCAAAGAGATTGTAGGGCAAGGAGAAACTAAAACGACGGTAATATTAAAAGAAGGTGCCCAGATAGATTTACGAGCTGTCGGATTACCAAGCTATGGTTCAGCATTACAATATTTTACTGGTAGTAGAGATCATAGCATTGCTTTGCGCAAGGTCGCCACCGAAAAGGGCTATAAGCTCTCGGAGTACGGTCTTCATACTTTGGAAGACGATAAGAAGGTCGCGGGCGAAACCGAAGAGGAAATATATGCTAAGCTTGGCTTAGAATATATCCCTCCTGAGCTAAGGGAAAATAATGGAGAGATTGAAGCTGCGAGGGAGAGGAGGCTGCCTACACTGGTTAATCTCGATGACATCAAGGGCGACTTTCAGATGCATACCCGCTATAGCGATGGGCACGATACTGTTAAAGATATGGCTCGGAAAGCTAAAGAGTTGGGGTATGAATATATTGCTATCACCGACCACTCCAAGTCGGAGGTAGTAGCTCATGGGATGGATATTGAAGATATCAAGCGACAGTGGAAGGAGATCGAGGAAATAGCAACTTCTGAAGGAGTTAAAATCCTGAAAGGTGCAGAGGTCGATATTTTACCCGATGGGTCTCTCGATTATGATGATGATCTATTAGCTGAGCTTGACGTGGTTTTGGTGGCAGTGCATTCTGGTTTTCAGCACAGCAAAAGAAAAATGACGACGAGGATTCTCAAAGCCCTCGACAATAAGCATGTCAACATATTGGCGCACCCTACAGGGCGACGGCTGCGGAAGAGGCTCGGATATAAAGCCGATTACGAAAAGATTTTTGCTCAATGTCATAAAAAAAAGGTGGTTGTAGAGATCAACAGTGATCCTGAACGTTTGGACTTAAATCCCGAGATGATTAGGCAAGCTAAGCAGGCGGGGATCTTATTTAGCTTGGGCACCGATGCTCATAGCCGTGAATCTTTAAAGAATATGTGGCTGGGAGTAGGTCAAGCTCGGCGAGGATGGCTTGAGAAAGATGACATTATAAACGCTATGGATTATAGTGATCTTATTAAAATTTTTAATAAAGAACCCTAAGGTTAAGATGGTAGACAATATTCCCCAGGTAGCAGCAGTTGTTACTGCTTATAATGAAGAAAAGCATGTGGCGGATGTTTTGAAAGTGCTTGTAGCCGCTGAATGTTTGGATGAAGTTATCTTTGTTGATGATGGTTCCACTGATAAAACGCCGCAGATTGCGGAAGAATTTTCAGGGGTGCGCTGTTTAAAAAATTCCTGTAATAAAGGTAAGGGTAAGTCGATGGAAGCTGGCGTTCAAGCTACTTCTGCTGATATTATTTTCTTTTGTGATGCTGATATCAAAGGGTTGACTGCCGATATCGTTTCTGAAATTGTGAGCCCTGTCAGAGATGGTGATTACGATCTTTTTATTGGGGTGAGAGATAATGTGTCCCAGAAGGCTGTAAAGTTTGTGGCACTTTTATCGGGAGAAAGAGCTTTGAGAAGGGAATTGTGGGAAGAGCTCGATGGTGACTATAAGGAGCACTATAGGGTGGAAACGGGGCTTAACACCTTGGCTAAAACGCAAGGTTATCGGGTAGGCTTCAAAAAATTTAAATATTACAATACTTTTAAAGAAAGTAAACACGGTATCAAGGGGCTATGGGAAAGGTTGGGGATGATAGGCGACATCATCGTTGCAGCCTTTTTAACAGTGGGAAGGGGGATCACAACTTTTCTTAGAACCTTTCGTCATTAGCATTGTTCTTCCTCCATTAGTTTCTGGAGGGGGAAGTCAGCAGAGTTCCGAAGCTCTATCCAAAACAGCTTTAATATTGCTAGGTGCTTCTGTGGCTAAAGTCTCAAAAATAGTGTGAGCTTTCTGGAATTCTTGATCGCTGTAGCCATGGAATTTTATATCTACCCCTGCATGCTGGGCGGCTAGTAGTTGAGCTATACAAACTACAGTGGGATCGTTGCCAAAAACTCCTGCGCCCCATTTGCCGCTATGGATGATAACAGGCATCCCTTGGGGAGTATTTTCCCTGGCGAGCTCAAAGCTGGCGTAGGCAGTATTAAAAAGGTCATAGAAGGTATCAGCGCTTTTAGGCTTAGCAGGATTATAAGGGGCGGCCATGGCGAGGATATGCGCCGCTTGAGGAACGTCGAGGGACGTTACATGTTTGACAGCTTCAGCACCAGAGCTTTTTCCTAAAAGTTTTCTCCCATAAAGCTCTTTGCTGTCAACTACCTGTACGCGGTGGACATCTTTTATGAGCAAAGGGGTGGGGCTGCCTTGCCCAACATTTTGGCCTCCTTCTCTGGTAAGGTCGGAATGTACTGCACCATAAGCAGCAAGGTCGGGAAACTCAGCGAACATGATTTCCTCTTGGACAAATCCGTTTCCTCTCCAGCCACCTCCTAAGTATTTGTTGGCAAAGTCTACCCAGACTGATTCCTTTCCTTGATCGGGTTGATAATCATAAAACTTAGGGGTAGAGGAGGAGGTTATCGGATTGAACTGGAAGGAGTTTTGGAAGTAGCTAGGTAGGTTTTTTTAGCAATACTAAAGTCTCCTTCATTGGCTAATCGGAAGCTTTGGGGGAGCTCGGTGATATCATTTTGCTTGGCTAAACTGATGGCTTGATTAAAAATGGCTTTTTTATTTCTCGACATTCTGTTGGCGACCCTTTCTAGCGCTTCTAGAGGTGTTGCAGTTTATCTTTGTTCTTGAGCCCCTTGTTGAGGAAACAACGTATTAAAGGCTTTTTTTGCTTGTCCTTTGGAATATCCATTGAGGATGTGGTTTGCTTGATCCTTGATGGACTTATTTTGATTGCCATCCTCGGTGATCTCACGACATTTTTTAAGGAGTTTGGTTTTGTGGGGGTGAAATTTGACCATACCAGTAAGGAGCTTCCATATTTTTGGTATAAGCCCTCGCTCTTTGACCACTAATTGACCTTTAGACAAATAAGCTAAATGCTTGTTAGGATCGAATGGTTGTGATTCGCCTAGGGTAACATTTTTTCCTGTAAATAAATGAATAGCCACCAACAAGCCAGGGCGATTTCATCTAAATTTTGTTGACAATATCGTTTAATATAGCCACAACATCTTCAGATTAAAATTCAACTTGAGGTGGAAATGACTAAGAGTA
>JBNJDP010000028.1:0-19410 GCA_051744985.1 Chlamydiota bacterium | reverse complement strand
GCTCATCCTTTTTTTCCTCATGATTAACATCTCCTTTATTATAAATGAGATGCTTTTTCTCCTAAACTACCCTGTCTAAATTTCGGGGGTCATTATATTACCTTTGCTATCGCCATAGGCTTCCTTTTTGCTGTACTAGCCCAGTGGCTGCAGCTTCCTTTTATATTAGGTGCTTATTTAGCAGGAATGTTCGTCAGAGAAAAAAATATGGGCAAAGCAACCTTTGAAATAGTCGAAGACCGAATAGCAACTATTACCCACGGTTTTTTGGGTCCCTTATTTATTATGAGCATAACCTTCAAAGTATCTTTTGGTGTTATTGTCGATCATCCTTATCTATTTATTATGATCACTGTAGCAGCCTTTGCAGGTAAATTAATCGGCGTCAGCCTAGGCTCCATTTTATCGGGATTCTCATGGAAAAAAGCTTTGATAATGGGATCCGGAATGAATGGTCGAGGAGGTGTAGAGCTAGTTTTCGCAAATGTCGGAGTCAGCCTAGGCATTTTACATACTGACCACCTATCACTTTTAGTTTTTATGGCCTTCATAACAACCTTGGCAGCACCTTTTCTCATCCAACTCCTGTGCTGTCAACAGTCATCTTCGTAAACCTGTAATATCTCCATGGTTGCATTAGCAAAATGCTCGATTACAGAAAAAAGTAGTTATTGAGCAGATTTACGAATCCCAATATAATGCTAAAAAATATAATTTAACAGGAAACCTTATAATGTTCGAAAACCTCACCCAAGTTTTGAATAACCATTTTTTTAATTTACTCTTCATCATGGTCATCATCTGGAGCTTAGGCCTCGCCTTTGAAAAGATTAATTTCCCTTTAATTATAGGACAACTCTTAGCTGGGATTATCATTGGACCTGCTGTTTTGAATATAGTCGAAAATACTCCCGAAATCGAGACCCTCTCTCAACTGGGGATGTTCTTCTTAATGTTCTATGCGGGATTGAATACAGACCCCAAAAAAATGCGTAATCTTATCCCCTCTTCGTCATTAATAGGTCTTATGGGGACGGCCTTCCCCTTTTTGCTAGGTTATCTTGTTATTAAGTACGACGGAGGCTCCACCCTCGAAGCTTTATTTATAGCTACAGCCATTTCGGGCACCTCTCTGGTAACAAAAACTCACATTTTAGAGAGCTTCAAACTTTTACAATCATCTATCGGTCATTCTATGATCAGCTCGGCGATCATCGATAATATTGTGTCCTTTATCATCTTGGCGATATTAGTAAAGTTCGTCCAAACCAACGAGATGTCTTTAGGCTCGGGATTAGTAACTTCTTTGGAAGTTATAATTTTCTTTGCCATTACTCTTTTTATCGGTTACGCGATCTTTCCCAAGCTTTCAAAATTATTTGACTCCGATAAAGGCAGAGGTTTTACCTTTGCTCTTATTATGGGTTTGCTCTTCGCAGTGCTAGCCGTTATGCTGCATCTACCTTTTATCCTAGGCGCATATTTAGCGGGACTTTTTGTCAGAGAAGAAGTGGTCAATCGTACGGTCTTCAAAAAACTCAATAATCGCATGGTAGCTATCACCCATGGATTTCTAGGGCCTATTTTTATTATGAGCGTAGCTTTTAAAGTCTCTTTTGATGTACTTGTAACCCACCCTTTCTATGTCCTACTGGTAGTCCTCGCCGCCTTTATCGGCAAATTCGCAGGAATATTTTTAGGGGCACGCTTAACAGGCTTTGACCGTCAAGACTCTCTTATTATGGGCGTTGGCATGAACGGACGAGGAGCGGTAGAACTCGTCTTTGCAAACGTGGGCGTTACGCTGGGAGTTTTAAATTACCAGCACCTTTCTCTGCTAGTTTTTGTCGCCTTTTTAACAACGTTTTCTGCGCCGTTGCTACTCAATGCCATCTTAAGGAAAAACCTTGCTAATTAAGCTAAAAACATCCACTATATTAGCGACAATTGCAGCAAAATGGAGACAACTATGATCGGATTTTGCCCCTTGGCTTCAGGTTCCAAAGGCAATAGTGTATACCTAGGAACTGCCGACACAAAGATCCTTATCGATGCCGGCTTAAGCGGAAAGATGACCAAAACCCGCCTAGCGGAAATAGGAGTAGAGCTTTCGGACATTGATGCTATTCTAGTCACTCACGAGCATTCCGATCATATCAAAGGCTTAAAAGTCTTAGCTTATAAGATGGGCATCCCCGTTTTAGCCAATAGTGATACCGCTAATGAGATTATCAATATCTTCAAAGAAACTCCCCCCTTGAAGATTTTCTCTACTGGTGAAGCTTTCCAATTTGGAGACCTCGAAATCCATCCCTTTAGCATTCAACACGATACTGCGGATCCTGTAGGGTTTGTCATTAACTATGGAGAGGCCAAAATAGGCTACTGCGCTGACATTGGTTTTGCTTCTACTTTGGTGCAAAACAAGCTACGCCTTTGCACCCACCTCTATATCGAATCCAATCACAAGCCTTCCATGGTACACGCTTGCCCCCGCCCCTATGTATATAAACAACGTGTTCTAAGCCGCAGCGGACACCTCTCCAATGAAGATTGTGGGCAGTTGATCCAGAAAGTTATGCACCCCGGCTTGCAATCGATCTACCTAGCACACCTTTCTAGCGAATGTAATCACCCTGAAGTAGCCTTAAGTACAATAAGAGAAATAATAGGAAATGACGTCACCATAGAGATCGCTCATCAAGACAAAGTTAGTAAGCCCATTCTATTCACAAAAACCCTTGCTGCCGCTAACTAACTGATATTACGTAATTATTTTTGATGAATGGTATTAAAAACCACCTCTTTTAGTCTAAAACTTAGGACTGAAAGAGGTGGTTTTTTACTTGCTGAGCTTTATCTCTTAAGCGGTAAAGAAGCTCTTTACTTTTTCCAAGAAGTCTTTTTTTTTAGGAAAGTTCTTAGGGGCTTCCAAGCGACCGAATTCTTCGAGAAGCTCCTTTTGCCGGGAAGTCAAATGTATTGGGGTTTCTACATGTACTCTAACCATCAAATCCCCTACACCTTGCCCATGAACATTAGGAAAACCTTCTCCTCTGATCCTCAGAGTTTTACCATTTTGTGTACCTTCGGGAATACTAAGGCGATACTCAGTCCCTGACAGAGTAGGTATCTCTTTTTTACACCCCAAAGAAGCTTCGGCAAAACCGATAGGAAGATCTAAAATCACGTCATCGCCTTGACGGACAAAGAAATCGTGAGGTTTAACAGAGATGAAAACATAAAGATCGCCAGGAGGCCCACCAGCTTCGCCAGCATCGCCGTAACCTCGCATTTTAAGACGCATACCATCATCGACACCTGCTGGGATGCCTACCTTAACATGAGCCTTTTCCCTTACGCGCCCACGACCTCCACAACTATTACAGGGATTGACGATGATCTTCCCTTTTCCCATACAATGTGGACATGTCGAAGACATGCTAAAAAATCCACGACTCTGAACAACTTGCCCCGATCCGCCGCAGGTCGAACATGTTTGAACACCTTGGGAAGAAGCCGCTCCTGATCCATTGCAAGTAGAGCAAAGAACATAGCGGTTAATATATAATTCTTTCTCTATACCAGTAGCTGCCTCTTCGAAAGAAATGGTAATGTTGGCTTTTTTACTAGCACCTTGCTGGGCATAAGTTTCGCGCGCTCCTCCTCCCATGCTACCTCCAAATAAAGAGTCGAAGATCGATCCTCCGCCTCCCATATCTCCGAAGGCTCCCATAAAAGTTCTAAGAGCATCATCCATCGATTCAAAACCAGCTCCGCCGCCAGGTCCCATGCCGGCACCGTCTAAACCATCTTTACCGTAACGATCGTAAAGTTGGCGTTTATCAGAATTACTCAACACCTCATAAGCCTCAGAAATCTCCTTAAACTTATCAGCTACTGTTGCGTCGTCGGGATTTTTATCCGGATGATACTTCAATGCTTTCTTGCGATATGCTTTCTTGATTTCTTCGGGAGTCGCTTCTCGGGACACCCCTAAAACTTCATAATAATCAGCCATCTTTTTTTCTATTCCGTGGTTTATGATAGTAATACTTTAGCATACTCCCCAAAAAAAAAACAAGCAAATTTAGCAAACCATTACCAACACTGCTAAATCATGCTTGTTTTGGGAAACTTCTCTCGGCAAAGTAAGGGATTAGCGCTTTCGGTATTTTTGTGCCGCTTTAGACTTAGCTCTTTCTTTTACTGAAGGCTTATCATAGTAACGATGAGCGCGTACAGTTTTCATCACACCTTCTTTATCTAACTTCTTTTTTAAGATGCGCAAAGCTTTATCGATAGGTTCGCCGGGTTTTACCTTTATACTTGTCATGAACTTTTTTCCTTATGTCTGAAAATTTAGTTTCAATATTTATGAAACAATGATTTTACCAAAACCAAAAATATTGATCAAATCCGAAATGAGGACTATTCAAAAAATCATCTTCTAACTTTCCCGCTCAATTTCAGCTTGAGTTTTTCTTAGGTATAAAATCTCCAACTTACCATCAATGGAATATTCTCTTTGAGAGAACTTTTTTTGCCCTATAGCAGCTAGCTGATCCGCTGAAGGATACCTTTCTTGCCAAACAGCTTCCACGTCTAATAACTCAGCAAGCCTTTGCTTCTTAGGGGTGACAATAAAATCTAAATCCCCTAGTTGCGGCAACAACTTATCCAAAGGAGCTACTGCAGGCTTGCCTTTATAATCAATCCGTTCTCCCTGCTTTTCACCTAGCAAATAATACGCTCCCCCGATTTTAGCATCAATCAGGGCAGCAAATTTGCCATCATCAGAAGGAACAAACCCTTCCAAACTGGAAACCCCAACTAGAGGTATAGACCAAGCAAAGGCTAAACTTTTGGCTATAGCTACCCCTACTCTGATGCCTGTATAGGACCCTGGCCCTACAGTTACAGTCATAAACCCGACCTCTTCCTTAGAAGTAGAGGCTTCTGCAAGAAGCTCATCGATTTTCAACAACAAATCTCTAGAATGACGATAGCCTATAGGTAGTTGCAGTTCTTTGATAACCCGGTCGTCTTTAGCTAAGGCTAAAAGTGATCTTTCAGTAGCAGTGTCGATAATTAAGTTTTTCATACATCCTCATATATTTAGCAACTTTCCACTAAAATCAAAAAAGGCACAGTCACATTATCTTAATATGCTTCAATTACTATGCGCCCACAGTTTAACTTATGATAATAGTGAAGTTTGGAGAGCAAAATTTTTCAACTTTTTAAGGGGTTTTACATTAGGAAAAGATATCTTTATCGTAGTGTGATTTAGCTAAACAAATACTATTCCAATCGTTTCTACCGTTAGTTCAAAAATATAAGCCCTTTATTGATAACAGAATCCTTTCAGAGTGTCAACTGCATGTCAAAAATTTATATCGCAATCACGGTTCAAAAAAAAATCTGGAATTGCATTGACCAATGTTTTCATTGTCTATTATATATAGAACTATAACAAATATTTTTTAGGGAACAGGGATGACATGAAATTTTCAGAACGCAACACCTCTTTTTGGTATAACGGTTATCTTTTTCAAGGTCTGGTAATTTTGGGCTTTTTGCCCATTTTATTGCCGCTTTTTGCCGACCTTAGCTTAAACCCTAGCAAAGTAGGGATGGTTGTCGCCGCTGTCTATGTGGGGCAACTTACAGCACCCTTTTCAGGAGCTGTAGCTCAAAAATTCAATTGTCCCAAGCTTATATTTCTGAGCGGTTACTTTCTAATAGGTTTGGGATATTTGGGGTTTTTAATCATCACAAATTTTTACTTTTGGCTATTTTTAGCGTTTCTGATAGGCACGGGATCCTCAGCCACCAACACCTTAGGAGGAATGTATATAGTAGAATATTACCCGAAAAATTCCTGGGATCGTCGGATAGGATGGATGCAAACTTATTACGGCCTAGGGCAAGCCCTTGGGGTTTGGGGGATGATATATTTTCAAAAATATCCTGCTATAGCTATGGCACTTTGTAGTCTTTTGATGATCCCTGGGATTATTCTAAGTGCTATCAACCTTCCCAAACTATCTTTCGAGCAGCACAGCAAGCCTAAGCATAGTTACAGCATCGGTCGAGGAGCGTTAACTTCCACTTTCCACTATCATAAACCAAGTTGGGCCTCCATAAAAAAAATTTTTCGCAAATGTTTATCACCATTCTCTATCTTTTTATTTTCTTGGTTTTTACTGATGATTGGAACATGGATGATTTATAATCTCTATCCCTTATTAATGCGTTCTGCTTTCAATATCGATGCAAGCCTCTCATCTCTTTATTTTGCTATAGGCGCCTCCCTTGGCGTTGTCGCCTATCCTCTAGCAGGAACAGCCTCTCAAGCTATCGGTAACAAGGGTGTATTATTCATCGGTTTTTTATTAAGTTTAATACCGGCGGCAATACTGATGTGGTTTGCTTATTTTCCCTCCACAAGTGCTGTTTACTATGTAGCTTTTAGCATAATCTTGTTAACTATGGGATGGTCCCCCTTGATCGTAGGGGGAACAGCTTTAACCGCTCGCCTTGCTACCATAAAAGAAGGAGAAGCTTTAGGGCTTTTTAATGCATCGACGGCAACAGCAAGTGTTATAGCTGCCATAGCTGCAGGACATCTCGCTCAATACATAAATTATGCTAGCGTTACTTTGGTAGCTGCTGCAGTTATCATTTTATCGATGTTAGTATTTACAAGCTTATTATTAATCGATAAAAGGAAAGTAACCCCTACTACCTAGTTTAGAGTTAAGCCCGCGATTACAGCCCCATCTTTATCATGGGTTAAAACATCCATAGTTAGGTCAAACTCATAGGTAAAAGACTATCTCGACCCCCATAGGGTTGTTGTTGCAACAATTTAATAAGCCTTGTTAAACTATGAAAATTAACAATTAAAACAGGCCAATTGAGAGGAAAAATACTTTGAACGACGAGTCAAATGCAGATAATGATCAACAACCTCAAGACGAGATAGACTTCAGTGAAATTCCTGAAATCGTCGAAGAGGCTCAAAAAAATACTTCCGACGAAGAAAAACCCGATGAAGTATATATCTTACCTATCTCACGGCGCCCATTTTTTCCAGGTATGGCAGCTCCGATAATCATCGAGCAAGGTAAGTATTATGAAATGCTCAAAATCATCGCCAAAACCTCACACAAATCTTTAGGGGTCTTCCTTACTAAAGATGAAGATGCCGACATCACAGAAGTTACTCATGATGACATCCACCCCGTTGGAGTCCTAGCCAAAATCTTACGTATCGTCCCCATCGAAGGAGGAGGAGGAGCTCAAGTTGTTCTAAACATGGAAAATAGGCTGACGATTACCGATCCTATTGAAGATGAGGAATATTTAAGAGCTCATATCGAATCTTTCGACAGCAGCAAAGTTGAAGTCAACCAAGAACTTAAAGCTTATGCCATCAGCATCATCTCGACTATTAAAGAGCTTCTCAAACTCAACCCCCTCTTCCAAGAAGAGCTTCAAATGTTTTTGGGACATTCGGATTTTACCGAACCAGGAAAACTTGCCGACTTTGCCGTAGCCTTGACCACTGCTTCCCGTGAAGAGCTCCAAGAAGTTTTGGAGACTTTTGATATCAGAGATAGAGTCGAAAAAGCGCTAACACTCCTTAATAAGGAAATCGACCTTAGTAAGCTGCAGAAAAATATCAACCAAAAGATCGAAACTTCGTTGTCGGAAACCCAGCGCGAGTTTTTTTTAAGAGAACAATTAAAAACCATAAAAAAAGAACTGGGCATCGAAAAGGATGAAAAAACTACCGACACCGATAAGTTTCAAGAACGGATAGAAACTCGAGAGATTCCTGAAGATGTGCTGAAAGTTATTAACGAAGAACTCGACAAGCTAAACACCTTGGATTCTATGTCTGCAGAATATGCAGTGTGTCGAAACTACCTCGATTGGCTAACTATCATCCCATGGGGTATCAAAAGTGCCGACGACAATACCCTCAAGGAAGCTGAAGATATTTTAGAAGAGGACCACTTTGGCTTGCACGACATCAAAAAGCGCATTCTAGAATTTATCAGCGTCGGAAAGCTCACTGGCGGCATCAAAGGCAGCATTATCTGTTTAGTAGGCCCTCCAGGAGTTGGTAAAACCAGCATCGGCAAAAGCGTAGCCCGAGCTTTAAACCGTGAATTTTATCGCTTCTCTGTAGGAGGCGTTCGTGATGAAGCTGAAATTAAAGGCCACCGTCGAACTTATATAGGCGCTATGCCAGGAAAGATTATCCAAGCCCTCAAGCTTTCTCAAACAATGAATCCTGTCATCATGATTGATGAAATCGATAAGATGAATAGTAGCTACCACGGCGATCCGGCTTCTGCTATGTTGGAGGTTTTGGACCCTGAACAAAATATAGATTTTTTAGATCATTATCTTGATGTCCGCTGTGACCTATCTGATGTGCTCTTCATCGTTACAGCTAATGTTTTAGATACTATCCCCGCCCCTCTTAAAGACAGAATGGATATAATGAGGCTTTCAGGATATATCAAAGATGAAAAGATACAGATCGCAAAGAAATACCTTATCCCTCGCAATCGTAAGAAGATGGGCCTCAAAGCTCATGAGGTAAGTTTCACAAAAACAGGAATCGGCACTATTATCGAAGGCTATGCACGAGAGGCTGGTGTGCGATCCCTCGAAAACAAAATCAAAAAAATTATGCGCATGGTTGCTGTCCAGATCGTCAAAGACCGTGAAAATAAGGATGAAAAATCAACATCCAAAGTTTCCATAACCTCTAAAACCGTCAAAGATTTCCTTAAAAAGCCGGTCTTTAACACTGATCGTTATTACGACAAAACCCCTAGCGGCGTCTCTGTAGGGCTGGCCTGGACAGCCATGGGCGGTGCCACTTTGTATATCGAAGCTATCAAGGTGAGATCCGACAAGATGAAAATGAAGCTTACAGGTCAAGCTGGTGATGTTATGAAAGAAAGCTCGCAGATTGCTTGGAGTTACCTTCATAGCGCTGCAGAACGCTACTGCCCTAAACGCCCATTTTTTGAGAAATCGGAAGTGCATATTCATATTCCTGAAGGAGCTACTCCTAAAGATGGCCCTTCAGCAGGAATCACCATGGTAACAGCCTTGTTATCACTCTTATCAAACACTCCTATCAAGCAAAATCTTGCCATGACCGGCGAGATAACCTTGACAGGGAGAGTGCTAGCTATTGGAGGGATAAAAGAAAAAATCATCGCCGCCAAAAGAGCAGGAATGGACACTTTGATTTTTCCTAAAGACAATGTTTCTGACTACGAAGAGCTGGCAGACTACATCAAGAAAGGCATCAAAGTGCATTTTGTAAAACACTATGATGAAGTTGTAAAAATCGCTTTTCCAAAAGGTTTTAATAAGCAATGAATCGCTACCAAGAAGAGTATGCTTCAAAGAAGATTATAGCTCCTTACGAATTAGAAAAACGTCTAGGATATATTCGAAAAGCTGAAAGTGGCGATAAGACTATCGCCACCCTAAACGGCTCTTTCGACCTTTTACATGCAGGCCACCTCCATATTATCTACGAAGCATCACAAGCTGCTGATGCGCTTATCGTAGCTCTTAATAGCGATGACTCCATAAAAGAAAATAAAGGCCCTCAGCGCCCTATAATCCCCTTAAAATACCGCTTGCAGATGATGGCAGCTCTAGCTTTTGTCGACTATGTAACTTGGTTCGAAGAGAGTGACCCTCGTGAACTTCTCAGAGTTATCAAACCTAACGTCCATGTCAACGGCAGTGAATATGGCGATAAATGTATTGAAGCAGAAATAATAAGAAAATATGGTGGGGAGATAAAAATAGCATCTCTTATACCTGGACTCTCAACATCAGAAATCATTAACCGAATTAAAGACTTATGCGCCTCATAGGAAAAATCAATACTCGCCGTGATGCTCTGGAATTCACCCACTATCTGCTAAAACAGGGCATAGAAAGTACATTCGAAGCTTATGACGGAAAAGGCCCCTACAATATTTGGATTTACGATGAGGATCAGCTGATAATAGCACAAAAGCTTTTAGAAGACTTTATAGTTGATCCCAACCATTATATCGACAAAGAGCGCCTTAAAGCCCCCCCCGAACAACAACCCACCGCTTCAGAAACCAAAAGGGTTCATACTACCAACTTAAACACGGCTAGCCCCCCACGGATATCTTTTGGTAGAATAACTTTAACTATTTTAGCATTATGCTTGATAATTTTTATATGGTCCGAAATCTCTACCCCCCAATATGGTGCTAGCCCAGGAGTCAATGCCTTAGAGAACCTTTTGTCCCCTCCAAAGAAGCTCTTACTTTATGACTTCCCTAAAAGCTTGGAACTTCTAGAAGAACTTCTACAACGATACCATCCTGATGATATCACAGAACCTCAAAATCTTTCTACTGAAGGACAAGCTTTAGTATATCAGTACGAGCACACCCCCTTTTGGCAGGGACTTTACCGTTTGATACTTACAAAATCCAGTAATACCCCTCCCCAACCGTTACCACAGTTGTTTGAGAAAATACGGGAAGGAGAAGTTTGGCGGTTGCTAACTCCTATCTTCCTTCACGCTGATATTTTCCATATCCTATTTAATATGATGTGGCTAATAATCCTAGGCAACCAGATGGAATTCCATTTAACACCTTTTAAGTATCTTCTTTTTATTGGTGCAGTAGGCATAATTTCTAATACCACTCAGTATTTGATGAGTGGACCGATATTTTTAGGGTTTTCCGGAATAATAACGGGGATGTTAGCCTTTATCTGGGTTAGACAACGTATAGCACCTTGGGAAGGCTATCTGCTCAGCCGTGCAACGATTATGTTCATCCTTTTCTTTGTTTTGCTGATGTTTGGATTGTCGTTAGTTTCGTTTCTCAGCCAGATCGCCGGTTATGGTTCTTTTACTCCAGGAATAGCTAATACAGCTCACATCGTAGGAGGCATCGTAGGAGGCATACTCGGCAACTTTAAATTTTTCGCTTCAAAACACAGTTAGAAAAAAAGCCCTATTATGAGCGTTAGAGACATTACTATCTTAGGCTGTTCCAGCCAACAACCTACCAGACACCGTAACCACGGCGCTTATCTAGTGCGCTGGAATAATGAAGGTTTTCTCTTCGATCCAGGAGAAGGCACACAACGACAATTCATCTATGCCAATATTGCTCCGACAGTTGTAAGTAAGATATTTGTCTCTCACTTCCATGGCGACCACTGCTTAGGAGTAGGTTCTATGTTGATGAGACTCAACCTCGACAAGGTCCTTCACCCTATACACTGTTATTTCCCCTCTAGTGGAACAAAATATTTTCATCGTCTTCGCTATGGCACGATGTATCATCAAACCATCAATGTCGAAGAACATCCTGTTAAACATGGTGGTTTAGTAGCCGACGACGGCAATTTTAAAATCGAAGCAGCGTATCTAAAACATAGTGTTGACAATATCGGCTGGAGGATTACCGAAGCTGACCAGCGTAAATTCTATAAAGATCGCATCTCTCAGCTAGGCATCAAAGGTGCCATGATGAAAACCCTTATTGAAACCGGCTCTATTGAAATAGAAAACACTACTGTTAACCTCGACGATGTCAGCTGGATACGGCAAGGTGATTCGATAGCAGTAGTCATTGATACTAGACCTTGCCAAGCTGCTATCGATATTGCGCGCAAAGCAAAAGTGTTGATCTGTGAAAGCACCTATCTCGAAGATCACAAAAAACTTGCTCATGATCACTTTCACCTCACTGCCCGACAAGCCGCAACGATCGCCAAAGAAGCAGAGGTCGAAAAGCTCATACTAACTCATTTTTCAGCTCGCTATCACGATCTTAGTCTTTTCAAAGAAGAAGCACAGGCAATTTTCCCTAATGTTGAAGTGGCACAAGATTTTAGCCGCTTTGAAATTCCTAGGTAAAGGGGACAATAAAAAAGCGGAAGAGCTAAAACTCTTCCGCTGGAAAACCATATTCTAAAGTGTGCTTATTTTACTTGCACTCTTCTTCACAACTTTTACAGCAAAAATCACGGTCCATAACAGTCTTGCGGCGATCTTTTTTGGCTTTTTCAATAGCTTTATCGCAATGATAAGCTACACATTCACTTAAAGCTTCCGCAGCTTTAGCAGAGAAATTCATGTCACCTTTCTCTTTAATATATTTTTTTACCTTACTTGTTACGATCAAATTTTCATTTTCAGTCATAGCTCCTCCTAGCATGTTTGGGAGTTTTTAGAAAATTTTGAAGATACCAAACCCTATCTTTAATTTGAATAGAATATCCATTTTTTATTTAATGGAAAGCAAAAATTGTGGAGGAACACATGTTTGTCAAATGCGCTTATCGATTTATCGAATACCTACGAACCCAAAAAAATGCTTCAGAACATACTGTACGCAATTATGCTATCGATATTAACGATCTAAAAAATTTCCTAGAAACAGAGATACTCAAGCTGCCACCAGAGAAATTTTCAGAAAAAATTCGCTATAACAACTACAATAATTACTACAATACTATCATCAGCGAGTCCCCCATAAAACTTGACTCTATCGATAAACGTATCATCAGAAAATTTATCGCCTATCTTAATAATGAAAACCAGGTTAATAAACGTACCATTGCTCGCCGCTTATCGTCATTACGCACCTTTTTCAAATATCTTTATCTACAAGAAGTTGTTCCCACCAATCCCTTAGAAGATATCGATAGCCCCAAAGTCGATAAAAACTTACCTAGCTTTTTATCATACAATCAAATTTTATGTTTGTTCGACCAACCTGATACAAGTAATTACCTTGGATTTCGTGATCGAACAACTATGGAACTTTTCTATAGTTCAGGGCTCAGAGTCAGCGAACTGGTAAGCCTCAACAGAGAAGATTTTGATTACAATAGCTTACAACTCCGCCTTAAAGGAAAAGGGAAAAAAGAACGAATAGTGCCCATAACTAAAAATGCTGCCGAATGGATCAAAGCCTATTTAGAGCATCCGGAAAGAGATAAGGACATGGATGGTCATGCTGCAGAGGTTGATAGCCGAGCGATCTTCCTCAACAAACATGGCACTCGTATATCAGCACGTTCTGTAGATAGAAAATTCCACCAATACCTAATAGAAAGTGGCTTAGCAGGAAAAGTTACCCCTCATACTATTAGACACTCTATCGCTACTCATTGGCTAGAAAATGGTATGGATCTTAAAACTATCCAGATGCTGTTAGGTCATTCTTCTTTATCAACAACAACTATCTATACCCATGTTTCTAACAAACTAAAACAAGATGTCTATAAACAAGCCCACCCTCGAGCATAAAATATTTTAACCAACAAACTTTTTTCATCTATGACTTTTAACAAAAAAAAATTTCTCAATTTAAGCTACCCTCAGCAACACAAAAAGAGTGCTGAATTATTACGTAAAATCTATGACCTTCTTCTACAGAAAGATCATGCCTCAGAATTAATTGAGGAATATAATAAGCTACAAGAGTGGATTAATGAACCCACGATAACTGAGATGGGGTTTAAGGCTATCTCCAACAGCTATCACTACCACCTTAAAAAGGCTGGCCTGGGATGCAAAGAGCATCGTCTTTTGCCAGAGGTGCGCCGTCATGACAAAAATCACGCTTCGTCGCCACTACCAATCGCTGTTTATCTCGACCATATTCGTTCAGCACATAATGTAGGCAGCATACTACGAACTGTCGAAGCTTTGGCGTTAGGTAAAATTTATTTTTCTCCCCAAACACCTTTTATCGATAATAAGCAAGTCATTAACACCTCTATGGGCAGCATCGAATGGGTAGAATGCCAGAGGAATACTAATTTAACAAGCCTGCCCCACCCCATTATCGCACTGGAGACTGCTGACAAAGCTATCTCTTTAAACGAATTTATCTTTCCCGAAACTTTTACCTTAGTTGTTGGCAATGAGGAGTATGGGTGTTCTGACTATACATTAAATCATGCGAACTATATAGTAGATATTCCTCTTTTTGGCAGAAAAAATTCCCTCAACGTTGCTAATGCTTTTGCCATTGCAGCAGCAGAAATACTAAGACAACAAAGGATAAAGCATTGAAAGAAAGTCCCCTTTTAACCCAAGAAGAATTCCCCTCTTCAGAAGAAGATCAACTCTACACATTAGCCGCAACAACGCGCTTTCCTTCACCTCTCACCAGCAAACATTCTACTCTTTCCGACGAAGCTAAACTTACTGCTATTGAGAGCAAATTTCGAGAAATCATGGAAATTTTAGGCCTTGACCTCTCCGATGAATCTTTAGCAGAAACCCCCTATCGTGTAGCCAAAATGTATGTCCAAGAAATCTTTGCTGGTCTTAAAGAAGAAAATTTTCCTACTCTCTCCTACCTTGACCAAAATATGCGCCATGCTCCAGGAGGAATAATTGTAGTTAAAGACATACAAGTCAACAGCTTCTGCGAGCACCATTTCCTTCCGATTTGTGGCACTGCTCAAGTAGCATACCGCCCAAGAGAAAAGCTGCTAGGTTTATCAAAAATCAATAGAATTGTCGATTATTTCTGCCGGCGCCCTCAAATTCAAGAAAGATTGAATGCCCAAATTGCCGACAGCCTTTCCTTGGCTCTGAATACGCCTCACGTAGCTGTAAGCATCAATGCTAAGCATTTTTGCGTCTCTTCCCGAGGCATTCATGATAACAACAGCCTCACTGAAACCCAGGTGTTGCTAGGAGATTTTTACGATAAGCCTGAACTGCAACAGTGCTTTCAAAAGATCGATTAGAAAAGCAGCCAGAGTGCCTACAAGAATAGAAATAAGATCAGCGATTAACCCGTGATGGTAACCTGAATAATTGCGCAATATGTACACGCATTGTGCTTTAGCTTTGTACTATCGTTTCGATGCTCATATTAAGGATTGTTCAAAGATGAAGTGCTAGGGGTGTGCCGATGGTATAAAAAGAGCCTTAGAGCTACATCAGCGATAAGCCGGATTCTGTCGTGGGCAGTCATTCATCTAGGGGCGACGTTACCGCCGCCCTCAAGCGTTGAACGAAGGCGGCGCGGAGCGCGACGATATCCTTCTACTTGCTTCGGATAGGGTTTACAGCACCTCAAGTCCCCTAGAGGTGGCCGACTCCTAAAGCCGACATTTTCAGCCTGCCTGCCTATTACGGCAGCGGAATGTTTTCTGTTGCACTTTCCGTAGCCTTGCGGCCCCCGGCATTTCACCGGTATCCTCTCCTACGAAGTCCGGACTTTCCTCCTCTGCATGATAATGACAGAGGCGACTGCCTACTGAACTAGCTCTAAGGATAAATTACTTAGCTGTTTTACGACGTCGGCGTTTTTTAGTAGCTACTACAGAATCTTCCAGAGCTTGACTTTCCTGCCAATAGTGTATTCGCGAGCAATGCTCACAATAAATCAACTTTTCTCCTTTACGCACAAGGTTTTCATGCTGAGCAGTCAAGATGATATGACAACCATTGCAAGCGCGGTTCTCAATAGGAACTACCACACGGTCCTGCTTATTGACTAAAAGGCGCTCATAAATTTTAAGAACCTCAGGGTCAACATTTTCTTTAAGCTGATCGCGTTCCGATTTTAAGCCCTGTCCTTCCATGTTAATATTATGGATACTTTCTAGAACCTCTTCCTCATAAGCATGGCTACTGTTTTCAGAAGATTGAATATTGCCTTGTAAAGCTTTTAAAACCTCTTCCTCGTCAGCCAAGCTTTCCATTAGATCGTTGAGATGCTGCTCTTTATGAACTCTTTGTCGCTCAGCGCTAGCAATCTCTTGGCTCAAGGCATTAAATTCTTCTACTTTTTTGACAGCATTTTGCTGTTCTTCAAGCTTGCTAGATCTTGCGGAAATTTCAGCAATTTCTGTTTCGGCAACCTTAACTTCTTTTTTAAGGTTGAAGATCTCTTCTTCTTTAGCCTGCAACTGTTTATGAAGGTCGTTTCGCAAAGCTTGGATATGATTAAGTTCCTGCTGGCGCTCTTTTTTAAGACGCATCAGCCGGATCATCTTCATATCAATTTCTTGAACTTGGAGTAATACTTTAAGAACATTGAGCATCGTGACATCCCATCTATAAATTAGCTATCTTTTAAGGCAAAATGTTATCATTTTCTAGACATTAACCTCAACAAAATCTTATGATCACATCCTAATGCCTTGCAAACACCCCAAGCTTTTCAAGGTTATACTAAATCCCAACAAAAATAAGGAGCTTGCCCATGTCACCTCTTAACAACTACCTTCAAAACACTCCTCAAGCGGAACGCAGCCTGCCCACCATTGCCTACCTAGCTTCCCTCGAACATATTAGCACTGTCAATCCTACCGTATCCGACCATATTATCAAGGAGCTCGACGACCAGCGCTCCCACCTGAAATTGATAGCTTCTGAAAACTATTCTTCATTGGCAGTTCAACTAGCAATGGGGAACCTACTCACCGACAAGTATGCTGAAGGCTATGTCAATCATCGTTTTTATGCTGGGTGTGGTAATATCGATGCTGTCGAAGCCGAAGGTACACGCTTGCTGAAAGAGCTCTTTGGCAGCGAGCATGCTTATATTCAGCCTCACTCTGGTTGTGATGCTAACTTAGTAGCGCTATGGTCAATTTTAGTTCAGCGAGTACAAAACCCTAAGATCGAAGCCTTGGGCAAGAGTATGGATAAGCTTACCCCTGAAGAATATGAAGAAGTACGGCGCGTAATGAATAAGCAAAAACTGATGGGATTATCACTCAACTCAGGAGGCCACCTTACCCACGGCTACCGCCACAATATCTCTTCGAAGATGATGCAATCGGTGCCTTATGAAGTTGATCCGCAAACAGGCATACTCGACTACGCTGCCTTAGCAGAGCAAGTTCGCCGAGAAAAACCCACTATATTACTTGCGGGATACTCAGCCTATCCCCGGCTGATAAATTTTGCCAAAATGCGCGAGATCGCCGACAGTGTAGGCGCGGTATTGATGTCTGACATAGCCCATTTTGCAGGATTGGTGGCAGGAAAGGCCTTAACTGGAGAGTACAACCCTGTACCCTATTCCCATATAGTAACTTCTACCACTCATAAAACAATGAGAGGACCTCGCGGCGGCTTTATACTATGTACCGAAGAATTCCGCGATACTGTTAATAAAGGGTGCCCGCTGGTTTTAGGTGGCCCGCTTCCCAATATGATAGCTGCTAAAGCGGTAGCTTTCCAAGAGGCTAGCCAGCCTAGCTTCCGTGAATATGCTAGTAAAATCCTTGATAATTCCCAAGAACTAGCCCAAGAGCTTCTAAGACGTGGAGCAAAGCTATTTACTGGGGGTACTGAAAACCACCTAGTAGTAGTAGATACCAGCTCTTTCGGTATCAGCGGACGTCAAGCAGAACAAGCTCTGCGCGACGCTAATCTTACCGTCAACCGCAACTCAATACCTAATGACCCTAATGGCCCTTGGTATACTTCAGGAATTAGAATCGGCACACCAGCAGTAACCTCCCGAGGATTAGGAAGCGATGAAATGAAAGAAATCGCCGATATTATCGTTGAGGTCTTAACTAATACTAGTGTTGCCAACTCTCCTAAGACTGGCAAGCCTAGCAAAGCTCTCTATACCCTAGATCCTAAGGTTAAGGAAGCTTCGCAGCACAGGGTAGAAGAAATCCTTGGCAAGTTCCCTCTTTACCCCGAATTAATGCTTGCAAATTCCTAGTAAACATTATAAATTTGTTAGCAAAATCATTTAAAATATTGGAGAAATGTTCATGACCACCCCTCAAACTTCCGACCTTAAAACTCTCGATGATATCATTGAAAATTCTTTACTAGAACAAAGGCGCATAATTTTCAATGGACCGGTCGACAATGACTCCGCTCATGATGCTATTAGAAAGTTGCAGTACTTGGAATATTTAGATCCTACTAAGCCGATATTAGTAATCATTAACTCTCCCGGCGGTTCTATTGACGCGGGTTTTGCTGTTTGGGATCAGATCCAAATGATGAATGCCCCCATAACAACTATGGTAACGGGCATTGCGGCTTCTATGGGGTCGATTTTAAGCTTGGCTGCTCCTAAAGGACGTCGCTTTTCTACTCCCAATGCTAGGATTATGATCCATCAGCCAGCCTTGCATGGGGTTGTAGAAGGCCAAGCTACTGACCTTGAAATTCAGGCTACTGAGATTCTAAAAACTCGCGACCGCATTATCAACTTATACGTTGAAGCTACCGGCAGATCTTTTGAAGTTGTCGAAAAGGCTATCGACCGCGACCACTGGATGGCTGCCAAGGAAGCGCAAGAATTTGGCTTAATCGATAAAGTCGTTAACAAATTCTCTGAAATTTAGTGTATAAGTACCAGCAAGCAGGAAATGTTTTTGTCGTCATTGATGATCTGACAAAAACATTTCCTCGCGATAAAATTGCTACCACCTGTCAGGAAGCCTCCCCCTGTGACGGCCTGCTGTTGCTACAGCGATCTTCTAAGGCTGATTTTAAAATGTCTATCTTTAACCGCGATGGTGGCAAAGCCTCAATGTGCGGTAACGGCATTTGCTGCTTGATGAAATATATCGTCGATAATGGCCTAGCTCCTGAAAGATGCACTATCGAAACAGATGTTCATATTGCTCAGTTAAATTATCATGATGGCTTGGTTAGCACAACGATGCCCCAACCGTCTTCCATCCAACATCATGATGAAGTAGAAGGCTATTTTATCAATACCGGCGTTCCTCACCTGGTAATTTTCGTCGAAAAAATATCTTGCACAGCAGTCAAAGAAGCCGGAAAACAGCTACGCCACCACCCACTTTTTGCTCCTCACGGCACTAATGTAAACTTCGTCGAAGTACTGGAAAGCTCCTTAAAAGTTAGGACCTATGAGCGCGGAGTAGAAAATGAAACCCAAGCTTGTGGCACAGGAGCTACGGCGAGCGCTTTAGTAGCACAAGAGACATACAAACTTTCTTTACCTTTAACCGTTGAAAATACTAGGGGTGATACTCTTATCATCAACAGTCAAGACAATAATAAAATTATAACCTTGAGTGGAAAGCCACAAAAAGCTTGACTTATTCCTTCCTTCATTCAAAATAGTTCTTGATGTAAATCGACACTTTAGGGAGGAACATTATGATTATACGTCGTCTGTTAATAATTTTTACTTGCCTTATCATAGGGACATCATGCACCAAAGATGAGGCCGTCACCATCAAACTGCAAACAGCTTACCCAGAAAATATCAAACACCTAGGCTCTGTCCTTAAAGTTTCACCCACATGATAATACTCGCTATAATAACGCCTGCTTTAAACATCAAAGCTGTTTTATCATAACGTGTTGCTATA
>JBNJDP010000027.1:0-19529 GCA_051744985.1 Chlamydiota bacterium | reverse complement strand
AGCAGGCAGTCGGAAAAAGCATTTTTATAAACCAAAACTAGAGGTGCTAGTCTCCTAAAAATTAGAAGAAAAATTGTCTAGACAATGGGGGTCACCTTACCATGGAGGCATCGGCATGATAAACTTCCCTTTAATCTCTGATGAAGACAAAGAGCTTTCTCGTTCTTACAGGGTATTGTTCAATAACTCGGTTCCTCTTAGAGGACTCTTTATTATCGACAAAAAAGGCATTATAAGGCATTCCCAAATTAATGATTTACCTTTGGGTAAAAACATCGACGAAGTCTTAAGAATCGTCGATGCCGTCGAGCATATCGACACCTACGGAGAGGTTTGTCCTGCCAACTGGCAACAAGGAAGCAACTCTCAAGCAATAAATCAACAAGAAGCCTTGTCAACCCTAAATTAAAGGAGGTAGAAATGACTAACCGCTTAGAAATATATAAATGCAATACTTGTGGAATTATAGTTGAAGTCTTACATGAAGGTGAAGGCGAGATGGTGTGCTGCCAAAAGCCTATGGAATGCCTGAGTGCCAATACCGTCGATGCCGCCCAAGAAAAACATGTGCCTGTTATCGAAAAAAATGATGAAGGCGTAATGATCAAAGTGGGCTCCAACCCTCATCCTATGACCGATGAGCATTACATCGAATGGATTGAAGCTATTATCGATGGAAAAGCTTACCGACAATTTTTGCGGCCTGGCGACAAGCCCGAAGCGTTTTTCCCTATTAAGGGCAATAGCATTACCGCTAGAGAGTATTGCAACCTTCATGGGCTTTGGAAGAATTCATGATAAGTTATATCTACAGCTATGTATGTGATATTTGCGGTTACGTTTATGATCCGGCTTATGGAGTGCCGGGATTGGACATCGAGCCCGGCACCCCCTTCGAAAATCTCCCCATCGACTTTGTATGCCCGGGCTGCGGTGCTACTATCGACCATTTTTATGAAGTAGACAAAACCGTTAAGTAAAAAATTGCAATCACACTAAAAAAACTCCTGCCCCTTATATACTAGGAGCAGGAGTTTTTTTGATTAGGCATTTTTAAATTTCACCTACAGATAAAAGACCTCAAATAATTATTGATTAAATATTTTGGAGATCTTCTTCCATTGTTTGAAGATCGTCTTCATGGTCAATCTCATCACGCAGAATCTCTAAAATAATTTCATAGGTAACAGGATCTTTACCATCAACCATTTTGAGAACTTTATCATAGGTAACGATAGCACATTGCTCAGCTTCGATATTTTGAGCAAGAATCTTTTTAACTGCAGGATCATGAGGTGCAGCATACTCACAGTTACACATCTCATACCATTTTTTAGGTTCTAAAATTGGAGTTCCCCCTAATTGCAGAATACGTTCCGCCAGCATATCAGCATGTCGCAGTTCATCGGCAGCATGCTCATTAAGTTCAGCTATAACAGCATCGCGCATAGGACCAATAATGACTTTGGAACCAATCCAATATTGATAATATGCTAGCCATTCATCAGCTAAAGCTTTGTTGAGTAACTCAATAAGCTCCTCGGGGTCAATACCTAAAATTTCTATTGCTTTAGTTCCCATAGTTACCTCCCATTAGTTGTGGATCTAAAGATTAAACTTGCTGCCTATCGCAAGGCTAAGCTTAAGATTTCTATACCCCCGATCTTAGGATTTTAAAAAAATATTTTCCAGATTAAAATCGCGCGACCTATAAAATTTAGTTCTATAATGCTCTTTCCGGAGGGTTTGAAATTTGATCGGCGCATAAAAAAAGGCAATTATGCTAACCGCATAACTGCCTTAAGAACTCCGGATGCAAGACTCGAACTTGCGACAAATGGATTAACAGTCCACTGCTCTACCAACTGAGCTAATCCGGATTATCGAATAAGCATTATACTAACTCAAACCACGATTTTTTGCCAAATGAAAAAATCAAAGATCCTTGATAAACACTGAAACCCTTAATTGTCTTAGACTTATGACGCCATCTCGAGTTAGCCACCATCGAAGCATTGCAAAAAGCTTGACATCAGGAAATACTTTATTATTTACTACCTAGGAATACTAACACCCTGGAGGGCTTTATGAGTGATTATTATCCTAACCTTTTAAAAGAGTTGTCGCCCTATCTTAAAGAACTTCGCAGTGAATCAAAGGAAGCTGTTTTAGCTTTTGGGCAGCTCAAAAATGCTGCCCTCAAAGATGGTGAGCTCGACAAAAAAACCAAAGAACTAATTGCTTTAGCTATAGGCGTCGCACAAAAGTGTGACCCTTGTATAGCACATCATACTAAAGCCTTAATAGACCTAGGAGCCACCAAGCAGGAAATCATAGAAATGCTTAACGTTGCTGTCTTTATGGGAGGAGGGGCTCTATTAATGTATGCTGCCAAAGCCCTAGAAGCTTACGACCAGCTCAGCTCCTAACCCCGCTGTTGCGGCCTATCTCGATAAACGTATCCGTGGAAACCATGGGTTTAATTACTGTTCAGGTGGTTAAACAAGGAAGGGAGGGAGGGTACCACCGCGTGCGTAAGGTCAGTTATTATACATCAATCTCATAGCTTTCAATTCAATTTCCTATCATTTTGCGCAAACTCTGTTGCATGGCCGTCTTAAAGGCTGAGTCATTGGTTAAGAGCTTATAAAGCTCCAACTCATTTCTGCGATTATTTATCATCACGTCTTCAAAGATTTTCTCAAAAGCCAATTCACGGTTTTGTTTGTCGTCATTGTTCTTGTACTTCGTTTCAAAATCTGGGTGAGAGCGAATACTCTCTGCCAGGTTTACAAACTTAACGCGCTGCTCTTCTGGTGTTGCGCTCCAGCCTTGGAACCATCGCTCATTAAAGCTTTCAATAATGGCATCAAGAATATCTTTTTCTTCTTCACCATGAGCACCGCGTGGATTAGGGTTTTGTGGATCAAGCTCTGTTTCGCTGGCATCTAATCCTATTGAATGGTTTAATTTTACACGTTCCAAACCGTAAGAGGACAAATCAACAGCTTCCAACAACTCATCGATCTTTTCAGCATCCGGATCCTTAACGATTAATTTTGGGATCAAAAATTTTAAGAACCAGAACAACTTTTCCCAATCCACAACTTCAAACGGCATGATTGATGCCATTTGGCCATAGATTTTGACAAACTGCTTGGCTTTGATCTTAAAGTCCGCTTTTTCATCATCTTTGAGCTCCAGCTCTTCATTAAAACGATGGGCCGCCACGTCAATAATTGGGCTAAGCTCTTGTGCATCTGCATTATCAAAATATAAAGAGATAAACTGCTCGACTTCATGCCAGTCATAGACACCCACATCGGCAAGCGTGTCTTTTAATTCGTGCAGAACATTAACATCTGTGGCTTCGGATAGACTTGTGGCCGTGTAGAAATAATCAAATGCGTTCTTGATATCGTCAACTGAGTTAAAGAAATCGAGCACAAATAAATCTTCTGTTTTCTTGCCAAGCTTCGGCGCCGATCTGTTCAATCGTGACAGAGCCTGCACGCACAAAACGCCCTGCAGCTTTTTATCGACATACATGGATGTCAGCTTGGGTTGGTCGAAACCAGTCAGATACTTATTCGCCACCACGAGCAAACGATATGTATTTTCGATAGAAGAACCATTATGGATGATGGGCTTTCCGTCCTGATCATAACCATCAAAATATTCTTTGGTTTTATCATCTGAAAAACCGTTCATGCCCGCTTCTGTGTACTCAATACCGTCAATTTCCTTTGCGCCTGAGAAAGCAACAATGGCTTTGAAAGGGTATCCGTGCTGTTCCAGCAATTTTGTGATCGCTTTATAATAGCGAATAGCAGATTCAATATTCTGCGTAACGACCATGCCTTTGGCTTTGCCTTTCAGCTTTTTGGCGTTGACCACATTTTGAATAAAGTGATCGAGCATGATTTCAGCTTTAACCTGAATAGTGCCGGGGTTGCGCTCCACATAAGCGCGAAGCTTCTTTTGCGCCTTCTTGCTGTCAAACAATGGGTTGTCTTCGATAGATTTCTGAATCTCGTAATAGCTTTTGTAGGTCGTATAATTCGCCAATACATCCAGAATGAAGCCTTCTTCGATGGCTTGCTTCATGGTGTAGAGGTGGAACGGACGGAAGCTGCCGTCCGGTTGAGGCGTTCCAAACTTCTCCAGCGTTGTATTTTTTGGCGTAGCCGTGAACGCAAAATAAGACGCATTACCACGCATCTTACGCGAACGCATGGCCTCTATGATCTTGTCTTGAGCATCTTCGGCGTCATTATCGGCGTCTTTACCCATCGCGCGGTTCATATTGTCATGCGCGGATCCGCTTTGGGAGCTGTGTGCCTCATCAATAATCACGGCAAAACGCTTCTCGCTCAAATCCTCAATGCCGTCAATAATGAACGGGAATTTCTGAATGGTCGTGATGATGATCTTCTTGCCTTGCTCCAGAGCGCTTTTCAGCTCGGATGATTTATAGGCCGGGGCGATGATATTCTTCACCTCAGAAAATTCTTTGATATTGTCGCGCAGCTGGCGATCTAGAATGCGGCGGTCGGTCACAACGATGACACTGTCAAACAGCGGCTGTTCCAAGCCACGCGCGCCAGGCAAACCTTCCTTGTTCGGATAGGCCTCAATCAGCTGATATGCCGCCCAGGTGATGGAGTTTGATTTCCCAGAACCGGCAGAATGCTGAATAAGATAAGTATGCCCTACGCCATGCTCACCAGCATGAGAGATCATCTTCCGCACAACATCCAGCTGGTTATAACGCGGGAAGAATAATGTGCGTTTTTCCAGCTTGTCTTTTGCCGATCCATCAAAACGCATGAAATGCTGAATGATATTGGCGACGCTCTCACGGCTGAAAACCTCCTCCCATAGATAGGCAGTTTTATGGCCGCCCATATTTGGTGGATTTCCGGCGCCGCCATCGTATCCCTTGTTGAACGGCAAAAAGAATGTGCCTTTGCCAGCAAGCTTTGTGGTCATGTAAACATCATCCGTATCAACCGCCATATGCACAAGACAGCGCCCGAACTGGAAGAGCGCCTGAGAGACGTCCCTGTCCTCACGATATTGTTTCTGGCCGTGATAGCGCGCCGTTTGTCCCGTCCACGGGTTTTTAAGCTCCAGTGTGGCGAATGGCAGGCCGTTAATGAACAGCACAACATCCACTTCTTCCAGCGGCTTTGCGGCGGAATACATGACTTGGCGGGTACAGCTGAAGATATTTTCTTCAAAATTCTGCTTAACGATTTCGCTGCTGCTGGCCAGTGGCGCGGGGTACATCAAATACAAATGGGCATCATCAACGGAGAGGCCTTTTTTGAACAGATGCAAAATGCCGTGTTTTTTTACCAAGCGGTCAAAACGCTCCAGCACTTTGCGCTGCCAATCATCGCCCGCGCGTTTGAGCTTTTCCAGCTCTTCGCCTTGCGTGCGCTCCAGAAACTGCCAGAACAGCTTTGTGTCGACGCCATAGGTCTTGTTAAAATCCGCAGGCACGCCCTCGGCGTAGCGGTGCTGCGTCGTGAGGTGTTTGGTAATAAGCGTTTCTAATGCTTGTTCATTTGTTTTGCTGACCATGTCGCCGCCTTCCTTAAATCACTTTAATTTTGCCTGTCACCGCACTGTTAATCAATGAGGCTTTATATTCTTTGAGATGAATAATTTGTTCTTTTGCCAGATCTACGGCTTGGTTCATTTTCTTGGTTTGTTCATCTAAAAATTCCACAATAGCTCGCTGTTCTTCTTTAGATGGCAATACAAGCTGAATATCGCCAAATTTCTTCCAGCTTCTAAAATCACTGGTATTTTGCCTTACACCATTTGAGATTAATTTATAAACATTCATAATAGCTAGCATTTTCAGGAAATATGCGATGTAGCCTTTATTATGGGTACTATCACACACATGAACTACAGATGTGCAATCACCTGTATGTTCAGATATAGAAATAGCCCCATGCCAAATATCCATACCATGTATAAGCAAATCCCCTTTATTTACTCCTTGATAGTCGTGTTGTGTTAGTGAAACCAAACCTTGCTTATTATCACCAAGTAATTTTGAACATCCATTATTTGAACAAATAACTGTATTTCCATCTTGTTTTCTTGGGCGTTCTAGCTTCCTCAAAGTATGTTTTACTAATGCAACTTCCCAATGTTCTGGAACTTTACCTATCCACGCAATACCTGAATCTTTCATTTTTACATCGGGTACTAGCCCTTGAGATACAGATTCTTGAACCAAAATCTTTTGACGCTCTTTCAGCAGGGCAATTTGCCGCTCCTTAATCCCAATCGCTTCATCAATCTGCATCGTCTTTTCATCAAGAAACTTCGCAATCGCTGTTTGTTCCTCAACGCTGGGAACCAAAAACGGGATAACTTTCATTCTCGGCTTTGATAAATCCCATTGTCCGATACGAACACCGTCAGATGCGCTGGCAAAATAGGATACATAGAGCCTGCTTCTTATCGCCCAGTGGAAATATTCAGGAACAACTGGCTTTGTGAAATCAAAAATGAAATATGCAGGACTAACAATTCCTGTGTGATCAGAAACGCCGTATGAGCCTTGCCACGCCTTCATCTTGTTCATGCCAAACTGCCCTTTTTTGATCACTTTGTATCCTGACAGGTCATCAGGGATAAAATTGTGATTGCTTTCCTGATCCTCGACATCGCGGATAATGACGCCTTGTTCCCGCGTAATGGAAAGCAGCGGTAGATCAGGACGGTTTTTTTGAGAGATCGGTTTGAGCAATGGGCCTAAGCATGTTACTTCCCAGTTGGCAGGCACTTGCCCCATCCACTTTGAGCTAGAGTCTTTATAGCTCTCATATTTCGGCATGGCTGTCATGGCTTGTGTCATTCGGCGGCCTCCGATACTTTTGGTGCGTTGAGCCCTAATATCTGGGCGATCAAGCCATCGCTTTGTTGTTCCAGGGCAATGATTTCTGCGCCGACGTCTTCAACGCTGCGTAACGGTTTGTGGCGGTAGAAATATTTGTTGAAGCTGGTCTCATAGCCGATCTTAGCGCTACCCATATCGATCCAGGCCTCTTTTACATGCGGTTTTACTTCACGCTGGAAATAGCCATGGATGCTTTCTTTTATGGGCACATTTTCGCTATCGCGTAGATCGGTGGAGGTCTTAAAGGTGATATATTCATCTGTCACGCCCGTTGCGTAATATCCGAAATCGGCAAGTTCATCTTTACTGCAGCCCAGCTTATTCAAGAGCTTGCTGAGCTTATCACCGCTGAGTTTAGATTTGCTCTTGATGACTTTATCGGCGCTTTCGTCATACCAGCTAACCGCACCAAGGATCGCGTTTTTCTCGCTGGCACTGAGTTTGATTTTTTGTGCCTTCAGCACTTGGTCGATTTGGTCTTTGAATGCGTTAAAATTGGAAAACTCTTCGCCGCCCATTTCATTCATCAGCGTAGTTGCCGTTTCGATCAAGGCCGCTTGTTTTTTCCATGTCTCTAATTTCAGAAGCTTGGCTCTGTTTTTCGAGCTTAGAGAAATATCGTTTTCTTCACACCATTTCAGGATTTCTTTTTCATGCTGCTTTAGTACGCCAGCGTTATATAGATCATCGCCCCATTCACCATACGCCCATTCCATAGGCTCTTTGACGGCTTTATCAAAGCGCAAGGTTTCAATGCTTTCAGTTGTAAATTTTGCCTTGCGTCGATCGGGGCGTTCAATGTTGACCTTGTAATAACCAAAATCGTTGTTATCGAATACTTGTGCTGCTATGCCTTCTTCGGTTGCGGCTCGATCTTGCTCTGAAAAGTCGAGATAGGTTTTGACAATCTCCTCGATATGCTCCGGCGCAAATTCGCAGTTTTTCTCACCCAAATTTTTACGAAGTTTGCGTAATAGAAGACTGGCCTCGATCAGCTGTACTTTGCCTTTACGGTTGGCTGGCTTGTTATTGGATAGTATCCAGATATAGGTTGTAATGCCGGTGTTGTAGAACAGGTTGTTGGGCAGTTGGATGATCGCTTCCAGCATATCATTCTCAATAATATATCTGCGGATGTTACTCTCGCCGCCACCAGCATCGCCTGTAAAAAGGCTGGAGCCATTATGGACGGAGGCAATGCGCGAGCCTCGGCCATTATTTGCAGCCAACTTCATCTTGCTAATCATTTCCATCAGGAAGAGAAGCTGACCATCGCTGGAACGCGGGGTGGCATCCACCGTTTCTTCATTGCCCCAATAGTCTTTAAGCTTCACGACAAAACGCGGATCAATGACCTCCTTGCCGTCTTTGATGTATTTCAGGTCAGATGACCAGCTTTTACCGTACGGAGGATTTGAAAGCATGAAGTCAAAGCGCGTGCCGGAGAACTCATCTGTCGATAGGGTTGATCCGCTTTTAATATTGGAGGGGTCATTCCCTTTAATCATCATGTCCGATTTGCAGATGGCATAAGTTTCATCGTTGATTTCTTTACCGTAGAGATAAACATCGCCGAGAGCTTTAATCGCCCCTTCTTCATCTTTGATGAAATTCTGTGCTTCTGTCAGCATACCGCCCGACCCACACGCCGGGTCGTAAATTGTCATTACAGGTGGCAGGTTATCTTTAATAGGGTCAAAAAGAAGATGCGTCATAAGCTGGATAACCTCACGCGGTGTAAAATGCTCTCCTGCCTCTTCATTGTTTTCTTCGTTAAATTTACGGATAAGCTCTTCAAAAACGTATCCCATTCCAAGGTTAGAGAGCGGAGGAAGCTTATAGCCATCCGGATCCAGTTTTTCATGTGGTGTAAGGTTGATATATGGAGATACAAATTTTTCTAATACATCCAGCAAAACATCTTTAGATGCCATATGGCGGATTTTGGATTTTAGTTCGAATTTTTCAACGATCTCTTTAACGTTATCGCTAAAGCCATTCAGGTATTCTTCAAAATTTTGAAGCAAAATTTGTTGGTTATTTGTCGCTTTGTCGCGCAGCGACCTGAGCGTCCATTTGCTGGTGTTGTAAAAAACATAACCAGAAGCTTTAGTAAGACCTACTGGATCAAATTCCGTGAATTTCATCTCGTTCTTTTGGAAAGCCACCTCATCCAACACAGCCTCTTTTGTATCCTCTAAAAGAGTATCTAGACGTCTTAGAACCACCATCGGCAAAATAACATCGCGATATTTACCGCGCACATAAACATCGCGCAGGCAATCGTCGGCAATCGACCAGATAAATGATATGAGCTTATTATGAGAATTATAATTCATTTTTTTTCTCCTTATTCGACTGACTTACAGTCCATTGATCGATTTCACTCTTACGGAATCGCCATGCTCCCCCCACTTTGAAGCCGGGCAATCTCCCCTCAGATGCAAAGCGATAAGCTGTTTTTTTAGCTATTTTCAGGTAGGCCTCCAGCTCTTTGACGATTAAAATTTCATCGTCAGTCATGTCAATTAGGCTCCAAATTAGGAATTAAGATTGAAAATATTGGAAACCTAAGTAGTTTTCAAATAGTTTAATCCTCAAAGCACAAAAGTGGGTGATTAATGTAGCAATACGGTAACAATCAGATTCTCTACTCCCCATCCGACTTGGACACCTTAATTTAAGCGGGATGCCTAGATGTGATGCTTACAGATAAAGAAGAAAATGCCCGATTTGGATACTGCTGCCTATTGAATGGGGGTTACTTTTTGAACTCAAAAAGTTTAATCGAACTATCATCAACACTTCTCATCCTCATAACCAATAATTCTCCATCTTTCATCTTCTCTAAAAATGCTATCCCAGTAAGAAGACCGTTAGAAGGAATACGCTCATCATTAATTTCTTTGTTCATATAATCATTCCCCATTCTTTCATTAGCATTAGCAGATCCTACACCATCAACAACAGCGGGTATCAAAAGTGGCCATACAAATAAACCAGCAACACCATACGCAGTAGCTCTACCTGCTGTACTAAAACCGCACTCTGCCGCTACTTCTTCTGCCGGTATCGTCGTTTTATTTAACATGCGTTTTTTAAACTCATATGCATCTTTTGTTCTATTGTCTATTACGATATAAACTGGCTGATATCGACTATAAACATCGGAGGTACCAAACATTTTCTTCGATTCGGCTGCATTAAAAAATTTCACAGCAGCATGAAGATTGTCTTGCTCTTGATTATTTGAGAACGACATTACATCTGCCGAAGGAAGAGCACTCGCCTGATAAGAAGCGCAGCCCTGTAAAAGAATTGTGATCATAGAGATCACTACAATTATTTTTTTCATATTAATTATTCCTATAATTACATTATCTGAGCCTATGAAGAAATTGGCAAAAAGAGCCTTAATATCCATAAGTTGTTAATAATGAAGACATTATACACAAAATCGACTGTTATTACAAAGTGTTTTCTTTGAATGCTGCTTATTGAATGGGGGTTACCTTAATTTCATAAAATCATGTTCAGGCTTGGAAAAAGATAGAAGCATCCCTCCTGTCTCTTAATCTGCCAGATGACTTAACCAAACGAAAAATGTAATTAGCAAAGAAATTGACCCGTTATACAAGGAAAAATTGTCTAGACAATAGGGGTCACCTTAATTATATAAATATATGGGTTTTATGTTGCCGGGAGATTCGAACTTGCCAGCCTTTAACTCCATGTTTCTGGTTTTCAATTAGGTATTTTAAATTTACAGAAACAATGTTGAGCTACCGCGCCTTGTTATGCGCCTTTATCCGTGCGATACAATCAACATTTGACAACGCTATTGATTCACTATTTTATTAAACAGGAACAGCGATCAGGTTCTCGTTGTGCAAATAATTGAAAAATCTATCCAAGATTTCTTTATTTCTTTCTTCTATTTGCTTTTCCTTAAATTCTAGATAACCACTAATATCGAAAATTTCAGAAATCAGACTGGTAGATTTATTTTTTCCACGCCGCTGCTCACCTCTATATATTTTCTTTTTATCTTCAAATCGATAGTCGGAGGCTTTGATATTAATGCTTCCTTCGAGCAACACTTTATTTCCAAGTGACTCAACGCTGCTCTCAGATTTCAGGCCTTTTTCCATTGCTTGTCGCTTCTTTGAATAGATATGTTCTATGTGTAAAATCTCATTCATATCAAGAAGTTGCTGTTCTGAGAATGTATATGCATACCATGTAATCATGGAGCGGGTAATATTCCTTTGATTGGTGAACCTGTAATTTTCGAAAAATGAACGCGCTTGCCCCCCATCCAATTTATACTTAGAAAAAGTTACCTCTCTGTCGTTAACGATATTAACCATCTCATCATACACAGGAGTACGCAGTGCATTTACACCTGGGTTCGTAATGGCATAGGCAAAAATAAAGGCCGTAATTCTATCCAAAAAACGGCTGAAATATTCTTCTTCCAATGACCCATCATTGTTTCTATTCTGCAAGAAATAAACAGAAACTATATTTTGCCACATACCATTTGGCGCATAGGTCAGAACAAAAAGCTTTTTGAGTACGGCATCAGAAAATCGATCCCTGTCTTGATTGGAGATGCTTTTCCAAAACAAAGCCAAAAACTTTAATTCACTTATCGTATTATCTTGCTTTAAATATTTGTATTTATTTCTCTCATAGAACTTTCTCAACGCTTCTGTAGTTGTGCTCTTGTTTCCTTCTTTGGAGCGGAGAAAATACATATAGCGCGTAAATAGCTCATCCATTGGAGACCCAGCATCAAAATAGAAGATGGAGCTTGTTATTTCTTCAAGCTCCTTCCAATCACTAATGAAATCCTCCTTCTTCTCTTTGTCGCCGTAGTATTTATAGAATTGCGCTTTAAATATGTCGGCATCAGCTAAAGGAAGGCCACGATCATTAAGTGTCGAGAAAATCCGTAGCGCTGTATCCTGTGATTCCGCTTCAATAGGCAAAAGTATGCAATTTCTTAATAATCGGGCTGGAAAATAAGGAAAGTAACTCGCAAAAGCTTGTAGAAACTCATCAATTTTCCTTTGAAAAAACTGATAGTTATTTACGTATTGGCTCTTGCTGCTCTGCCTCACTTCACCAGTGCGTAGTAATTCTAGAAACTCTTCTTTGTCATTATCTGTTGCAACTTCTGAGTCAATCTTTAGACTGGATTTATCTGCTGTTCCGAACGTATCTGTCTTCCATATACACGTCTCAATACGGTCGCGGGTAAGCTTTGAATTTTTGTCCTGCATATTGGCGAATTTGTCATAGAAAGCACGCAGGATAAGCATTAGTGTAGTAAGGCGCTGCTGTCCATCAATAACCTCTGATTTTCCTGTTTCGTTTTTATATGTAACGATGGATCCTAGAAAATACTCCTCGTTATCATCAAACGCTTCATAGTCATTACCTGGAAATGCGAATAAGAAGAGGTCATCCCATAGAGTTTGGCATTGTTCCTCATCCCAGGCGTAGGGGCGCTGATAATCAGGAATTAGAAAATCTGCTTTTTTGTCTGATAGCAGGTCAAATATTGTTTCCTGGTCTACATTTAGCTTCGACATTTCATTTCCTATCGTTGTAGCACATAACAAGTGATTCTCCGGTTTTCCGGATATCATTCATTAAGTTGACATAGTTTTGTCTTTACGCTATTTTATAATCTTATATTATTAATATAATATCATGATGAAACAAATCTCACAATAATTTTTAATACGCCCTTTCAATATTTTATGGTCATGCCATTTCTGAGACTGATATGAAATTTGATTAACTCTATAAGCACCGAAACAGTCCTTGATTTGTGTGGACGATAAACCTTCTTTAAGTGCTGCTGCTTGCTTATTACGCTCCCCACACCTTTCTTGACATGCTGAAAAGTGCTTAGTATGTTTTATGTCAATCTCACCGTCCCCAGCCTCTGCCTCTACCACAGTTTTTAAAATGTTCGCCTCGCTATATTGATTCTCATAAAGCTCAACGACAGCTTTTTGCTGTAAAGATAGATTTAACATACTGTTATGAGAATACGATGACGAGCTCTTGCTTTGAGTTTTAAAACTTTTATCAGCACTATCATTTCTTATAGCTCCCTCGATAATGTGGCTTTTTTCTGCAAGCGGTTCTTCGTATTCAGCAACAGCATCGCTAACAACTGGAGAATTTCTAATATCTGGATTAAAAAACTCCTCTTTAGGCTGTCTGTCAGCAAAATTAGTGAAAGTTGCGTTCACTCTTTGGCGCACACCTTTTCTTATCTTATGCCAAGAAGAAAGACCAAAGCCCTTTCTGCTCCCATGCCTTGTGAGCGATAGTTTGATGTAGCATAACCAAGATGATGATGAAGATACTTCTGAGGATTAAAGATCACCTCGCGCTCTTTACCACTTGTTTTGCTTACAGAATAAAGAGCTCGATGAAATCGATCCCTGTTTTGGTTGATGTTACCGACTGTCAAAAATATATTGACTATAAGATTCGAAATCATGATAGACATGACATTCTAATTAATTAATAATTTAAGAGAATCGTTGACGCGGTGTGCCAATTTTGGTACAATTGATTTATATAAAAGGAGAAGATATGGAAAATGCGGATCCCAAGCCAATTAAAGTCATATCTGTTGAATTTTACCGCTCATCCAATGGGAAAGAACCTGTTCGGGATTGGATAAAAAGCCGACCTGCCAATCAAAGAAAAATCATCGGTCAAGACATAAAAACTGTTGAAATGGGTTGGCCTATAGGAATGCCTATTGTAAAGAGTTTGGGAAATAAATTATGGGAGGTGAGAAGCAATCTGATTCAAAATATAGCTAGAGTTATATTTATATTACATAACGATAGAATGGTTCTATTACATGGTTTTATCAAAAAAGCCAAAAAACAACGCAAAAAGACTTAAATATAGCTCTAAGCAGAGCAAAAAATGTATATAAGGAGCAAAAATGATGAGCAACAAACATATAGGATCTTCTTTTGACGACTTCTTAAAAGAGGAAGAAATTTTTGATGAGGTTGAGGCCGTCGCAGCTAAACGAGTTTTTGTGTTTCAAATGAAAGAAGAATTAAAAAAACAACACTTAAATAAATCAGAATTAGCAAAAAAAATGCATACAAGCCGTTCAGCTGTTAACAGGGTTTTAGACCCCCAACAACCATCAACAGTTCTCTCGCTAAGCGAAGCAGCACATGCTGTAGGCAAGCATCTTAATATTTGTCTTTCTTAATTGTTTATTTAATGGTGGATATTAGAGGTTATAGCACCGCCCTTTCAACAGTGGAGTGCAACGATCGTTACCGAGTAAAATTAAAAAATGCAGCAGCTTTTCTATAGAAAAACCAGAAAGATGTCCCCTCATTAAAGCTGAAATTCTCGGCTGAGAGGTTTTTAATAATTTTGCTGCGTTCGCCTGAGTCAACCCTTGTTTTTTGATTATTAGATATATTTCATGGGCTAACTTAGCTTTGGCTAATGCTTCTTCATAATCTTGAAAGCCAAGATCTTCGAAAACATTTCCTGTGCTTTCTGTAAATTCCATATCTACCTTCTTGATTTTTCGTGTTTAATCCTATTACATATTTTTATGATTTTCTCCTTCAGATGCTAAAAAGAGAGCCTGCGTAAAGAAATTAGATGGTTCTAATTACTATAAGTGAAAATGCGTTGGATGCGCTGTCCTAGGCAAGTAATAAGCTCATAAGGGATAGAATTTCCAAATTCAGCAAATGTTTCTGCAGGCAGAGTATGACCATAATCATCTTCCCCAAACAAAAGAACTTCATCCCCCACCTCACAGTGCGGAACTTGGCTAACATCGATCATCATAAAGTCCATACAAACAGTACCTACCATAGGAGCATGACAACCTCTTACTAATACATGCCCTTTACCACTATAATGACGATGGATACCGTCGAAATACCCTAAAGGTACTACTGCTATCTTTTGTTTATGGGGTCCGACAACATATTTACAGCCATAACTCACCGTTTCACCAGGCAAGCATTCAGTAATTTGCATAATTCGTGAATGCAAGGTTAGGGAAGGGGTTAATTCAACTTTTCCTCGACAAGCTTTAGAAGGATAAAGACCTAAAGCACCTATGCCCACCCTAGCCATATTACAAAATGGCCAGCTAAAACGAGTGACGCCAGCTGTATTTGCTACGTGCACTAGAGGAGGAAAAATATTATTGTGGTGCAACTGCTCCAAACATCCACGGAAAATCTTGACTTGCTGATGTGTAAAATCATCATGTTCCGGATCATCAGCAGCAGCTAAATGAGTCATCACCCCTTCAAGCTGAAACTTAGGAGAGCTTTCAAGAGCTAAAGCCAACTCCAATGCTTCTTTAGGGCGGCATCCTAAACGCCTCATCCCCGTATCAATATGGAGGTGCACTTTAAGGGGGCTGTCAGCGACCTCCTCCAAACCACGAAGATCCTCCCAGCCACTGATAGCACATTGTAGGTTCCATTTAATAAATTGCTCGGCTTCAAAAGAAGCAACGTGAAGGACAAAGATGTCTGCAGTAATACCTCCTTGCCGCAAAGCTATAGCCTCATTAAGGTGAGCTACCCCTAACATATCCACGCCACATTTCTCTAAAAATTGCCCCAACAACAAACTATCGGTGCCATATCCTGAAGCTTTGATCATGACCATCAATTTAGAATCTTCAACAAGAGCCGATTGCAAAGCACCGATATTGTCCCTGACCGCGTCAAGATCAACGACAAGCTTATTATATCCTACGAATTCCCCTATCTCTATTTTATGAAGTCCCTTTATCACCACAGTATCATCTTTACCCGCCAACTCTTCAATATCTCGCAAAATATTGGTGCTAGCTAACTGTCTTACGATTTTGGGAGAACAATAATCTTGGACCCCCGAAAAACGCCCCTCATCAAAAAGTACTAGTTGATCAAGATCGGCATTGGATATCGCTTTGGCTGCATAATTCAAGGACCGAGGAGTTGCCTTTTGAATCCCTCCAAAAGCAAAAATCTTCTTACCTTCTTTGAGAGATTGATCAAAATGCTTCAATGCTCTTTGAAGAGACAAAGGATCCTCACAATAAGGTTCATTGATAAATGTCGCCTTTGATAATTTTGAGCGCCAGATTTCAATCTGTTGAGTTTTCGGCAAGTAATTGCGCAAGCCTGCTATTATCGCTTTACGGCTAGCACCTAACAACCATGCTGCCCTTATTGCAATGTTAACGATCTCAATAAAATATTTGTAGTGCCCATGAATTTGGTCTTTAAAATGATCTCCCTCAGGAAAATAAACCTTATAAAATAAGTCCTTTTTAACATCCTTATCCACAATTTTAGCATAGGGCAACAAAGGATCGATTTCTTCCCAACAAAAGGAACGTCCTAAAAAATGGCTCTTACTAAAATGTTCCCCTTTAGGGTGAACAACCCACCCTTCAGCATCTACTGCTGCCAACAGCTTACTCTTTTCTTGAACAATCTCATAGACAGATTTCATGTCCGACAAGTGCGTATGAGCAATAGTCGTCAATATCGCACAATCTGGCCTAATAATGTCTGTCAAGACATCCATTTCCCCTGGCTTAGAAACGCCGGCCTCAATAAAAGCTATTTGATGCATACTTTCTAAGCCTAAAAGGCTAAGAGGCACACCGATACAGCTATTGAAGCTTTCCGGAGAAGCTCCCACATAAAACTCTTTGCTAACGATATTTACTAGCAGATCTTTCACCAAGGTTTTACCTTTCGATCCCGTAATAGCTACAATTTTCGTGGGCAATTTCCTTCGATAAACAGCAGCTATCTCTTGGAAAGCCTTCAAAGTAGAATCGACATAAAGTAAAGTTGTATTCTGTAAAGGTTTCGAAAGCTGATAGCCTTTCTGCACTAAAGCATAGCGCACCCCTTTAGCATCAATATCTTCCAAATAATGATGCCCGTCGCTAGTTTTACCTGAAAGAGCTACGAAGAGAGTTTTTTTCGTCTGGGCACCTCGGGAATCGATCACGATATCCTCTACTATAGCAGGATAACGGTCATCACCTCCTGCCTCTTCAAACCCCGACCATTCTCTGAGATCAAAGTTTTCCATAACATCAATCTCCCTCCGTATAAGTTGCCGAAGCTGTGGCCGTTTCTGCAACAGTTACTGAATGCAAGTAAGGCAAAGTATGCTGTAACTTCTGATAAACCCAATACGCAATAAATTCGGCCGTAGGCGCTGAGCATTCTAAAGTATCATTAAGCCAACAATGATCTAAATATTCATCAATCAAGGCTTTAACAGGACGTGCAATATCACCAAAATCCATAACCATATTTTTCTGAGAACCACTATCATGCAATTTTTCTGCTCGCAAGACTACTTTCAAAGTATAAGAATGCCCATGAGGATTAAAACATTGCCCTTCGTGGTTCGTTAACCTATGGCCTGCCTCGAAGCTAAAAACCTTCTCTAAATAATACATCTTTGCTACTCTTTTTTAGGTAAACAGCTTATACTCTCTTCATAAAAAAGGCAAATAACGTGAAAACCATCGTCCTAAAATTCGGCGGAGCCTCGGTCGCTACCCCCCAGCATTTCTCTCAAGCAGCACAAACTATCATTGAGCGCTCCCAGGGATATCAGCGTACTGTCGCGGTTGTCAGCGCCATGGGCACAACGACCGATGAGCTGATAGCCTTAGCGAGGGAAGTCCATCCCGAGCCACCTCGAAGAGAGCATGATATGTTAGTTAGCGTCGGAGAGAGAATAAGCATTGCTCTTTTATCGATGGCTTTAACTCTTCAGGGACGCCAAGCCGTAAGCTTTACGGGAAGCCAATCGGGGATTATCACCTCCCCTTCTCATACTAATGCTTTGATTAAAGATATTAAACCTCATCGCCTTATACCCCAGCTAGACCAAGGTAAGATCGTCATCGTTGCAGGCTTCCAAGGAGTAAGCACAGAAGGAGAAATTACAACCTTAGGAAGAGGCGGAGGAGATACCACTGCTGTCGCTTTAGGTGTCGCCCTTAGGGCAGAAAAAGTTGAATTTTTTAAGGATGTCGGCGCCGTCTACGACCGCGACCCCAAAAAATTCAATGCTGCTCAACGCTATCCCCACCTTCCTTTTGAAAAAGCTCTCGAATTATCTCAAAACGGCGCTAAAATCCTCAGCAGCCGCTGCCTGGCTTTAGCATACAAAAATCAACTCCCCCTCCATGTTCTGCCTTATACCCCTCCTTATAACAATGGAACTTATATCGGCTCTTCCCACCCCGAATTACTTTCCTCACCCCTTTATGAAGAATAGAAGGGTTTTTCTGCGATTAATCAGAAAAACATTGAAAAGAAATGGCTGTTGTTGCTATTAATGTAGCTTAACATTTTATAATTTTAGGGTATAAAGAAACAATGAAAGTAAAAGCATCCGTTAAGGCAGATCCTTCTAAAGGCGATAAGCTGGTCAGCCGCAGAGGGAGACTGTATATTATCAACAAAAAAGATCCTAATCGTAAGCAGCGCCAAAAAGGCCCTGCGAAGAAAAGATAGCAATTTTTAACAAGAGTATAAAAATCTATGGCAAAAAAGTCTGCAGTAGCTAAACAAAAAAAGAGAGAACGTCTAGTTAATCTCGCCTGGGATAAGCGTCAAAAGCTTAAAGCGATTGTAAGAAGCGTAGATGCTTCTATGGAAGAACGTCTTGAAGCTCAAAGAAAGCTTAATAAGATGTCCCCTAATTCATCTCCGGTACGACTACGCAATCGTTGTCAACTTACTGGTCGCCCTCGTGGCAACCTACGTAAGTTTAAGGTTTCCCGTATCTGTTTCCGCGAGTTAGCCTCGCACGGTATGGTTCCTGGAATTCAAAAAGCAAGTTGGTAAAGAGGTAAAGAAAAGTGAAACGCACATATCAACCAAGTAAACGTCGCAGAAAAACTGTTCACGGTTTCAGATCTAGAATGCAAACTGCCAACGGGCGCAAGGTCATTAATCGCCGTCGCCGTCATGGTCGCAAAGTTCTAACAGCGTGAGCTATCGCTTTCCAAAATCTGCACATATTAGATTCAAGAAAGATTTTAAAAAAATCTCCCGCAAAGGTTGTCGTGATGTCGGTAAATATATTATCATCGATAGTATTGCCGGCGACACGACAAAGCTGGGAATCTCCGCTTCCCGCCACTATGGCAAAGCCTATCAACGCAATCGTTTTAAACGTTTAGTACGAGAATCTTTTCGACATATTAGATCATTAATCCCATCGGGACTAATGATCAACGTTCGCCCCCGCCCTTACGCTAAACATGCTTCTCAAACAGCTATTCAGCAAGAGCTTTTAGATTTAACTCTTAAGGCAGCGGAGCAGCTTCAGCAATAGGCTCTGCTCTTTGAGTATCGAAGTTATATTGCATATTTTCTATAGAAGCCGCAATCTGCTGTTGCATTTCTTCGGGAGCGGACTCCATTGAAGAGCGGGCATAATACCAATTCCTTAATGAAAATTCATATTCTAGCCCATTCTCTTGAGCATAGATTTTTTATTTGATTTGGAACATCGGTAAACCAATTCCATGCAT
>JBNJDP010000026.1:0-20106 GCA_051744985.1 Chlamydiota bacterium | reverse complement strand
TGCCAAATAAACGATTTAAAGCAGCAATGGATCATACATACTTAGAGACTGTAATGAAGGCAGCATGATGTCAACAAAATTTAGATGAAATCGCCCTGACCAACAAGCTCCTTTTTTATATTTAATCTTAGCTATTTTCTAAAAGCCGCAATTATGTTGCGATTAAGGGGCGGCCTTAGGAATGCCAAGGCCGCCGGGGTAGGTTATTTTTTGTAGGCCTTACGCTTTTTGTATGCTGTGTGGAGATACTTATGAGATTTTTCGCTGAGAGGTTCCCCTAAGAATTCATCATAAATCTGTTTAATATAAGGGTTTTGGTGAGAACAGCGTTGAGCGCAATGCTCGTCATCATCATATATTCCGGCAGCGCGCTGACGGCGTATTTCATCCGTAGCACCGTAGGGTTGCCCCCCACCACCGACACATCCACCTCGGCAGGCCATAACTTCAATGAAATGGTAGTAGGGTTCGCCACCGGCATTCCTAGCTTTACGGACTTTATCTAGGACTTTTTCGATATTGCACATCCAGTGGGCAACGGCTATTCTGATCTCTTGCCCATCAATATCGATTGTGGCCTCTTTGACACCTTCTAAGCCACGGACCTCTTTGAAGTTGACATCTTCGAGCTCATCATTGGTAATAAGATAATGGGCAGTACGTAAGGCAGCTTCCATTACCCCTCCTGTAGCACCGAAGAGCACGCCTGCTCCGCTGTAGGTTCCCAGCAAACTATCGGCAGGGGAGTCAGGGAGGTTTGGGAAGTCTATGCCTGCTGATTTTATCATCCGTGATAGCTCTCTGGTAGTTATCGATACATCGATATCCTGGTAACCGCTGGCGAACATCCCTTCGGAGCGAGAAATTTCATACTTCTTAGCGGTACACGGCATCACAGAAACCATGAAAATTTTGGAGGGGTCGATGCCCATCTTTTCGGCATAGTAGGTTTTACTCATAGTTCCTACCATCGCGTGGGGTGACTTGGCGCTGGAAAAGTTGTCGACGAAGTCGGGAGCAAATTTCTCCATATAGTCGGTCCATGCTGGGCAGCAGCTGGTGATCAGAGGTAGGGGGCCAGAGCCTTTTGTCATCCGCTGGACGAATTCATGTCCTTCTTCAAGGATAGTAAGGTCGGCACCGAAGTTGGTGTCGAAGATGGTTTTGAAGCCTAGACGGCGCAGAGCGGTATAGGTTTTGCCAGTAAGGAGAGTGCCGGGATCATAGCCGAAAGCTTCTCCTATAGCTACCCTTACTGCGGGAGCGATTTGGACGATAGGGTACAGGTCTGAGTTGGAGAGGGCATCCCAGACCTTTTGGGTTTCATCGTACTCATAAATGGCTCCCACGGGACAGTGAGCAGCGCATTGCCCGCATTTTATGCAGGGGCTTTCCTGGAGGTTGACATCAGCGGCAGGGGCTATGCGGGTATTTTCTCCGCGGCCTAAGAATTCTAGTGCCCAGACGTTTTGCATATTTTGGCATACGTTAGCGCAGCGCCCGCAGTTGATGCATTTTTCTGGATTGAGGACTATAGCTTTAGTAGAGTCATCGATGGGTAGATTCCTAAGACGTTTTTCATAAGGCTTGTCGCGGATGCCGAACTCAGCAGCAAGAGTTTGTAGCTCGCAGTTGCCATTGCGTGGGCACTGCAAACAATCGTCGGGGTGGGTGGACAGGATAAGCTCGATAGCGGTTTTGCGAACAGCAAAAATGTCAGGATCATTGGTAGTTACCTTCATCCCTTCTTCAACGGGAGTTGAACATGCTCTGACCATCTTATTTATCCCTTCGATTTTTACCACACAGATTCCACACGCTGCCCACGGCTTTAAATCCGGATGGTAGCAGAGTTTAGGGATTTTTATTTGGACGGCTTTAGCAGCATTTAATATAGAGGTGCCTTCTTTAGCTTCGACGTGCTGACCATTGATTTCTAATTTTACTGTCATCATTACTCCCGAGTTATGGCGTCGAATTTACAAACTTTGTAGCATTTGCCACACTTGATACATTTATTTTGGTCGATAACATGAGTCTGTTGGCGTTCGCCTTTAATAGCATCGACAGGGCAGTTGCGGGCACACAGTGTGCACCCTACGCATTTGTCAGGTAAAATATAATAGGTGAGCATATCTTTACATTTTCCTGCGGGGCAGCGTTTTTCATTAATATGGGCTTGTATTTCTTCATTGAAGTGATTCAATGCTGATACAACGGGGTTAGGAGCTGCCTGGCCGAGGCCGCAAAGGGAGGCTTTTTTCATGGTATGGGCCACAGTTTTGATCTTTTCAATATCTTCGGGGTTGCCTTGTCCGGCAGCGATCTTTTGGAAGATGTTGTAAAGAGTACGGGTACCTATCCGGCAAGGAGCACATTTACCGCAAGATTCATCGACGGAAAACCCTAAGTAGAACTTGATGACATCGACGATACAGTCATTTTCATCGATGACGATCATCCCTCCAGACCCCATGATAGATCCTAGAGCTTGGAGATTTTCATAATCGATAGGGGTATCGATATCTTTTTCGGGGATGACCCCTCCCGAAGGGCCACCAGTTTGGACGGCTTTGAATTTTTTGTCGCTTAAAACGCCTCCCCCGACCTGATAAATAACCTCGCGCAGAGTCGTGCCCATGGGAACTTCCACTAGGCCTGGATTGTTAATTTTGCCTGTTAAAGCAAAGACCTTTGTTCCTTTAGAGGTTTCGGTGCCTATCTTACTAAACCAATCACCGCCGTTAAGGATAATCATAGGAATATTAGTAAGGGTCTCCACATTATTGATAATAGTAGGCTTCCCCCACATTCCTTTGACAGAAGGATAGGGAGGCCGAGGGATAGGCATACCTCTGTTGCCCTCGGCGGATTTTATCAGAGCTGTTTCTTCTCCGCAAACGAAGGCGCCGGCGCCGTAACGAATTTCGATATCGAAGTCAAAGCCGCTACCTAAAATATTTTCTCCCAGCAAGCCTAGCTTATGAGCTTGCCCCAGAGCGATTTCTAGGCGCTTAATAGCTAAAGGGTATTCTATACGGATATAGATGATGCCCTTGTTGGCGCCGATAGTATGACCTGCAATAGTCATAGCTTCTAAGACAGAATGAGGGTCGCCTTCCAAGGTTCCGCGGTCCATGTAGGCGCCGGGGTCGCCTTCGTCGGCATTACATATGACATATTTTTGGGAAGCTTCAACTTGTTTGGTGAAGAGCCACTTTTTCCAAGTGGGGAAACCTGCTCCACCTCGCCCGCGGATGCCTGCAGTTTTTAGTTCTTCTATAACATCATCGGAAGACATATCAAAAAGGACTTTTTCGAGGGCGGCATAGCCATCGCGGGCAATATATTCTTCGATGACTTCAGGGTTGATAACGCCGCAATTTCTGAGGACGATACGATGTTGTTTGTTATAGACATTGATATTTTGGCACGTTTTTTTTGAGGGCCCTGAGCTCGCCTTAAAAAGTAAATGTTCTAGATACTGATTGTCGACGAGGTGCTTCTTGACAAGCTCGGCTACATCTTCATTAGAAACATGATGATATACGGTTCCGTCGGGTAAAATTTTCACCAGAGGGCTTTCAGGATAATGACCGCTGGGGGCAGCCTTGACGACCTGGATAGTGTGTTCGAGGTCATGTTTCTTAAGTTCTTGTTGAAAAGTTGTAAAGAGGTCAGCCTTTTGCTGTTCTTCATTGCCATTGGCGTAGATAAGAATATACTTCTGGAAGCTCATAAAAATATCCCCTAGTTCTCTAATAGGTCTTGGGCAGGCTTGTCAAAGATATGGTCATCGAGGAGTTGTCTTTCGATAACATGGTGCTGAACGATTTGGCGGGCAATATCGTTGTTGACCTTACCATAAATTATGGTTGGCATGCCGGGAACTCTGACTTCGACGGTAGGCTCGGAATGGCACATCCCAATGCAGCCGCTTTTGCTGATTTCGAGGTCTGAGAGGTTTTTTTTATGGGCTTCCTCTTCAAAAGTTTGGTAGGTTTCCTGGGCTCCGGCACCCAATCCACAAGAGCTCATACCTACTATAATACGGGATTTATTACCTTGACCTTTGTTGTTTGCCAAGGATTGCTTTTCTTTGACACGCATTTCTTGGAGCTTTTGACGTGTGAGTTTAACCATTATCTTCACCTCGGTATTTATCAATAATTTGAGAGAGCTTTTCAGCGGTTACACTGCCATAAACTTCTCCATCGACAGAAATGGCGGGAGCTTGACCGCAGCACCCCAAGCAGCGGACAGACTGGTAGGAGAATAAGCCGTCATCGGTGACGGTATTCTCTTCTACCCCTAAAATATCTCCTAATTCTTCTAATAGCTCCTGGCCGCCCTTAAGGTAACAAGCCGTGCCGGTACAGATCCCAATCTTATGGTCTCCTGGAGGTTCTAATTTAAAGGAATGATAGAAGGTTACTACTCCATAAATCTTTGCTACGGGTATTTCCATAAGGTTGGCAACATCGAAGGCTATTGCACGCGGAATATAACCGAAATGGTCTTGAACTTTATGAAGGACGGCGATCAAGCTGCCTGGAACCTGTTTTTGTTCCAGGATATATTCTTTCAGCTCGTCAGTCAAGGCGGGCTGTGCAGCACTCTTATCCACGGTATTCTCCCTAAACTCTGTTTGCTTACATGTTGAGGTAACATAAAAAAGAAATTTTATCTTAGCAAGCATAAATTTATGGCAGGTGATCAAAAGATGGTCAGCAGTGTCTTGCTATCAAAAGCTTAATGAGGTAAAATACGCGTTTCAATCCTTATTTGATAAGTATTTCTTGTGCAAGTCAACGATCTATCTAAAAGCTACGGCGCCAAACTTTTGTTTTCCCAAGCTAGCTTCCAGCTGGGAGACCACCAGCGGTGTGCTATTGTAGGGCGCAACGGTTGTGGTAAGACTACATTATTAAAAATTATCGCTGGTGAGGAAGAGCCTGATAGTGGAGAAGTATGTTTTCCTAAAGGTTCTAGAGTGGGGGTATTACCTCAACATTTGCGCTTTGAGAAGCCTACCATTCTTGAAGAAGGGGTGCTAGGTCTTAGGTCCGAGGTTGCTGATGAGCATTATCGGGTAGAAAAGATTTTGAGCGGCTTGGGTTTTACGGAAAAAAATTTTTCTCAGCCTCCCGATAGTTTTTCCGGCGGCTATCAGCTTCGCCTGGCATTATGCAAAGTATTAGTAGGGGAGCCTGAAGTACTTCTTCTCGATGAGCCTACTAATTATTTGGACATTGTTTCTATTCGCTGGCTGGAGCGCTACCTCCGCAGTTGGAAGGGTCAAGTGCTATTTATCTCTCATGACCGTGCTTTTATCAATAATGTTTGCACACATATTTTAGGTTTTCAGCGTGGTCAGCTTTGGAAGGTCGAGGGGGACCTCGAAAAATACTACCAAACAACATCCTTGTGGGAAGAAACCTATCAGCGTACGCTCGAGAAGCAGGAAAGAAAAAAAAATCATATGCTGACTTTTGTAGAGCGCTTCGGATCAAAGAGCACTAAAGCTTCGCAGGCCCAGTCGCGTTTAAAAGCTATCGAAAAGATGGATGATCTGGAAGGTTTAAAGGATGAAAAATCTTTGGCTTTTGACTTTCGATATCATTTTTTGCCTGGCAAGCAGCTTTTAAGAGCCGAAGGGTTGACGTTTGCTTATGAAGCTCAGCGACAGCTGATTAAACAATTGAGTTTTGAAGTTGAAAAAGGTGACAGGGTCGCTATTATCGGCAAGAACGGGCGAGGTAAATCAACAGTGTTACGCCTTTTGGTTGAGCAGCTAAGCCCTCAAGGAGGAAAGGTTACTTATTCCCCTAATACGTCCATAGGTTATTTTGGGCAGTCAGATATCGAAGCTTTGGATTCCTCGAAAACTATTGAGGAGGAGCTAGAGAGTTTTGTCCCTCAAGCCTCTTATGAGCAAATTCGCCAGGCTTGTGGAGCGATGATGTTTTCAGGTGATGATGCCAAGAAAAAAATTGCCGTTTTATCAGGAGGTGAGCGCAGTAGGGTGCTTCTAGCAAAGATATTTCTTAAGCCTGTTAATCTTTTGATTCTCGATGAGCCTACTCATCACCTCGACCTTGAGTCGATCCAAGCTTTGATGCTAGCAGTAGAGAGGTTTCCGGGAGCCGTACTGATCGTCTCCCATGATGAACATGTTCTGCGGCAGCTCAAGCTTGATAAGCTGATTGTCTGCAGAGAGAGTTTGCAAGAGTGTTTTCATGGTGACTATGAGAGCTTTTTGGAGAAGCAAGGCTGGGAAGAGCAGCAGAAGCCTAGCGTTGCCAATAAGACTTCTAAAGATCAGCGCCATCGTCGTGCGGAGCGCGTTAGAGAGCGAGCAGCGGCATTAAGGCCTATCAAAAAAGCTATCGCCGATACAGAGCGGGAGATTATTAAATCCGAAGAGCATAAACAGCAGCTAGAGGAGGCAATGATGGGAGGCGAAGATATGCAGGTTTTAATAAAAGAACATGGTCAGCTTGCGATAAAGCTCGAAGAGCATTACCTCCAGCTCCAGGAGCTTTATGAACAGGAAGACGAAATTAATAGGTGTTATAGTGGGGAAGAATGAGAAAGATGCTTATAGATGCTGAGAGAGCGATAGAATTATTGCAGGCAGGGGAAGTGGTAGCCATCCCCACCGATACGGTATATGGCTTGGCAGCCGACAATAGCAATGATGAGGCTGTGGAGAAGATTTTCACCCTCAAGGGACGTCCTTTAAGCAATCCTTTGGTAACTTTAATAGCCGATATCTCGCAGTTAGAAGATTATGTGGTTGAAGTTCCTCCCGAGGTCGATAAGCTTGCCAAGCAATTCTGGCCAGGGGCTTTGACGATCGCTTTGCCTGCGCGGGCTGATAAAGTCAGCGCCCTTGTTAGGGCGGGGATGCCTACTGCCGGCTTTAGGGTTCCTGCTCATGAAGGACTTAGGCGGCTGCTGTGGGACTTTGGCCCTGTTGTTGCCCCTTCTGCCAATCCTTCCGGGGAAGATCCTGCTTTGCAGGAAGAAGATCTTGAAAGGTATTTCGGGCAGGATTTCCCTATCTTCGAAGGAGGAAGAGTTAGAGGAGGCGTCCCTTCGACAGTCATAGGGTATTCTGAAGGGTGCTGGAAGATATATAGGGAAGGGGCTGTAAGCAGTGATGAGCTAAGGGGGATTTTGAGCTTTTAATCCTTGGACGGCGTGGTCGCAAGCTCGGCTTGCATCTTTGCTGCCGCCTTTGCAAAGTCGGCGACCAAGGTCTGGGCATCAGGGCGCAGGTGATGATCGGCTCTCATGCATCGCCAAATCAAATGCTCCATAGATTCTTTGTCAAGGGGCTCAGGATATGTTTCAGCATATTTTTTTGTTTCGGGGGATTCAGGGTCTGCCAGCTTTTCTCTGCGGCTTAAAAACTTTATATTATTTTCTCTAGGTTGAGGTTCCAAAGGATCGGGAAGGGGCTTGCCGTTGAAGATAGTATATAAAGTTAGGCCGAAGGACCATATGTCAGAGTGAGGTCCTATATCTTCTTCGTTACGGGATTCCTGTTCTTGGGCGCAGTAAGAGATATATTCTGGAGCTGTATAAGATGGTGAACCGCCGACTTGGGCCAGCTTAGGGCGCTCGCTTTTGTAACAGGATAGGCCGAAGTCTGCTATAGCACCTTCAGCATGTTCTCCGGCACCTTTAATAAGGAGGTTGGCAGGTTTTATATCACGGTGGAAGATTTCTTTCTTTTGTAGTACTTCCAAGCCATATGTAATATCCATCAAGGCTTCTAGCAGCTTGCTTTTTTCTTTTGGAGATAGGTTAGGGTAGAAGATATCTTCCATGCTGCTGTCATATAGTTTTTGAATGATGCCCGACGCCGGAGAACCTGCTTGGTCTGCGTACAGAATAGTATGGGTATCGACAATACCGCGTTGCTCTTGCACTTCTTGTAAAAAGGGGATTTCCGCTGTCAGAGATCCCGCTCCATGGTTTTCGAGATTAAAAGGGGTTAAAGAAGCTACGGGCTGCTGGTTTAATAGATCTAAAGCCATGGTGGCTGATTTGTAACCACCCTTTCCCAAGGAATTGTCGAGGATGGCATAGGCGTGTGTTCCGCCCGCCACGAGCAATGGGAGTGGCGCACCTGTCAACGCTGGTGGCAGCAGGGAGGCGTAATCTCGCGAGCTGCTGTTTTTTTGCGCCGCCAGGGCGGAGAAAGCCGCTATGCAAGTGTTTTCTATGGTTTCCGAGTCGAAGATCTGTTGAAAAGCTTCGGCATAAGGGGTATCTGGGGCGAGGTTTTTTAGGGCGCTCTCTATTCTTACTATCGAGTTGGCGGCGGATCGTATAGCTTCCGACCTTACCGTTTTTGTGGCAGGGCTGTAGAACTCTCGTCGGATGATGGTGTCAGCTTTAGATGTGTCGGAATGTTTTTTTCCCTGGAAAGAAGGAATGATACTATGAGTGGTTGAAAGATCTGGAAGGTCAGCAGGAATAGTGAGTCGTTCTTGGAAGATCTTAGTGAGGCGGGGGTCGCCAGCCGTGCTCGACGGTGGTATCAGTTTGTTTGCTGTAGGCTGGAAGATATTGTTGGATGGAATCCTCATAACAGTCCTTTTTATAGTTCAGGCTCTATTATATGTTATCGGCAAATCACAAACAGAAGGCAAGCGTTTTTTTGACTAACGATTAGGGCTCAATCGTGGGTTTGAGCTTCTAAGGAGGCGTTTTTCCAAAGCTTGTCCATGAATTTTTTTTGCTTTGGCGTCAGCTGGTCGATGACCAAGAAACATTCCCTATTTTTTTCAAAGGCCGCTTTAGTCCAATTGGCCGATCCGTTGACAAGGGTTTTATCGTCGATATAGGCAAACTTATGGTGGAGAAGACCTAGGCCTTGGCTTCTGTAGATAGGGATTCCATTTTCTTTGAGGAGGGTGACGGTTTTTTTACTGGCACCTTTACTGGAATTGTTATCTATTAAAGCGTGGATCCTTACTCCCCGGTGGTGAGCATCGATAATTGCTTGGGTTATTGGTTGTGATGTCCAAGTGAACATGGCTATTTTTACCGACTTTTTAGCATTGTTTATAAGTTGAAGAACTCTTGAAAGTGCTTGTCCGTCATCGGGAAGAGACCAATACTCTAGTTGCTGTCCTCCTACAGTTATAGAATGCTTGCCTGGAGTGTCAGCAGCGATCACCTCTGCTAGCTGGGGTGACACCATGCCCATCACCAAGTTGTCATGGATGCGTAGGGATTCAGTAGTTAAGTTGGCAGAACCTATCCAGACCTGCATATCATCGATAATAGCAATCTTGCGGTGCATGAGGCCTTTTGTGCGAGGAGCATAAATTTTTATTTTTTTATTTAAGGCTTTGTATAGGTGTGCAGCTTGCTTCTTGTCAATACTGACCTTTATTTGACAATCTTCCTCACTTTTTTGGTTTAGGCGATGCATGATTTTGGGATCGGATAGAGAGTAAGATTGCAGATTTATAGTATTTGCAGCTTGAGATAGGGCCGTCTTAAAGAGTATGCGGAGGTCATCGCGGTTTTGGGTGGCGTAAAAGCGTGGAGGTTCCTCGGGCTTCGGCAAGCGAGGCTGTGAGATAAATATAGCTGCTGCAATAATTATGAGGAGGGATGATAAGGTTATCCCCCGCTTTACTGAAGGGCTTTTTAAAAATTTTAACATTTGTAGATTTTATTGAATTTGCATTTTAATAATCATTTTTTGTAAAATAAAACAAGTCTTTAAATTATTTAATATAAAACATGAGGAGGCCTTTTGTCACCACTAACACCCCAATCACCTTATAATAATGTTCCTTTTAATCCTAATTTAACGCCCCAACCTCCTCGTTTTCATGGATCACCCTCCACTGCTCCTGGGACTCCTGTTCAACAAGCTCCTGGGACTCCTGTTCAACAAGTTCCTGGGACTCCTGTTCAACAAGTTCCTGGGACTCCTGTTCAACAAGTTCCTGGGACTCCTGTTCAACAAGCTCCTGGGACTCCTGTTCAACAACAAGATAGTCTTATTAGTGAGGAAGGTAAGAGACAGCTTAGAATCGATTATGATAACTTAGCAGTTCCTGGTAGTTGTAGACTTAAAGGAATAGCAGATCTACTAGAAAAGTATTCAGTACATCATATCAGCAGTCAGAAAGCAGCAGAGGCGCTGGAAGGTAATATTCATGGTCCTCTGGAAAATGTTATAGCATTATTTGAGAGCACTTTCGCCAACCCTCTTCAGGCAAAAGGTTGTAAAGTTAAGTATTGTGATGGAAGGGAGAGGCAGGATTATGCTCTTACCATTCAGGATTATGATCTTACCATTCAGGATTATGATCTTACCATTCAGGATTATGATCTTACCATTCAGGATTATGATCTTACCATTAGTGATAGAAAAGTGATGGATTTACCTCAAGAATATATTAATAAACGCTTAATATTTGTTATCGACACTAAAGGCACTCTTTATGCAGGCAAGTTTGAACAGGATCAGTTTCACCATTCCAGCTTTGTTAGTGGCGAAGATGTTATTTTAGCAGGAGACATAGTGGTAAATGAAGAAGGGCGTATTGTCCAGTTGACTAATAATAGCGGACATTATAAGCCTAGTGAAGAAGATCTTAGAAATGGCTTGAGAGCTTTAGAACGTCAAGGAATAGAAATAAAAAATATTGAGCTAGGAGTGATAGGGGCAAGTTACCATCAAGATGTTCAACTGCACTATTATAATGCCCAAAGCTATTTAAATAATGATCATAGAGATCATGAAATAACGGATCCTCAAGTATATACGAGGCCGCCAAATGATAGAACAGACTTTAGAGGAACTAGAGCACCTCTTGCAATAAGAAATAATCGTAGTATTGGGAGTAGGCGTAGGAATGTTCCTCCTCCTCAGTTTCCCTTAAAATTATAGCTTTATAGACAAAAAACCAGCTGTAATAAGTTTTGTTACAGCTGTTTTTTTTTTATCCACAGTCTCATCATGAACATTATACCAATTCCTCAATAAAGATTCATGTTTCAGCCTATTCTCTTGAATATAGATTAGTTGTGAACTTTCATCTTGGAATTGATATTAATTCTTTTGCCTTCGGGGTAGGAGTCGCTGAAAGATAGAAGGGTTTTCAGCGGGTTTTTCCTCTAGCTCTTCAGTCGCTTGTGATGGATGCTGATCGGTAGAAGGGGACTTTTTTATACTTGGCCAAAAAGTAGCTTTAGGAGGGGGCGGAGTTTCAGGCTCCTGATAATAAGGACCTTTTGTAGTTGGCAATCCAGTAATCCTGCAGTAGATCTTATTGAGAGTAGTTACATCTTGAGGTTTAGGGGCTGCCGAATCCTTGGGTGCAGCAGTAGAAGTTTGATGGGTTACAAGTGTAGATACTAGGTGTTCTTGGTCGGATGGCGATAATAATTTAAATTCTTCGATTTGGTTGGCGCGCTGTTTCCAGTATTCTGTTGTAAGTTCATCTTTTATTTCGGGGTTAGGAGCTAAACCTAGCAGGTCATTTTCAGCATAAAGATCACAGAATTGGGAGATATTATAGGCGAGGGTGTTAATTTCATGATAATAAGAAGTTCTCAAGGAGTAATGGCCGTCAGGAAGTACAGGAAGATCGCCGTCAGGAGCGCAGAGATGACATCTGTCGCTGTCTAGCAACTTGTTATAAAGGCATAGGCGCTCTTCGATTTCCAACATGTTGAAGTTGGCTTGGGCTTTAAGCATCTTAACTGTGCGCTGCGATAAGTTATGATAATCGTCTGAATTTCCTGCATATATTAATAGGTTATGGGTTGCCAGCTCATGATAAGCATGTAACTTATATAAGGTAGGTAAGTTATGAAAAATGTTGTCGAAATCGGATAGATTTAGGTATTCAATACGGTTATTAATCAGGTTTTGTAAACAGTCTTTCAGAGATTGGCGTGCCTGTTCTCGCAAAGAGGTTATATTGTTGATAATCGTAGTGTGGGTTGTCTCTCTCCAGTAGTCAGTGAATGATAAAGCGGCTTTGATGCCAAACCTGTTTTGGATATAATGATGAGCTTCTGGCAAGGTGAAGGGTTGGTAGTCAGGCAAAGATGCTATCAGGCTTTCGGGGGTAAACTCTGAGGATTTGTTCGACAAATATAGTGTGATAGCGGACTGATTTTCAGGGTAATTATCTTTAACATATTCTTGCACTTGAGGCAAGGTCATGTTGTTTACATTAGGTATAGCCCTTAAGATGTCCTCAGGGGTAGGGGCTAGGCGGCGCTGGACTTCAGCGACGGTTTCTTCAGGATTGTTGGGATTGCGCATATAGCGAAAGCCGTTGTCGATATATTCATCACAGATAGAACGAGCTTCTTTGCCATAGAAAGTATTAATAGCATGCACAACAGGTTTTTTAGATTGTTGTAGGATAGCTTTAACTTGTGATTGGGCTTGGACTAATGAAGGTATAGAGACTGTTCCCGAGATTATTTTAGGGATAATCTTAAAAGAAGCTTGGGCTGCTGATTGGTGACGGTAAGCTTCAAGGCGGTAAAAAGTTATGCCTGTGGTTTGTGATAAGCATCCCTGTAAAACTGTCAAAGCTTGTCGAGCTACCCCTTCAGTGATCGCTAATGCTGTTAGTCCACCAAAAGCTAAGCGTAGGCCAATTTCTTTAAGGTAGACGATAGCTCGCCCCCGGAGGTCGGCAATATTTTTGGGCATGCCATGGAAGTCCCTAAAATTGGGATTTTTATTGGCAGAAGCCGTCTCTCCGAGATGCATATAATATTTGAGACATGCAGGCTGGTAATCGGTAAGGTGTTTTAAATCTGCAAGTTGAGCATTAAGAGTCATAACTACCTGAGGATTTTTGATAAATTACTGATATTACGCGCCAAACTGTAAATTAATAACTTAATCAAGATTAGCGCCAATAAGGGTAATCGTTAACAATAAAAAAAACAATCTCAATATGAGTTTTGAGAGGAGGGATATAAAGCGCATGTGTTCACGGGTTGAAGAGTGATTCAGGGAGGGGCTGCGCTTTTCGATACAGTATCATCCTAATAATCACCACCTGAAATAGGGGTATACCTCGTGACCATCTCCTGTAAATTACAAAAAGCGCCAACAAAAGTTTTGTCGACGCTTAAAATTTCAAGGGATAGCAAAACCTAAATAGGGTTTAAACTTTCTGTCCTTGAGCTCTCATTTCTTTGACCACTTCGCTAATTCCGCGCTTATTGATGGTGCGGATAGCAGCAGTGGAGAGCTTTAAACTTACCCAGCGGTTTTCTTCGGGGAGCCAGAATTTTTTGCTCACAACGTTAGGAAGAAAACGACGCTTGACTTTACCTGTAATGTTTAGGCCGATACCTTTTTTCTTTTTTGCAATACCACGATAAGTATAGCTTCGGCCTGTGTGGGGCTTTTTACCCGTAACTTGACATTTTCTGGCCATGATTCATCCTCGTAATTTATCACTATAATAGAAGAACAATAAATTTTAGCAGCTTCATCCTTATTCAACAAGATCTTAATTATTTTTGTTTAAGATGGTATCCTTGTAAGCCATTCATGGCGCTGTCTAACATCCTCCATACCAATGCTTCGTGGACTGGGTTAGATATTAAATCCAAAGTTTTTTGAGCGCGCGTCTTTGGTTTGTGCTTCCCTAAAACTCGGTTGCGTATTTTATGAATAGCAAATAAGGGGCGTGATATAGTCTTGCGAATATAAATAAGGCCACTGTCAGTAGTTTTGAAGGCTTTGCTGATAAGTTTACCACCTAGTCTGAAAGGCAGCGAGGCTATTGTAGAGAAGATATTTCCTGTAGCAGCGATAACTCTTCCCGGTAGTCCCCAATGAGAGCGAAGCGCAACGCCGGCTTTTTTTGTATCAGCATTAAGAGGGATAATTACTTTTTGCTGGATCTGATACGTGGATGCTTCCCACAAAGCTGTAAAGGAAAAGGCTTGTAAAAGAGTAAGTTTTTCTTCGAGAATCTTATAAGCTTCTTGTTCAAGGTCTTCGGGGGACTCAATAGTTGCATCAGTAGGATTGGAAAGTGCCAAGGCTTTATCGAGCCATTCTGATGGTTTGGTATCTTTAAAAATTTCTGCCATCTTGGAACTTATAACATCTCCGATTATTTTTTCAGGAGGAGCCGTGAGATCAGCGCCTTCAAGTCCTTGAAAGATAGTGGTGATGGCTTGTGCAATGACGGGGGTTAGAACACTCTGACTTGCTATGACGGAGTTACCGAGGGAGGTCATGTCGATAAGCTCTCCCTCTTCTTGAGCACGAACCCTCTCAGGAACTTCGGTTTTAGGGGGTGGTTGAGGGCCTTCTCGAGTACCTAAGAGGGAGATGATAAATTTGTTGGTAGTATCACTGTCAAGGAGCAGGTTAATGACCTGGCTAAGAATTAGGTTGGGGATAATATTATCGTTTAGCTGTTCGTATAGGGTTTGCTGTAGGCGAGGATTTACCGGCAAACTTTTAGGGCCTTCAGGGAATACTAGTTTCATTATCACAGGCGACCAATTTTCTTTGATATAAGCGAGCTTGGTAGCTTCTTGAACTTCTGGAGATTTTTCGAAGTCTTTTAAGGCAGGATGGAGAGCTTTTTCATTAATAGACTGATAGGCTTTGAACCATTGTTGGGTGGTAGCTTTATCGCCATAAGGGTCAATAGGAGTAGCTAGTTCCCCTAATGCTTCTTTATAGTATTTTAGGTGAAGTTGAAAAGCATGGCCAAGCTGGGCTATTGTACGTTGAAGTAAATCTGAATCTTTATCTGCTAAACCATCGATTCTCACAACTAAATTAGTAAAACATTGTTTTAACATTTGGGTTAGTTGTCCTTGGGTCAGACTCCAAATTTGAGGTTCTGCCTTATCTCCCAAGGCTTGTTGAAGTTTGGGGATAAGAAAATCGGCTAGATCTTGCCAGTCTGATTTATGGTTTAGTTTTTCTGTCAGTTCAGCGCTGATCGCCTTAGCATCCTTCTCGGAGATAGCGGACTTTAAAATACCTTCGATACTTTCCTGAGAAATTATCGGTAGTTCATATATTTTTTTGTAGAGCGTCTGGAGGATCCCTGAGGGCACTCTACCCTTTAAGATATTCCAGATAATGGCCTGTTTGTCGACAACTTGTAGGCTTGTGCTAGTTAAAGCCTGTAGGTCATCTTGAAGATATTGAACAGATATTTCCGCCGTCAAGGTGGCGGTTTTTTCTTGTTGATCGTTGAGAGTCATAGGCTCCTGCTGTTGGGGGGGGCGGAGTGTATGGTGAATATATTCGATAGCCGAAGGTAAGATGGTTTCTTGGAGCAAAGAGCGTAACGGTTCTTGGAATGCAGGAGGGAGGGGGAGCTTAGTGATATAGTTTCCTTCTTTAGGTAAGGCTAATTCAAGGAGCTCTTCGCCAAGCTTTTGATAAGTTTTTTCTTTTTCTGTGTCTGACATTCTAGCAGTTTCTAGGTCCGTTAGCTTTTCTATAAAAGCGGGAAGAGCTAGAGGTTGTTGTTGGGTGAAGTTATTAATGATAATAAGCAGCGCATGATGAGTTTTACCAAAGGTATATTGGCGCACAGCTTCTTCGGAAGAGCTTTCTAGGTAGTTTTTACGTAGGATAGCCATAAGTTTAGTGCCCAAAGTGTTATCCTCACCGGTGTGCTGTGTAGCGAGCTTAGAGGGGATCCATTGTGGGAATTTTTGGGTTAGCATCGTAGAAAGTTCGGACTCTTCGGCTTGGGAATATTTGTCGACATATCGAGTAAGCAGGGTCACTAATTGGGAAAGTTTTTCTCCTGGTTTTTGGGTGGGATCTAATTGGTCTAATCGGGATATTATTTCTTTTTCTGAGGGAGCGTCGACTTCAATGAAATATTCAGTGATATGCTCTTGTAGGTAGTCTGCAACTTTTTCTTGTAAAAACCGATAGAGCTGTTTTCTTAAAGGACCAGGTATATTTTTTAATTCATTAGCATCGGGTCCTAATCCTATTTCGAGGATTTCTTTGACGATACCATTAATAGCATCTTTTTGTGTAGAGTGGTCTGTTTCTTTAGCAATAGTTTGTAAGCGTGTTAAGAGGTCTGGAATTAAGGGTTTATCATGGAAAGTCGCGAAGTGAGCGGTAGTTATTTTTTTTATGATGATCAAAAGGGTGTCGTGAAGATGTTTGAAAGCTTGTTCTTTTAGAGCTTTTCCTGTAGCAGCAGGTATATAATCTTCCCTGATAGCGTCTAGCAAAGAGGGGCCTTCCTCAGGTTGGGGGAAGGGGATATGTTTGGCAAGCTGTTGAGAAAAAGTATCTTCGTTTTGTGTGAGCTTCTGTTCTCCAAATTTTTGGGCTTCTTCCAAAACTTTACTAGAGTAATCTCCCAAGTTTATTTCCGAGTCTAAGGCGTTTAGTTCAGATATAGTGGTGTCAGAGCTTTGATGAGGGGTATCATAGTATTGCAGGTTTTTTTGAAGATGTTCATTGATCTGGTCTTTTAGTAAGTCATAGATGTTATCTCTTATTATGGTCGGTATGACAGCAATATCAGCGCCTTTATTAGGCAACGCTATCGATAAAAAGTCGTCGACAAGTTTTGCTATTTCAGCGTTTCTAGTGTTTTTATCGGGGATTTGTGAAGCTTGGTAGAGCTGTTCAGTGAGGGTAGGAAGGTATTCTTCATGTTGAGGGTCGGCAAGATAGTGGTGAAGGTTGGCTAAGATATGATTGCTAACAGCTTTAGTATAATTTTCAAAGCGCTGTTGATAGTCAGGGAGGAATTTTTTTAACAGTTCGGCTGTGCCTGAATCTTCTTGAGATGTTTCGAGTGTTTGCAATAAATCTTGTAAATCTTCCTGGAAGATCGAAGCGCTTGCAGTAAGGTGGCCGAAGACTTCCCACTCCTGAGATGAGATTCCTTCAGGGTCGGTTGTTGTCAACCACCGTTCTAAGTCATCGCCTAGCTTTTGGCGTGAAGCTTCCTCAAATTTTTCTGGAATATGAAGGTTAATAGCTATAGCTTTCGCTAGAGTGCTCGGGATTACTTCTAACTCCTCGTGTGGTTTAGCGATGATAGCTTGGGCTAGCTCGGACACCTTAGAAAGTGCGAGAGGTACAACAGCTTCATCGATAGCTTTAGTTAAAGAATCTTCGCCGTGGAAAATAGAGTGGATTTTACGTGCTTGGCTGTCTTCTGTGATTTGTTGGCGGATTTCGTCTTCCGATGGTAGCTTGTTGGCTTGAAGCTGTTCGGCGCCTAGCTGCAAGAGGCTTGGTATTGCTAGTCTTTTTAGTACGACCTTATACATGAAAGCATTGAAACCGGGGAAAGATGGAAGAAGGGCATTAGATTCCGGGCAGAGCTTGGGAATCAATGTGTCGGAAAGCTCTCGGCACTGTTGAGATTGTTCTTCCTTTGGTTTTTGGCTGATCTCTTCTAATTTTTGTATTAAATTATGAAGCTCATCGGGATTGTTTGAGAAGTAGTTGATGGCTAAAGCTAAAAAGTGCTTGATGTAGCGCTCTTTAAAGTCGGGGGTGAGCTTTTTATAGGTAGCATAAGCACCACCTAGGATATGTAGCTTTCCAACAGCTTTGAATACTTTCTGTTTACTAGGATATTGCTCTGCAAGATATTCGCTATCAGAGTATTGCTTAACAAGTTTGTCGGTATACGCTATTGCAATATGAGCTAAAAAATCTGATAACTTTCCCTGTATGGGGGTGAGGCGCCCTTGTATTTCTTGAACATCACCTGATGATTTGCTGGGTACAGCTTTTGGCCATATTCCGCTTAAGGTCTGAAGTGACATTTTTACCTTCCTCCCACCTGTTCTGCCTTCAGGAGGAGGGGGGCTCGAGACGTGATGATGAGAAGATGAACTACGTTGTCTGTCAGGTTGTATGTTGGGCATTTTCTGCACTTTAGTTTTTATTTATCACTAGTTGTAACATCTTTTCATTTAATTAATATTAAGATTTCTGTTTTTTAGAGGGGTAGCCATCCCTCTTTGACGTTGAAGCGCCTGTTGATACTCTTAACGCGTTTATTTTTTACTAGATTGCGGTTATATTCTGCTTCGTTAGCTTCTATAGGTTGGGTTTGATGGTGTATCTGGTCTTGGACTTTTTTGATTTGTTCCCAATCGTGGCGATCCAGAAGTTCGGGGTTTTTGACATAACGCCGCAGGTCACTTTTTTTGAGGTTAAGGCGTTCGAAAAGGGTGTAGCGAGATTTTTTGTTTAGGCGTCGCAGGTCTTGTTGAATGCGAGAGATAACTTTGTGGACGGTTTTTTGTTTGAAAGAAAGGTTCTCTTCCTGCTGTGATTCAGAGCTTTCGATAGGCTGTTGGGGGCTTTTTTTTTGCTGTTCTTTTTCTCGATTTTTGTTTGCAGCTTCTTGAAGAAGACGCTCTTTGGTTAATTTGGCTTGCAGCTTTTCGATAGACTTCTCACCAGCACTATAGTTGAGCTTAACCATCAGTAGACCTCCTTTTGTTATTTATGATATCACAAGATATTTAAAAAACAACCTAATAGCTTATTTGATTGAATCTTAGATTTTTTTGTGGTAAAAACCGCATAGTGCAGCAATAAAGGAGCATAAGATGGTGAAACAGCTGAAGGCTGATATGGTGGTTATCGGTTCGGGTCCTGCAGGGCAAAAAGCAGCTATTCAAGCTGCTAAATTAGGTAAAAAAGTTGTTGTTATTGAAAAGTTTTCAGAGCCGGGAGGGGCATGCTTAAATAGCGGCACGATACCTTCCAAATCCTTGAGGGAAGCTATCTTAGAGCTGACGGGGTTCTATGAGCGCAATTTTTATGGTAAGGATTACTGTCCCAACAGGAGCATCTCTATTGCCGACTTAAATTATCGTTTAAAGCGTATTTTGGAAGTCGAGCGCAAGATTATTTATCGCCAGTTTCGTAACAATAATATTACTTTTTTGACCGGTTTTGCCAGGTTTGCTGATCCCCATCATCTTGAAATTTGCGATGAGGCTATGGAGCCATTTCAGATGATTGAAGCCGATATTATTATTATCGCTTGCGGTTCCAAGCCTCGCAATCCTCACAAGATTCCTTTTGATGATAAAGTGATTTTTGATTCTAAGCGCTTGTTAGCTATTGATAGAAAGCCGCGCTCTATGTTGGTTTTAGGTGGTGGGGTGATAGGTGCTGAATATGCTAGCTTTTTTGCTGCTTTGGGAACAAAGGTTACTGTGCTCGATAAACGCGAGCATATTTTACCGCTCTTAGATGCTGAGATAGGTATCCACCTGCAGAAAGGGTTGACGGATCTTGATTTGCGCTTCGTTGGAAATAAAATTCCTGAAGTTGTTGCCAACCGAAATGGTCGGGCTTATGTTAAGTGTTACGATGGCACTGAGCTGGAAGCAGATGTGCTCTTATATGCTTTGGGAAGGGAAGCCAAGATCCAAGGGTTGCAGATCGATAAGGCTGGTGTGGAACTCGATGAGCGCGGTCATATTGTCGTCAATGCTCTTTTTCAAACAAGAACACCTCATATTTATGCTGTCGGTGATGTGATCGGTAAGCCTGCCCTAGCTTCGACGTGCATGGAGCAGGGGCGGCTGGCAGCACGTCAAGCTCTAGGGGTAGAAACCCAGCAATTTCCTACCTTTTATCCTCTGGGGATCTACACCATTCCCGAAATTTCTTGTTGCGGCTATACCGAAGAGGAGCTTAAAAAGCTAGGCTTTCGTTACGAAGTAGGTAGGGCTTATTATCGTGAGATTGCTCGCAGTCATATCGCCGGTAATGGGGCGGGTTTGTTTAAGATCCTCTTTCATGCTGAAACTTTGGAAATCTTGGGAATACATATCATAGGTCAAGGAGCCTCGGAAATTATTCATATCGGTCAAGTGGCGATGAGCTTTAAAGCTCGTATAGATTATTTTATCGAACATATCTTCAATTACCCGACTTTTGCTGAAGGTTATCGTATAGCTGCCCTGAATGGTATTAATAAGATCGAGCATTATTTATAAAATTTCAGATTGATAATTATGTTGGATATTTTTATTTTTACGAGAGGTTTGTTATGAAGATAGGTCCCGCAGTTTTAGCTCCCGTTAAGTGGT
>JBNJDP010000025.1:0-20407 GCA_051744985.1 Chlamydiota bacterium | reverse complement strand
CTAAGATCGAGCCACTAAAAAAACAGCTGGCAAAGGCACACCAAAAAGCTCAAACTCAAAACAGCAAATGGATTACTTTTACTTCTATCCACAGTACAGTGAAGATGACCCAATCTATATATTTAACATCTATCTCCGCCGACCCTGAACAGGCAAGCGAAGAGCATCTCAATATGATGGTCAAAGATGATACCGGGAGAGTCATCAACCTTTATAAGATTCGCCCCTATAACCTTAACACAACATTATTAGAGCTCTTCAAAAAAACTGCGGAGCTGCGTAACTTACAGGAACAAGAAAGTGAAATCCTTACTTTGCAAAGAGAAATAAAAGATCTTGAGCGTTCATACTAAAACCCTGATATACCTGACGTAAAAAAGGCGCTGTTGAACAGTACCAAAGAAATGTCCCCGGCGCGATTCGAACGCACGGCCTATTGCTTAGGAGGCAATCGCTCTATCCTGCTGAGCTACGAGGACACAAAGAGCATATATTGTATTTTATCATACTCTTGGTTTCAAGTGATTTTTTGCTTTTGCCTAAAGAAAAGGCTGCTTGGGATAAATTATCCCTTTTGATAAGATTCATAATCCGCTAAATATAAACTCATTGGCATTTATGTTTGAATCATGCAAAAAAAAGCAGCAGCAAATCCTCTCAGCGTTTAGCCACTGCCATGATGATGAAGAAATATACTCCAAAATCGTCGATTTTGGTCGGGAGCTACCAGAATTAGCTCCCGAAAAAAAGTGCGAGGAGTTCCGCATCAAAGGTTGTCAAAGCACTGCCTACCTTTACTCCTACCTCGAGGGGGATAAGGTAATCTTCGAAGGCACTGCCGATGCTTTGATTTCCGCCGGCTTAATTCACCTATTAACAGCCGTTTACAGTGGCGAACCCCCCGAAGCTATCTTAAAGTGCGAACCCGACTACCTTAAAACCCTAGGGCTGGAAAATATTCTCACCCCAGGAAGAGCCAACGGCCTGTACAGCATGCACCTCCGCATGAAACAAGACGCCATAAAATATATTGTAGGGCGTTAATTTACTACCTTCTCCTCTAGGGGCTGCCTAAGATCAAACTCGAGCTTCCACTTGCGGCCATCATCTGCAGAACACCATAGCTCCAAAACCCCCAACTCGGTAACTTTGGAATGCAAGGTGACGCTTACTGTCTTGCCATCATCTTCATTTTTTTCCAAAACAGTTTCTATAGGATGCAGCTCGGTAAGCTCTCTCTTCCAATTTCTTAGACTATAACCTATGTCAGGCTCCTGGCCATTAGAAAGCTTGGGAACATCGCGACTAAAGAATCTAAATTGTGCCTGTTCACCAAGTAAAAGGCTGAACCTTTCGTCTTCTAAAGATGCTTGACTTCCTTCTTCCATTCCATGAGGAACTACACATACTGCTTTTAAAGGTTTGGGCATCCCCGGTACCGCTGGGATAGACTCTTCAACACCAATAAAATAGCTGCGGCTGGTGCCCCCTTTAATCCTAATACCTTTACCCATCCTAGCTAAACCATAATAAGCCGCTCCTTGGCTCACCGCACAGTCAAGGTCATGATTAGAAAGCACCTTAATAGCAGGACGCTGATGCTCTTCAGCCCACTGATTAAGAAGCTCTATTATTCTAAACTTTATAGCTTCGGATTTGAGAGCTCCTCCATTAAACATAACAGCGGTAGGCATCACAAAGTTCTCCATCCTACTGTCATTGCTATCGCCTGTCATGGATAAAAACTTTGCCAACTGACAAGAAATTCTGGCATCACTAGCATAAGGTAACCCAACGGTTTGCATTCCTCCTCGTTTTTCAGATAACGACCGCTCATCAGACCCTACTAAAGGAACAAAACCTTCAATTAAAAATTGCTGGGCTTCCTCTCTAGTAATAGTTACCGTCAAAGATCCTCCTATCAGGCCAGTACCTCTACCTTGGATAGTAACTTCCCAAAATTCAGGGGCTTCAAAGCCTAACAGCTTTTCCTTAGCATTTCGACATCCATGGATCAAACCTTGTAACTGCCACTCATCGATCTCGTGACCTTCATCCTCTAGCTTTCCTTTAGCCAGATACGCTAAGCTCAAATCCATATTATCACCGCCTAGCAAAAGATGAGCCCCTACCGCTGTCCGCTCTAATTCTAAGTCCCCCTGATTATCTTGAGCTGCTATCAAAGAAAAGTCTGTAGTACCTCCCCCTATATCGACCACCAAGATGCTATCACCAACATTAAGCTCCTGCCGCCAATTTTCGCCTTTACTATATAACCAAGCGTAAAACGCTGCCTGAGGCTCCTCCAATAAAATAATCTCAGGGTAACCTGCCATCACTGCTGCTTCTTGTACTAATTGCCGGGCGCTAGGATCAAAAGAAGCAGGCACCGTCACCAAGATTGTTTGTTCGGTAAAAGGATCTTCACTATAAGATATATCCCACACTTCACGAAGATGCTTTAAAAACTCACTGCAAACTTCTATAGGACTCATCTGTGAAGATTCATCGCCGTCAAGGGGTAAAATCTTTCCCCTACGTTTGATACCATCATGGCATAGCCAGGACTTGCTTGATGCTATCAAACGATGAGCGACTTCACTACCTCGCTCACGAGCATAGCTACCAACGCAAAATTTTCTCTCTGCATCCCAATCAACAGCTACGCTGCCTGCAGCAGCTTCGCCTTCGATGGGGAAATATAAAAAAGACGGTAAAGAATTTACTTCTCCTTGAAGGCTATTCTGCACAATTTGAGGGATCAAAAATTGGACTATCTGTGGGTCGCTCCCCCCTTCTTGATCGTTAGCAGCATAAGCCATAGTACAGTTCGTGGTACCGAGGTCAATGCCGATAATATATTTATGAGACGTCATAACTATTTAACCTCCACCTCAGCAGGAGCAACGATCTCTCTCTCGAGGTTGCCCACTTGCTTAGGTAAAGAAAGCTTATGAGCCTTCCAGCCAGGGTGACGAAGAATACCCTCAAAAGGAGGCCCACCTTTAACATTTCCGACAACTTTAACCTCTGCGGGATTATAATCTTTAGGAACCGTCACTTTACTACCTTCTCCTTCGCTCATTACTGGGCGTAAAGTTACCAAGTCCTCGATACTCTTAGAACAATCCTGATGAACTTTTCGAACGGCCGCACCTACCTGAGCATCACTAAAGCTAGAAAGGTCCTCCTTTAAAAAGTCTACTAAACGTCCTTTGTCTTGTAAAATACCCAGCAAACGCAGGTGAGCATAATCACCACCCTCTTGCGAAGAGCTTTTGTCATCTAAAAGCTTCTCAGCGGCTTGAGGTGTGCGCAACACTTTAAAAAAAGCTTTTACAGCTGCTACTATTCTCATAATTATTACCTCCAAATTCTTTTAGCCCAAGAGTATATCAAAAAAAGTAAATTCTTTGATCCCTAATTTTCACCTTTGACCGTTCCTCTATTACCCGTGATATCCTGCGCCTACTAGAGAATAAGATTAGGGAGATATCACGGGTTTAAAAAGGCCCTCCGTTTCCGGGGGCCTTATCCTAAAAATACTTATACCATTCAAAAAAATAAGCATTAGCGCCTGCGTCTACGATCGGCACCAACATACCTATCCTCAACTTCCAAGGGTCTAGAAGATGGACCAGGCCCTCTTCCTCCTATAACAGAAGGAATTATATCCGGTCTAAGATCGCGCCTATCTGATGGGCTGAACCTTCTGTGCTTACCACTGCCGCCAGGAACAACACGACCGCTACGATCGACGCTAGTATGTCCCACCGGCTTAGGGTAGCGAGGAAAAAATCGTCGCTCAACCGGACGCACTTGTCGAGGACCCCAATAGCAAGGACGAGAAGGTGTTGAATTAAAATACAAACAACCGCCAGCAACTAATAGCGCTACTGGAACACCGACAGCCAACAAAGGACTTGCCGCAAAAGCTATAGGAATCCCTATAGCAGCAACTCCAACAACTGCCAATGCCGTTAACGCTACCCGACAAACTCGCCCCGCCAAACTGCTACTGCTACCTCGTTGTTTAGGAGAATTATCAACAGTAGAAAAAGAGTTTACCGTAGGATTGCTTCCTACCAAATTTGGTGGATTCATCAAAAACCTCCTTAAAATTATTTCAACGAACCTCGAGCGTAATCGTTAGTGTTAACATTGATCAAAATATAAGGGTTGAAACCCGACAACCAGTCATTATTAATGCCTACAATAATAGTATCGTTCGCTATCCAGCCATAATATACATCATCATCAAAGATCGATAAATTCCAAACCGACCCGTCTGATAGCCAGACATGCTTATCACTAATAGCCTCTATCCATAAAGTAAAAGGACCACTATAAAAAGGGCCTTTAACCATTCTAGCTTTGACGCTGTGGCCAAGACTCTCATTGGTCAACTTATACTGAAAGTATGAAAGGCGGTTAGAGTTAGCTTCGATGACGATCTTATCGCTCGTCAACCAGCTCAAAGTCTTCTTGGAATGGCCGGAATATATATGCCAGATAGATCCATCGTTAAGCTCTACAGTGTCGCCTGAAAGCGATACCCCTACCACCCAATGATCATCACCATTATAATTATCCCACCATCCTTTAGCCATAACAGAAGAAGCTTCTATTGCAGATTCTTCAGCTTTTTGTTCGTCATCACAAGCTCTTTTTTCTTGAACAGCTATAAACTCTTCAAGAGGCTTCTCTCGTTCACCTACTGGCCAACGCTGTTCTTCATCTTCTGCTAAGAGACCATTAACCCCTATAAAGGTTAATAATAATAAGGAAAATATTTTTACTTTCATCATCGACACGTTCCTATATTTTTAAATTTGCATCTAATGCTGCTAGCTCGGCAAAACATGGCCAACCAAATCATATCCGGCAACATCAGTGATTTCCACCTTGCAAATATCGCCAAATTTTTCCACATTGGTAGGATCGTTGATAATAATCTGACCATCAACTTCAGGGCACTGCCCCCTCATTCTAGCACTCAACAACAGCTCGCTATCAGGGTGATAACCGTCAATGATAGCATCAACGACCTTCCCTAGGTATTGAGTATTCTTTTGCACCGCAATATCTTGCTGAGCTTTCATAAGCTGATGGTAACGCTGTTCCTTAAGGTTTTCATCAACTTGCAAAGGCATCGTAGCTGCTACAGTACCCTCTTCGGGAGAAAACCTAAAAATCCCTACATTATCTAAGCGCTGCTGCTTAATAAAATCGAGCAATTCTTGAAAGTACTCTTCTTTTTCTCCGGGGAAACCTGTAATCAAACTCGTTCTAATCACAATATCAGGCAGCTCCCTTCGCAGCTTATCCAAAATCTTTTCTATATCAGCGCGAAAAGTCTTGCGGCCCATAGCTTTTAAAATATTATCGTTAACATGCTGTAGAGGAATATCTACATAATGACAAATACGTGTGTCGCTTTTTATCAAAGCAATAATTTCATCATCGATTTCATCGGGATATAAATACATAAGGCGCAGCCAAAAGTCCTTCTCTACACCCAAAAGAGCCTTTAAAAGCGCTGTAAGCTTCGAACGACCATAGCGGTCTTTACCGTAATCACCTAGATCTTGGGCTATGAGGATAACCTCTCGAACACCTTGATCTAATAAGCTTTCGAATTCAGATACAATATCCTCTATCGAGCGACTACGCAAAGGTCCTTTAATATCAGGTATCAAGCAAAAAGTGCACCTTTTTCGGCACCCTTCAGCGACCTTAAGATAAGCATAATGACTAGGTGTCGCTACTACTCGCTTATGTCCGCCCTCATTGATAAAGCTCCGTTTTTCTGAAATCGTCTCCGTTGCGATACCTTCAAGAACTTCTATAATATGGTCGATATCTCCTGAACCCAGATAAGCATGAACTTCAGGAAAACGCTCTTGTATTAACCCTCGATGATTTTTGACCATACAGCCCGTAACCATCATTTTTGCTGAAGGCTTTTTCTGTTCTAGCAACTCCTGAATATTATCCATAGCTTCTTGACGAGCTTCTTCTAAAAAACCACAGGTGTTGACGATCAAAAAGTCAGCCTCGCTTTCGTCCCCAACTACCTCATAACCGGCATCCATGACTATTCCTAGCATAGCCTCTGTATCAACAAAATTACGAGGGCATCCTAAACTTGTGAAATGAATTTTTCTCTTATCTTCCATACTATCACCTAAAATCTGTGAAGTCTGTAATACCCCACACCTGCTCAATAAATTCTAAAGCAAAAATTAGTACTGAAACCATTAATACCACTATCAACAACAGCTTGCCACCTTTAACACGGTAAGGACCTTGGCGCTTCTGAACATAACGTCCCACCCACACCATAAGGGCCGGCATCAAACAACTCAAAATAGCATCACCAAAACCTCCCGTAGTTTCCATAGCTACCATAAAGGCTCGGGGGAAATAAATAGCTAATAACAAAGAAGGAAAAACTACAGCCACCCCTAATAAAAGATGACTATAACCTTTATCTGCAATGCCAAAGCCGTCAGCTAAAAAATCTATTAGGCAAATAGCTATCCCCAAAAAGGAGGTTACGATAGCAAAAAAAGAAAAATATAATGCTACTACCGAAATAATAGGGCTTTTTAAAGCAATCCTGAATCCCTCGGTAGCCGCCTCTCCATTGAGAAAAGCCTCAAAAAGACCATGAGAACCTTCAAAAGGCACTACTCCCAAGACAAAAGCCTGCCATACCATGTAAATGAGAAATGTTAAAGTCGTCCCCCCGATGACAGCTATCCTCAAACTTTTAACATTGCGCTTAAGATAAGGAACTATACTAGGAACAATCCCGGGAAAACTGAAGACTGTCAACATAATAGGCACCATCATCAAAGAAGTCGAAACCCTCCAATGCTGCCTCATAATATATTCAAAGTTGATCTCTGCGGAACCTAAGCTTACCAGCCAAAGATAGGCAACTATCAAGCTCACAAATAAAATGGCATTGACTCTTCCGGCAGCATTTTTACCAAAAATTAAGACTATTCCAAAGATAGCCGAAAAAACAATGCACGCTGCCCATTTAGGAGCGACAAAGCCCATCCAATTGCCCCCTAGCTGGACTATCTGTGTCCCACCTTCAGCAATATAAGCCACCAATGAAGCGTAGTTGATAAACAAAAAGAATATCCATGCTACCCACTTGCCCGACCTGCCTAAAATTTTGGTCGATAAAGTGATAAAGTGCGCTCCCGGCTCCATCCAAAGAGTAACTTCCAAAACTAAAAGCGCTGTACAGGTCATTAAGAGCCAGCATAATAGCAATATCACGCTTGATGGGATAAACCCTGCCACCGATGTTGCCACAGGTAAAGCCAACATCCCGCCCCCGATACAAGTTCCGGCAACCAGAAACATCGCAGTGAAAATGTTCCAAATCGATGGGGTTCCTGTCTGATTCATCTATGTCCTCAAAGTAGGATTTCGTTTTAAGAAAAACAAAAACCATACTACAGCTCTATAATAATAACAATATTTTTGTTTTTCGATTTATAACCTTAACTATGCCGCTCGAAGTTGTTGATTGGTCATTATCCTAGGAAAGCTACCCCTCGTAAAAATTTGCACCTTGCGAACCGTTTTCATATATATTTTATAAGGCATCATATTGAACTTTAGAGACTTGATAAAAAAAAGCTCCTGCAAACGATGAGCAAGTATAAGCTTCTCTAGCAATAGCTTTTACAGGCCCTTCTAAGTCTTCAGCAACGGGTTTTCTAGTATTAATATATTTTAATAGTTCTTGTGTTAACCTCTTATAATATTGCCAATCTTCAGGTTTAATTTCATGAGTCGAGGTAATATGTTGCCTGCCCGGAGCAAATTCTAAAGCATCAGGAGTGGCTACAGTCTTTAAATTATATCCTATGCTATAAAGTTTACTATAGCCAGTAAACTTGTTGTCATCATCTCGGATAGGCTCTTGCAGTTTAATCCAACTATGCCCAAAAAAAGAGTTTGGCCTGATTATCCCCTCTAAATTATAGGACGGTGAAGTAGAAATTAAAATAACCTTATGCTTTTTGTCGGAATCTTCGACAATTCTAACGGGCTCCAGCTCTGTAGGCTTCAAAGAGTCTAATTTCTCCCAACCATAAGCCATAAGCTCATAACCCTTAATAATACCTTTTTTATCCGTTGGCAGCTGCTGCCAGGAAACCCTTTCAAAACGCTCTTCCACACCCTGACGCATCGCTACCGTAAAATCTTTTTCATCTCGATCATATTCGATGCCTATGCCACTCGCTTGGGCAGTACGGTCAACCTTATGGTGAAGATGGTTACGATAGGCAAACCTCACAAATTCCGGTTGCGAAACCATTTTATCGTAAGGTAAATTAAGCTTCCCTGCCAGCTTACTAACTTTGTTATAATAGCAAGTGGTTTTTTCTACCTTTTTAACTGCCCCTGTTTTAAATAAATGACTCTTTACTACCCTCTTCATAAACTGATCGGCAAGCTGAAACTTACCAGCTTCTTGCTGAGGATTACCCACTTTGGCAAACAAGCCCTCCAAATATACAGCTGCCGCTCGTTCTCGACGAGCTGCCAACCAAGGGAAAATATAAGCAACAGCTCGCTCTACCAAGCTAAGCTTCTTTAAATCGCCTTTCTTATCCAAGGTATACGACTTATGCTGCCCCAAAAAAGCTGCTTTTTCAGCGAAACTTGTATTAAAATGAATAGCCACAAATCACCTATTTTTTATAATAAAGTTTATTATAGCATATTTATTTAAAGATATTGTAAAAAAAACAATTGTAAAATATTAATTTTAGTGGTTCAAGCATTGGATCAAGCTCGAAGCTGCAGCAAACCGCAAACTCTGAAAAGGAGAATCTAAAACACCTACTAAAAAAGGCAAAGAGTTAGGATCGCCTACCCTACCCGAGGCTTCGAGGATGACTAACTGCAGAGAACGATCGACATTATCAAAAGCTTCTTCCAACACAGGCACCGCCTGAGGATCCCTACCTTGCAAGGCCAACACTAAAGCAGCTTGCACTCGCACCTTACTATCTTCGGAATTTAAAAGCTCCTCCAACAATTCCACCGTCTCTAAGCTACCCTCCTCCAATAAATTAGTAGCCGCTAAACCTGTGATACCCCACCAAGGCTGCTGTAAAAATGACATAATCGCATCTTGAGCTTGATCATGATCCACGACGGCCAGGATATTCAACAAATCTAGCCTGGTCGATTGATTAACGACTTCAGGATAGTTAGGTATTAGAGGATTAAATTCGACCTCACTAGGTGCTAGATAACTAATAAAACCTTGCTCAGCCCACATCATTCGCTCATCACTTTCCAGTGCCTCCAAGAGAGCTTCACTAGCCTGCTTGACTTTATAACGCTGCCCTATTAAACCTATGGCGAGGTTAAGGCGCACCCAAGGATCTTCTGAACTCTCCAGAACCTCGGCAGCATACTCAGCCCCCCGTTCTCCCAAAGTAGCTAATACCCCCGCCGCTAAATAGCGGCATTTTTGGTCCGAACTAAAGAGTAGCGGATCAAAAATATCTGCCAAAGATCCTGCAGCCCCCCAAGCTGCTGAACATCTTACTCGGTAATCGAGATCACCCAAACTACTGTTAAGCTGCTCCGTCGGTCTATCTAAGAGCGCCTCTGTTTGTGCGGCTGCAGCGCGCACTATAGGCTGAGCATCTTTTAATAAAGGTATTACCACCTCATCAAGCAAGCCATCTAACCTAAATTCCGCAACCATCCAGCAAGCTAACATACGCTCAGCCCCTAGGGCACTGCGACCTAATTCATAGACTTCCTTGTCCGTTGGCCGCGGAAAGATCTTGCCCAAAGCGTGTACGCAGGCGACGATCTCTACCTCACGACGCTCTTCGCTATCAAGCCAACGGCTTAAAACAGGTCCTGCAGGAGCGTACTCCAAAGCTCCTAGAGTGTTGATCAGCGCTATTCTAACCTGTAGGCTCTTTTCTTTAGTGAGCTTATCCAACAGAGCAGCCTTTAAAACTTCATCACCCAGCAACGGCGTTAGTTGACATGCTAGCCGACGCAAAGGTGCACTAGAGCTATCCAAAGCATTCATGAGCAGTGGCACGGCATAAATATCTCTAGTCAAGGCGGCGCCCAGCACACCAAACAACTGAGTATTAAAATTAGAAGAATTACCGCCTTGCCTTAAAATACCCCACGCCATATCTTCCAAAAGTAAAGGATCATAACTTTCTTCAGGAAATTGTCTAGAATAGCTACGCCATGCTTCCATCATTTTACTTCCCGGGTCAAAGAGGGCATAAGCACGAATGAGAGCTGCATATGATGGAGAATGTTGAGGATAGCATTCTACTCCACGCTGAGCCTCTTGGAGAGCAGCATGTGAGTCTCCCAACAGCAGATAATCATCAACTCGCTGAATAAATTTCTCAGAAGCTATACAATTATTGCCGTAAAGCGAGACGCTACAGCTTACCCATAATACTAGGCCTGCTACTATCTTATGAAGTTTAAGCCATCGCACCAAGCTTTCTCCCACCGATAAGGTGAAAATGCAAATGAGAAACTTCCTGTCCCGAAGCTTCTCCATTATTAGTCAATAACCGATAACCATCGGCTATTTCTAATTGCTCAGCAATCTTTTGAGCCACAGCCACAATCTCACTCATCAAACCATAGTCCTCAGGCTTCAAATCTTGTAATTTAGCAATGTCTTTACGTTTAGGGATGATCAAAATATGTACCGGCGCCACAGGGTTTATATCTTTAAAAGCTAAAATATTTTCGCTCTCATAAACCTTGTCGCAAGGGATTTCTCCATCGATAATTTTACCAAAAATTGTGGCCATCGTTTACCTCCTCTTTTTCATAATATAATTGTAAGCTTGTAAAGCAGCATCTTTACTCTTCCAAATTGAGATAAACAAACCTTTATGACAAAAAACAGCACCTTCTATTCCGGAAGCTCTTCTTAAGTCCTCGCCCAACAAACCTGCCCACTCATTAGGAAGTGGCTGGCGCACCTTCATCGGCTCCTCCCCAGAAGGAGGAATCCCCCGCAATTTCCACTGCCCTTCACAAGGCATAATAATAAATAAACCAGGGTGACCTTCACCTCCCAGCCCAAAAAAACACTCCTGCCAAGGAACTTCTCTCTCAAAAAGTAATAGCTCTTCGCTAGATTCCATCACCTTTTTTACTTCATCATAAGAAGCTCTAATATCTTGCCGTCGCCGCCACATTCGATCTAGATGGCCATAAACAAAATCCAAGGCTTTCCTAAAAGCCTTATCACGTTCATCAGATCCGGCACTATACTGAGGAGGATTAAAGTTTTCTACAACATCAGAAAAAGACATGTGCCCCTTTAAATCCAATACACGGCCATTATCGTGATCATCAACTCCACGAATTAAATTATCGTAAAAAAAGTTAAAATCTTCCTCTTCTATTACCCCCTCATCATGCAAATAACTTAAAATCATTCCCGCACTACTCATAGGTCCGGTATAAGTCGCCTGGTGATGATCAAAAGCCTTCTGATCAGGATCGTAAACCCCTCCTACATCACAGATATATTCACACCCTTCTAACTCCACTTGCTGACGGGTACGTACGATTTTGTCAGCGTCGATCAAATCAAAAAGTAACAGTAAAGCACATGAAGTTACCTCATCAGAATGAAAAACACCCGAGTGAGTACCCAAGCTGCGCTTAAGCTTTGTCGCAATCATATTCAACTTTCCTCTCTTTAAACCCTGATTATGACCTAATCAAGGTTTTAATTAATCATCTTAACTTACCACCCTTACCATTTTTTTAGAACCTGCGATTACCATCCCATTACGGTTCTCTTAACAACTACCCCTAGTTATCAACAATTTATTGAACGGCCTATATCAAACAGTATCTAGCCGCCCTATCATCACAACACCTCAGAATGCTTTTTATAAACACTTTATTTTCAGGAGCTTACCGACAATGAAACTTTCCTTAAACACCCTCCCAGCTACTTCTCAGGCCTTTTATCAAGTACACCCTTTAACCCCTCTTCGACAAGCTATAGACAAAATTCCCACACAAATAACCCTTAAAATTGCATCAATCAACCCTAAAAGGCGAACTAAAGACGCTAATAGAGGTTAACTTTCTTATCTGCTTAGATTTATCAACAACGCTTTGACAAGCCTCATTCCTTTACCAACCCCCTCAGAGAATATTATGAGAGGGTTTTTTGACCACCTCGCCTTGACAGAACTGATGGAGTAGACAATATATCGACAAAACTTCCCCAACCTGTCCTTTATTACAGGAACTTTTCACCCCTCTTAGGTGTACTAACGGCGTTAACAACCCCTGCCGCTATTTTAATCACAGATTTAATCCGTGATATCTTCTAATCTTCGAACATAAGCCTAAGAAAAGTATAACCCATAAGTGTAAGTATGCTGGCAACCTAAATGCGCGGGCTAAGATCGAAGTCCCTGGCTTTTCAACCGTTTTGATTGCTTTTTAGGATAGGTAGTACTAAAATTAAAACTAAATAAAAGACACCTCTGATCAGGTATAAGATAATGGAAAGCTATTTATATTCCGGTCACTATGACTTAGTCACTCCCGACGGCGCTATCGCAAACATTTATTTTGAAAACGAACAGCAAGCGGCAGCGGAGGTGTTGATAGAGAAAATATCTCCTGCCTTTGTAGGGTATGATATCGATAACCAGCTTTTGGAGTTCAACCTCAAAAGCAGCTTGGCACAACTAGGGTTAAACAGCACCAATCACTTAATAGACCTCGACGCAAAGAATAGCTCAGCTACTATTCAACTGCAACTTCAAGCTCTTAACCCTCTAGGGGAAGAGGTCCTAAAATTAATCACTCCCGGAGCACGTATAGGCAAGCTTTTTGCTGCTGACGATCGCCGGCGAGTACGCAACCCCGACTATCTCTTACGAATGTTTGGCCGCTCAGACCAAAAAGGCAACCCCCTCTTATCTTTAGGTGGAGCAGCGGGCAGCGACTACCTCTCCTTAGAAAAAATCGATGGCCGGACGGTAGCCTACTTAGCGTTAAAACAGGGGCGCATAGAATACGACTCTTCCATTTTAGGGTATTTACCCACAGTAGCTAAAGCTCTTTGCCATAACCTTAGTATTCGCGATTCTCTTAAGCTTAATCAACAGCTAGCACCTAATACCAACAGAACCGTCCTTCCTGGAGAAATGCTACTGGTCCAAACCTTGCCACTACATATTCGAACAGCTTTTGGAAAAGTTGTTGACGAGCTCCTACCTCCCGGATTCCATCATACCCGAGCCTCAGTATTACAACCTGACACTAAAAATTCTGGCGATATCTATGAACTCTACGGTAAAAGCAATGAAGAGATCTCCGATATCCCCCTAGAATTTTACACCCTGGAACCTCACCGCGAGCATGTTTTCTTTTCCGACCGCGATCAATTCCAAACTTGCCTAGAAGACCCTAAAATCCTCTTTAAAGCCTTTGAAACGGCCCCTTCTACCAATGATGACCGGGCCGCAGTTTTTGTTGTTAAAGGGGAACAGCTGCTTAACCTGTCTGAAAAAGATTGGATTACTCGTGAACATAAGCGTTATGATTTTCCGGGAATCGCCCAGTCCAACCGCCAGGCTCTAATGGTAGAACGATATATCGAGCAGCAACCTTCCTATCCTTTCTTAAAAGCTATGGAAGATAATTTAATCACTAGCCAAGGCGTTTTACTCACCCGCTACTTCCCCTCTCCTCTGATGAAGAGAGTGCTGCTCAGCAACCAAGTACGACGATCCCTAAAGCGCATATACTTCCAAAAAGCTTCTCACTCTAGCGATTCTTTTTTCTCCCATGAAGACCGCGCCTTTCTGCTCGATCTGGCTAAATTTGCCATCCCCACCTACTGGGTCGATGAAGCTTCGGGACAAATCTTACAATACATTCAAAAACGTGACAAAGATTGCGGGATGTTTGTCCCTCTCGATAGTGTTACTACTTTTGTTAAAGCCACCGTTTTTGGAATCTATGGCTCCAACCTTACCGAAGGAAACTTCGAACAAGATCTCTATGACCTCTTCAAAGGGATTCTTAAAATGAGTGAAACTACTACCCACCCCCTACTAGCTTCTAATATACCTCTAGCATTGGTCACCGGAGGAGGCCCTGGGGCTATGGAGCTTGGCAACCGTATTGCTAAATCCCTAGGAATCTTATCATGTGCAAATATTGTAGACTTTACCAATAAAGGTTCCCAAAGAGTCAATGAACAGCATGTTAACCCCTATATCGATGCTAAGATGACCTATCGTTTAGACCGCCTTGTCGAACGCCAAGCAGAATTCCACCTTCATCTCCCCATTTTCGTAATGGGCGGCATCGGCACAGATTTTGAGTTAGCTTTAGAAGAAGTACGTACTAAAGTAGGCTCCAGAGCCATTTCTCCCATGATCCTCTTTGGCTCACCTGAATATTGGAAAGCCAAAATCACCTCACGCTTTCGTTGCAACAGGGAAAGTGGCACCATTATTGGTTCGGAATGGGTCAGCAACAACTTATATTGCGTAAAAAATGCTGCCGAAGCCCTCCATGTTTACCATCTCTTTTTCACCAATCAGCTGCCTATAGGGCCTAATGGAATAGTTTACGACGACGGCTTTTGTACCGTTAGTAAACACTTAATCTAATCACTCTGTAAAGGAGGACGAGATGCAAAAAAAATCTAAAGTAACCTCTCTTGAAAACAGGATCGAGGAAATATGCCATAAGCTAGCTACGACAATAAGCCAAGATCAAGAGCAGGAATACCAGAAGACTTACTCTCAAGGCTTTCAGTTCTTTAAAGATTACAGCCAACATATCTCTCAAGGGTGGCATATATTAATCCCTGAAGTTGAAGCACTATACCCTGAAACTATAAAAACCCTCGCCAAACACCTTGATTACATCGAAGACTATTACCCCCAAATCTTCGACGCCGACTATCTAATGCATCGCTTAGAAGCTCAACAAACACTCCAAGATATTCTAACCATCCCTGTTTGGATCACCAATAATCTTTATAAAGCCGCTATAGAAATCTATAACCGCCACAACTATACCCACGCTGCTCAAGCTTTTAGAACGTTACTACTACTCAACCACCTTAACACCTCTTACTGGACGTCTTATGGGTTAGCTCACCAGCTTAACCATCAACCAGAAGAGGCTCTTCTATCCTATACAATGGCCTCTAACCTAGAAGAACCTAGCTTTACCATCCTTTGTTACTCTGTCGAATGCTGGATAGCCCTTGAAAATTGGGAGCAAGCTTATCAAGTCGCCAATAACGCTCTGGAAAAATTCGACTCCCATACCGATCCCCAGCAATGGAAAGACTACTGCCAGAAACTCAAAAGCTATGCTCAACAAAGGAGGTAAATGATGAGCTCTCCTACACCACCTATTTCAGGAAGCCCAGAGAATATCCAGCCTCAATCCGAGCTACCTCAACCTCCTCAAGATTTACACACCCCTCATAACCCTTCTACCCCTGCCCAGGTTTCTATACCTTCTTCAAGAACCCCTTCCTCTCCTGACCTACAAAAAGCTTACGAGCTCCTGCCTCTCCTTATCATCGACCCTAAGAGGTCTGACAAAAATGAACGCAGAAGAGTTCTCAATGACCTTCAACGTTTAGAAGGAAAACTAAGCAAGAAGATCTGCGGAAAATATGATATAAATCTCTCCGAACTCAACCCTGACATCGACAACCTTATAAGCATCAAAAAAAAGATAAAAGAACTTAGCACTCCCGAAATCCTCGGCATAAAGCCTCGACAAAGCCTAAAACTAGAAGATCAAGTCAACAATATCAAAAACACCATAAAACAGATCACAGACTCTCCCCAAGCATCTCAAACTTGGCTACAAAAAGCTGCCTTCATCAAAGATGTTATCGGCAAAATAGCTTTTGTCACAACAGTAGGGGTTATAGGCTTTTTGATAATCACCGCCATAGCCCCTGAGATACCTTTATTTAACATTATAGCTCCTTTGGTTGCTGTCATAGCAATCGCGCAAAACTTGGAGCTTCATAAAACTTTATCCCTATATCAACAACATAAGATCGAAGCTGCTTCAGAAAATCTATCCTCAAATCCTATTAAACAGGATCGCCTTGAAAAGCTTGTCGCCAACCTTCCTTTGTTAAAAGACGTCCATAAACAGATCAAAAAAACCAAAGGTACTGAAAAAGAATATCTCTCCGACGCTGTCGCCCACATTGCTGAAGCTTTCCAAGCTGTCCTTGATTACCAAGTTAAATATTCTAATGAAATCAATAAATTGCTAAAAAACATCTCAGAGCTCGAGCAATCTTTGAATTCCTCTGATAATAAAGATTCGGCAGAAGAAACTATTGCTCATTACGAAGAGCAATTAAAAAATTTACTAGAAAACATTAACAACACCTATAAATCTCGCAACATCATCTACCAAATCCACCAAGATATTGAAGCCCTAAATATCCCTCACCCCAAACTCCTACAAGCCCTAGAAAACCTCTTATATACTATCGAATCCGACCTCGATAGTAGCTTAGAAGATATGCTTCACCGTTACGAAGAAGCTGAACAGGCACTAGAACAATGCCGGAAAAATATCCAATAGCCCCAATAAAAAAACCCCCTAGAGGTTCTCTAGGGGGTTATAAAAGCAAAAGCTAGCCGCTAGACCTAAAAACCGTAAGCAAATTTAGCAGCTAAGTAAGTAGTGGGAACGCGGGAAAACTGCCCTTCTTTAGAATAACCATCATGGTATTCTAAATACAAACGCATCTTACGTCCAACTTCTGAAAGCTTACTAAACTCATAACCTAAAGCATAAGTTGCATCTAAATTCCAATGATGATCCTCATCATTGCGTAGATGTATCGCTAAAAAGGGCTGGAAGTCAAGCTTTAGATAATGGCTTTGATATCCAAATAAACGCACCTCAGTGCCATATTCAAGGTATAGAGGATGGATATGATAATCATTATCGCTATGAACAATATACCCTACTCCACCGTAGAACCTCAATGCCTCCATAAGGTTATATGAAGCATAAAAGTCTATAGCCTCAAAGCTAACATTCTTACGATCTACGCTAGGGTTAACTTCTAAAATATATTCATCACCCAAATGGCAAGAAGTATGATAAAACCTTGCACGGTATGACCAGCTATTAACAGCATATTCAGCAACAGCTCCAACAAAATAGTCGGCATTGATCAACGGAAAAGAGTGTTTATCGAGGTCAAAAACTCCCCAAACTCCGGGCTCCAAACTCAACTGCAGGTCACCGGAAAACTTCCCTATCCTGACATCTTCCCAGCGATAAAAAGGGATTAAACCTCCTAAAGACATAGCAAAGATATTCTTGCCCAAAACATCATCATTCCATCTCCAAGCTACCGAATTGGTAACTTTGCGAGGATTTGCCACTAAAGGGCGAAATAGGACACTAGACTGTGGCAGCCAAGTACCTTGAAGCTGAGACTTCTTAGGCTTATCTTTAACAGCAACTTCCTTGTCTTGAACAACAACTTCCTTATCTTTAACAGCAACTTCCTTGTCTTGAACAACAACATCTCGGTTAACTTTGACATCTTCAACACCAGGAAAATCAGCCACATAGCTGGTAATCTTTTCAGCAGCAGCTTGATCGCTAGGCAAATTCATAAGCTCAACATTGCCGTCTTTAACTTTTGCTACCACATCATATTCATGATATTCTACATCGAGAGCCGCTTGCAAATAACCTTCTAGGTACTGAGAGCTCACCCCTCCTTGCCTTTCAAAAGCGCTTTTCGCTGATTGTTCCAAATCATCGGTATCTGCTGCAAAAGAAAATGCAGGCCATAATGCTGCTGCTAGCAGCAATTTCATCAATTTTATATTCATCATTAGATCCAGGATTTTTTTGACAGTAAAGTGGCTTACTTATAATAGAGATAAAAATTTATTAGCAACATCTTATGAAGGACGACAACTTTTTCGATGATAGGTGCTCATCTTCAAAGCAGCTAAAAAAGACAACAAGGCTGCTAGCGGCATCACCACCCTAACTCCCGCTACCATACATAAAATACCTCCTAACATAGGGCCTATGCACCCTCTAACACCTACCATCACTACATTGATGCTGCTAAAGAGGGAGCTGTCTTCATCACGAGCAAAGATAGGGCCCGACATATGCCAGCAAAGATGGCTACCACCTTGAGCTACCCCATAAATGAAATAGGCTAGATAAAACCACCCCATTCCAGCTTGAGTGAAAAGGATGAGGACAGGAAAAACCCCAAATAAAGCAGAAACCATGGCAATGATAGGATAAATCCCCCACTTGTTTAATGCTCTACTCCATAAGGTAGAGCTTAACGCAAAACCTATTCCTTTACAGATTCCGATAGCAATAGCTAAATCGAGATAAGATATCCCTAATATATCGACAAAAAAAATCGGCAAGGCCGGCATGATAATCATCAAAGCAAAGCCGCTGATCATAAAACACCACTGAAAGTGGGCAAAGTCCGGACGCTCTTTTATTAGACGCAGAGCTTGACGCCAAGGCTCAACAATCCTATCTTTCAAACGCGGCACATGAACAGGCAAAGAATAATTTAAAGCTAGCCCATTAATCGGTAGGCGTGATTGGATCAAGACCGCGATAATTCCTATAGCTGCCGTTGCTGGAAAAAGCCAGCGCCAAGCATGTGAATTATTATTCAAGACCATCCCGACACCTACGGATAGCAGAATACCTTCTACATAGGCGAAGGCTGAACTTAGAGAAAAGACCTTATCACGATGGCCTTGAGGGAGGTTGAGCTTTATAACTTCCATCCATGCTGGCAAACCACCCCTGCGCAGCATCATAAAAAAAGCTGCTGACCCTATTAAAAACCAAGGGCTGTTGACATAAGGAAAAAAGAAAAATGGTAAGCGCCCTAGAATACCCGCCCAAACTACATTAGGAATAAGCTTGTCGCGGCGAGAGAGGATCGAAAAGCTCCAATACAAGGAAAAAATAGCCACCATAGGCTTAAGAGTGGTAAATATTGACACTTGGAGGGTAGTAGCATCGAGATCTTTGTATAGGATCACTGCCAAAAAATTATAGACCGTCCAGAGGGGCTCGCTAAGGATTTCGGTCCATAAAACGGCCGCTCGAGTACGGTTAAAGAATATATCAGTAGTGCTAGCAGTAGCCTGGGCCATAAATTCTTTGCTTTTTTTTAAGGGAGTATTGTAACATTCAAGATGAAAAATTTATACCCAAAAGCGCTTTTCGGCGCTGGGCCTTCTTTAAGGGGCAATAGCTCAGTTGGTTAGAGCAACGGACTCATAACCCGTTGGTCGCTGGTTCAAGTCCAGCTTGCCCCACTCTTTTTTTCCAGCCCAAAAGTATTTATAAAGGCCTTCTGCTTTTTTAAGTATCCCTGCTCGAGATAAATATACCTTCTCCGGTGCAGTAAGGGACAATTTTAATCAATAGCTACACTTATCAGCCGCTCAAATTTATTAAAATTTTTAAATATAAGGAAAGTTATGAAATTTGAATTAGAACCTTTTCATAGAGACACACCTGATAGTGAGCTAATTATTGATATTCAACATGTTGCAGAAACATTAAATAAAAAGACTGTAACAATTGCCGAATATGAACTACACGGGAAGTACCATCCAAGTACTCTACAAAGACGATTTGGTTCCTGGTTTAATGTTTTAGAAAAAGCTGGATTAGAAGATAGTCGCTCAAGATTAAATAATTCTGAAGAGGATCTATTTAAAAACATTGAAGAAATATGGATTAAACTTGGGAGACAACCTAAATATAATGAAGTAAAAAAGCCATTTTCTAAATTTTCAGCTGGTACATATGATCAAAGGTTTGGTTCTTGGCGAAAAGCTTTAGAAGCATTCATTCAATATATTAATTCAGATACTGGAAATGATACAGAAATTTCTGAAGTAACTGACGAATCTTTAGCAGTTGACAAAAATAATGAAATACATATCAAACATAAAACTAAGCGTGAAATTTCAGTTAGCATGCGATTTAAAATTTTGATGAGAGATGGTTTCACATGTAAAAAATGTGGTAGAAGCCCAGTGAAAGAACTTGATGTTGAATTACATGTTGATCATATTGTTCCATGGTCTAAAGGCGGAGAAACTATACCTGAAAATTTAGAAACAAAATGTAAAAAGTGTAATTTGGGAAAAGGTAATGCTTTTGAAGTATGAACCGCAGCAAACTACGCACAACAGCTAATTCCAGGCCTTAAAGTTAGTCAAGGTCTAATCTCAAAAGTAAAGAATAGAGCTTCGGAGTCCTTAGAACAAGCACATCAAGGACTTGTTGA
>JBNJDP010000024.1:0-20787 GCA_051744985.1 Chlamydiota bacterium | reverse complement strand
GGTGAAATTACCTTTTTTGACGCCTAGATTCCAACAGGGATAAGACACCAAGAAAACTCCCATCCCGATAAAAAAAATCCAAAACCACTGGACAGCTGTTGGCGACACCATAACCTCCTCAGGACAAGCAGCAAAACTTAGCACTCCTGCTACTCCACAATATATTCCTACCATCTCACCAGGAACGCGGCGTCCATTGCGGCAAAAAAGGGTGTATGATGTCCAGCACAAGGCTGCCAGCAAAGCATAGCTATAGCCGGGAATATAAGCGGCATAGTACGCCTTACCTTCACCCATCAAGAGGAGATAGATACCAAAAAACCCCAACAATGCCGACACTAGATCTTTCCAGGAAAAGCTATGATCGGGCAAAAAACCCGATAAGATGATCACCATCACCGGCCATAGATAGTTGATAAGATCGACTTGTTCGGGAGGTGCAAAGCGAAATGCCGACACAAAGCAAAATTGTGTCCCACAAATTCCAAGAAACCCAAAGAAGAAAGCTTGCCACGACTGCTGGCGTACGATATGCCAGCGGCGTTTGAGGGTCAAGCTTATTACCGATGTTATAAAGCAAATAGAAAAGGTCATCGTCAGAAGCTGTAAAGCAGGGATATTGCGCAGCCATACATTGATCAAAGCCGTCATCGACCATATCAAGAGGGCAAAGACCCCTACCAAGGTATATATTGAAGACCCTGTATTAAGCAGCTTTGTTATAGGCGAAGAGGTAGTCGTCATAGTTAGTCATACCGGATATTGAAGCCTCCAGAATCTCCTTGGGGCTCTTCTTTTTCTACATCGACCTTGCTAACAGAGGCTCCCTGTGGGCCATGGTGGCACCAGCTGATGATATCTTCGACATCCTCAGCAGGGCCTTCAAAGACAGCTTCGACACGCCCGTCGGCAGTATTCCTCACCCACCCTGCAAGCCCACGCGCCTGAGCTTCATCACTAATATTGGCTCTAAAAAAGACCCCTTGGACCCTACCTTCGATAAACAGATGCGCTCTTTGGTAATTATTATCCATCTGATGATACCTCTTCTATTAATTTCTTCACACCCTCTAAAAAACTTCCCTCACCTACAGCAGCTTTCGTCAAATAGATGTCTGCACCAGCATCTTTGCCGACCTTGATATCTTCAGGGGTATCTTTAGAGGATACTACCAGTATTTTGAGAGTTCTCATAAGTTGATCACTGCGAACCTTCTTGATAAGGTCAATGCCATTCATTTTAGGCATATCGATATCGGTAACTAACAAGTTATAGTTATAGTCTTGCAAGGCCTTCCAAGCAGCTTCGCCATCTTTTAATACACAGACCTTATAACCGTCGTTTTCAAGAATTTCACGCTCTTCGGCAGCGATTACAGGAGAATCCTCGACCACAAGGATTGTAGGCTCAGCAGCTTTTCCGCTGCTGGGATGAGCAGGCCTGGTAGCGCGGCCGATTTTATGGGCTGTGGCTTCCAAAATTTCCGCTACATCAACCACTAATACTGGCCTTCCATCCCTAGTAATAGTGCTAGCGCTAATGTTAGGAACCTTGCCTAGTCGGCGGTCTAATTCTTGTAAGACGAATTCATATTCTTCAATAAACTTATCGACGATAAGCCCATATTGATGAACACCGTCACTTACTGTCACCACCGAAAAAATTTCGGCTGGCTCTTGTGATGATGGTAGGCCAAGGATTACACTGCCCTCGAACAGGGGGACTTCTTTGTCAGCGATAGTAGCATAATAGCGCTCATTACGCTTATGGAGTTCCTTAACGGGTATCTGGCAAGCTTTTTCTATGCGCGTTAAAGGGAAAGCGTAAGGCTCACCGGCAATTTCAACTAAAAGAGCCTTAATAACAGAGCGCGTTAAAGGTAATTGCAGGTGGCATGTCAAACCTTTGCCGGGCTCGGCCGTTGCTCTTATTATCCCACCTACTTCCTGAACCATATTATAGACAATATCCATCCCCACTCCCCTGCCGGAAATTTCGGAAACCTTCTCGGCGGTAGAAAATCCATAGAGGAAAAGGAAATCTATCAACTCAAAATCGCGCAAATTATGGGCTGCTTCCGGTGTGACGAGTTTTTTTTCAATAATCTTACTTCTAATCTCTTCTAAGTCCAACCCTCTCCCATCATCGGCAACTTTAATAGTCAACATCCCCGCCTGGTGAGAAGCTTCGATACACACTTGCCCTTGGGTAGGCTTATCGGCAGCGATACGCTCCTGGGGGAGCTCGATGCCGTGGTCGACAGCATTGCGCAACAAATGATTGAGAGGAGCTTCGAGCTTGGCGAGAATATCTCTATCTACGAGGGTATTCTCTCCGACGATATTGAGTTTCACTTGTTTTCCTAGGCTTTTAGACAAATCTCGTACTAAGCGCGGAAAGCCTTTGATACCGTCGGAAAAAGGGCGCATCCTTGCTGCCAAAGCATGGCGATAAAGACTTTCTGTCAAATTATAAAAACGCCATTGAAAGGCATCCCAGACAGCGATATTATTGGCGATAGTTTCCCAAGAGTCACCGACTTTGCCCATCATTTCTATGATAAATCTTTCAATATCGCTAGAGATATCTTGCTGATAGACCTTTTCTCGGGTTCTATTGATAAGGCGTGCCAAGTCCATCTGAATGGACTTGAGCTCTCGCAAGAAATATGTCAACTCCTGGAGGGTATTGTGTTCTATTTTTATTTCTCCAGCGACCTCCATAATGCTATTGATTGTTTCTACCGCTACTCTAAGATCGCCATCCTCTAGATGAAACCCCGAAACCTCTTTGATTTCAACATCTCCTGCGGGCTTCTTGGGAGAAGGCATGTCATGATAATCTTCGGGCAGATTCCTGAGGTCATTAATAATCCCTTCTTCTTCTTTCCTTTGCTCTCCGAGCTGCTCAGGGGCCATGTCTACCCATTCTGATAAAAGGTCTACTGCCTCGAAGATCACATCGATAGCCGCAGAAGAAAAACGGTGTTTATCCTCATAGGCTCCGGAAAAGCAATCTTCCAAAGCATGAGCGACCTTTACGATCGGCTTCAAATGCACAATATTGGCAGCACCTTTGATGGAATGAGCGCAGCGCATGATGGAAGCAATTTCTTTTTTAGAGTTCAAGTCCTCTTCTAAAGCTAACAAGCTGGTGGTAATCTGCTGCAGCTGCTGTCTAGAGTCATTACGAAAAGCTGCCAACAAAGTTTTGTCGTCTTTCGCATCTCGCTCTTGAGGAGCAAAAAAGTCCTTGTCGGGAGTGGCTTTAAAAGCAGCAGCCTTTTCAATATCGGTGATCAGAGAACTCCACTGCTGTTGGTGATCTTCATACCAAGACTGATAATTATCGATTAAATTATCTGCCAAACTTTTCATAAGAGGAAGCAGTTGTTGGTAAAGCTCTTTAGAAAGTTCAGAAGCACCAAGAGGCTGACCATGATGAGTTCTAAAGTAGGTTTTGAGAGCTGCTGCCAAGCGCTCGACTTCAGAAACCCCTACTAGCTGAGCTGCACCTTCCAAAGCTTTAGCTTCTTTAGCTAGAGATTCCAGATCAGAAGCGCCTTCCATGTCTTCGATCATCGCTGACAACTTTTGGAGGTCGCTGACCAAAAGATTTTTCATAGAGTTATTGTTCTCTGCCATTATCGCTAGCACACTCCTTTTGCAAAGCCTCTAAGATACTGTCTTCCTTTAAAAGCAATACTTGCTCCCCTTCATGTTCAAAGACGCCTTTAACATATTTTCCAGAAAACCTGCTAAGCTCTTCCTCAGGGGCAGCGATAGCCTCTAAAGATATTGCAACAGCTTGATAAACTTCCTCTACAGGAAAAATCCATATTTCGCTATTCCACAGCATAGCAAGCATCCTAAACGGATCACGGAGCGACTTAGGGTGCTTGGGCATGAGAATAGCAAGCAAAGAAAAACACAACTGTAATTTACCTCGGTAATTGACAAGTCCCGTCAAGCTGCTCTCAGCCTTACCGGGAATAGTATGAACACTTTTCGCCTCGATAACCTCTTTAACATTTTGCACATCCACCGCCAACAAGACCTTCTCTACTCTGAAGAGCAAAAAGTATCCCAATCCGGAAGAAGGCTTTTCCGACCTTACAACGTCTTCGGAAGCAGGCTCCGAAGCATCTTTATCATTGGTGGGAGATACTTTTTCCATGATATCCTGTTTTAATCCTCTATATCCTTTGGGGGTAGTTTAAAATACGTTACCCCTTTATCAAGACCCTCGGCAGCTTTGATCATATGGCGGGTAGCTTCGTCGAGATCTTCTAGCGTGAGAGCCGCCTTGGTAGCTACTTCTTTTAAATCAGACATAAGAGCATTAATAGCTTGGGCTTCATGAGATTGCTCGCGCATGCCCTGGTTAACTTTAGAATACTGTTTTTCTAGCTTTTCGACCTTCTCGATAATCTTCACAAAGCCACCCCCCAACCTTTCGACATCATTGATACCTTGGTGGACTTCCTGGGTGAAGGTTGTTATCGCGCCTACAGCCTCTTGGACTCCCTCTTGGGCCTCTTTGACGATATAGTCGATGTCGGTAGTGGCCGTTGCTGTTTGATCTGCTAGGCGGCGTATTTCGGTAGCTACTACTCCGAAACCGCTGCCCGCCTCCCCGGCTTTTTCGGCTTCTATAGCTGCATTAAGGGATAACAAGTTGGTATGGTTAGCGACCTGCGATATCGTAGCGCTCACAGTGCCTATGCTCCCCACTCTTTCTTCAAATAAAACGAGGCTATCAGAAATTTTACCTATAGAGTGCTCGAGTTTGTTCATGGCCTTTTCGATATCGCGCATATTTTTACGCCCCTCGCCGGCGTAGTTAGCAGTATCTGCGGCGACCTTAGCTACCTGATCCATAGTGTCGGCTAATTCCATGGCATTTTTATTGATTTTCGTAGCCCTAGTAACGACGTCTTTAGTAAACTGCCCAAAATGTGATACCGATTTCTTTTGAATTTCCGAGGTTTGTTCTAAATCTGTGGCTGTCGATGACAGCACACGGCTCGAACTCTTAACGGTACCTACCAACCCGCTGAGGTTGACATTCATAAAATCTATTGACCGCAAGAGCTCCGCCACCTCATCGGAACCGCGCACTTTAACTCTATGAGAAAGATCTCCCGAAGCGACAGTTTTCACTATTCTGACAGCATTCTTCATAGGGGTGGTGATAGAAAGTACCACCCAATATAATATCAAGCATGTTAAAGCAATACCCACTATGCTGATAGCAATAACTTTAAACAACAAGCTGCGTATAGGGCTAAAGAGTTCTTTTTGGGCAATTCTCACCACATAAAGAAGATCTTCTTGGGGTACTGAAGATGCCGCATAGAGGTATTCTTCGCCGGTATCCTCATCGCTAAAGCTATGGATAACCTTGTCTTTAACATTGGTGGCAGTAAACGAGGGAATATCGATAAAGCTCGACAGAGCACGATAATGAGGAGACTCTTCAAGAGACTTTCCTGATAATTCCTCATTATCGCTAGAATAAATCAAGAACCCCGCGGTGCCCACCAAAAAGTAGTCGGTAGTTTTATAATTTTTTTCCAAAAATAGCGGCATCTGTGTCAAGTCCCAGACGGGTGCAAAGCCCACCAACCCCAGAAACTCACCGTTGGAAACTAGCGGCAAAAGTTGTACGCTATACAATTTATGGTCTTCAACCTTACTAAGACCTTCATAAGTATCTTCCAACTTGTTAAGGGGGATATCAGGTTCTATACCCTGATAAATTTCTTGGGCTTTGCCGGCAACCTCTGTCTGCACACTAACTTTTTTTCCTTCATCATCGGAAAATGTCCAGGTATAAGCCTTAACACCTTTATCATTTTGAGGATCTCGCATGATAAGGTAAACCTCTTTAAAATTAGGATTACCTTCGAGGAGCTGCTCAGCGTAACTACCAAAACCTGCTGAAATATCATTTTGATTACGAAAGAATTCTGTTCTGAGGTCCTCTAAAGTGTCGGTAGTTTTCTGGGCTATGCTCGAAAGAGCCGAGGCATTATATTGAACATCAAGCCAATAATTACCGACATAGCCTTGGAGTAAAGCCTTATAGAGGTCAAAAGAGGCTAAAGTTATGACAAGAGCAAAGGAGATGGTAGTCAAAAGCCCTACGGAATACAGTATCCTGGTAAAGATGCTTTTATTAGAGAGGTTGATTTCTTCTTTCATATCCCTATCTTTCCGTGCTATGTTACATGTTATATTATTTTTGATAAATGTTATTATTTTATCCTACACTACAGAAAACTTCCATTTCCACCAAATTTATTGTTATACTCCCTCTTTGAAACTCAAATTATTACCCTAGGTGCAAACTCTTTTGGGATAGCTTGGCGCCTAGGACAAGTTTACAACGAGGTTGATAATTATTATGACTTTAGAAGCAGACAATTTTTTTAATGACCAGCGACTGCTCCAAGCCAAGCAGCTAATACAAGAGGCTCTTAAGGACCACCAAAGGCTTATCACCTCCCCTCGCCCTCCTATTAAGGAGTTTTCACTGGCATATGATCACGCTCTTGCGGCGCTGTCAGAGCTGCGAGGAACCTCTTTGTGGTACCCTTATTTGGGTAGTGGCTTTGGCTGTGGTCCTCTAGTAGAATTATATGATGGCAGCATAAAATACGATATGGTAAGCGGGATAGGCGTCCATGTTTTAGGCCACAACCACCCTAAGCTCGTTGAAGCCTCTCTGGAAAGCGCTTATAGCAATAGTATTATGCAGGGTAATTTACAACAAAATAGCGATGCTTTGGCAGTTTACAAGTTGCTCACCCACCATTCTGGGCTGGACCATTGTTTTTTAACAAGCTCTGGAGCTATGGCTTGTGAAAACGCGTTGAAATTAGCTCTACATAAAAACAGTCCCGCTAAGCGTCTGCTAGCTTTTGAAAATTGCTTTATGGGAAGGACGCTGACCTTGTCACAGATTTCTGATAAGCCTCAATATCGCCAAGGAATCCCTGATAATATACAGGTCGACTACATTCCGTTCTTTGATTATCGAGACCCTGAGGGAAGCACTCTGCGAGCGTCCGCAGCGCTCAAAAAGTTAATCAATAAACATCCGCGGGATTATGCAGCGATGTGCTTCGAACTTATCCAAGGTGAAGGAGGCGTTTATCCGGGATCTGAAAAATTTTTCAAAACTTTGATGAAGGTCCTCCAAGAGCATAATATTGCTATAATCGTCGATGAAGTCCAAACTTTTGGACGCACCGACAAGCTGTTTGCCTTCCAGCATTTCCATTTAGACGACTATGTCGATATTATTGCTATAGGAAAGTTATCCCAAGTTTGTGCTACTCTGTACCGCAAAAAATATCGTCCCCAACCGGGTTTGATAAGCCAAACTTTTACTTCGAGCACAGCGGCTATCAAAGCTGCTAAAGTTATTATCGAAGAGCTCACTAATGGCAAATACTTTGGTGATGAAGGTAGGATTATTGCCCAAAATACTTACTGGCGAGGAAAATTACGACCACTAGAACCACGCATTAAAGGCCCTTATGGAATGGGAGCGATGCTGGCTTTCACACCTTATGATGGAGAACGTTCTCGAGTTATATCTTTTGTCAAAAGGCTCTTCGACAAAGGGGTTATAGCTTTTATCGCCGGCAGCACCCCGACCAGAGTACGCCTCCTCCCCCCTTATGGCGCTTTAACTTACAAAGATATCGATGATGTCGTCGCTATTATCGATAGTGAGCTATAATATTCATCTCCTTTTTAGCGATTGAATATTAACGGAAGTTTTTACTAAGGTAATTTTAAAGCTTATAAAGATAAGAGGCTGACGATGTCTATAGCTAGTTTCCCCGAGGGATCTCCCGTACAATATAATCCCTTCCCCGCCCAAGCGCGGCTTGCAGACACGCCTATCGTCTATGACCAAGCTATCCAACAAATAAGAACTGCTGTCGACCCAGCAGTTAGCAAATACTTTGCAGAATTTATGGCTCCCCATGTAGCAGGCACGCTTTCCCTCAAAGAACGAGCAACTCAACTTGCTAAACAAGATCATACTCCTCTTCTCAGCCAAGCTTCTGCAATCATCACCCAGGTTAAAAAGCAGTTCAACATTAACCATAAGCTTAACATCGAAGAAAAAAAACAAGGCGAACTTACTAATTACTGCCTAGAAATCCCTATTGAGTTTATCGGAAGGATTGGCAATCCCAACCTTCTACATGAATGTGAAAAAATTCGCCGCGAGCAGATGCTCCATGATATCCATATAGGGTTTTTACGCCGGTGGGAAAACTTTTTATCATTAGCAGGTTTAGAGCAAGCACGCCAGCTTACTATTTATAGTGTCGAACACCTCCAAAAGTTTTGGCTATCATGGCTGCCAAGGAACTACCATCAAGCTTTTAAGGACGATTTTTTATGCCAGGAACACTTTATCGATAACCTAGAACAGCAGTTAGAACAAGCTTGGGGAAATGTTTGCCGCCACCGTAATATCGACCTCCTCGACCGATCATATTATCGTTCTTATAAGGAGCTCTTCTGCACTCATCTCCTTGAAAAATGTTGGAATGACACCGATGGTGATCTTTCCAACGTCTCTCCTGCTGATATGGTTTTATTGATCGAAAACAAGGACCTCATAAAAAAAGCCCATTTAGAAGTTTCTGCCACCCTTAGCGACGATCTATTTGCAAGCATGACAAAAATTTTTGATCAGATTGAAGAATTAAGCCTCGAGCAAGGAGGGAGCACGTCAGACCGTTTAGGCACTAAGGGCGCGGAGGCCATAGCCTCTCTCGAGCATCTTTCGACGCTCAAATTATATAGGATAGGTTTGAAATTCCTCCAACAGCTGTTCAACCAGCTTCACAATTGCTCTAAACTCAAAAGTTTACACCTCGAACAGCTACCTCTTAATGCTAACGACATGCATTTTATCGGGCAGCTTAGGCTATCATCATTATCTTTAGTCGGAGGAAAGTATGACCCCCAGGCTTTCAAAAAAAACCTCATACCTTCTAAAAACACTTCCCACGGCCTAGGCAACCTAAAGTCGTTAGAGTTACGCGACAACATTGGTTATGGTCCTAAGGCTATCTCTCCAGAAGATGCTATTGAACTAGCTATTGCTAATCCCCTATTATCGGAGCTGGCTTTAATATCATCCACGATTTCCGACAAACACCTCCAAAGGCTTTCTGAGTCGACGGGCAACTTACACTTTTTAGACCTCAGCCAATGCAGCCAGATGGGGCGAGGAGCAGTCAACCTTATCAAAGCCAACCCCAATCTGAAGGTGTTAATTATCCATCATGATCAAGCTCTTATAGCCCATACTAGTAATCTCGCCAAGGCTACCCACAATTTGATGAGCTTCGACATCCGCTACCTTGAAGATACCCCTATAATGTTGGCCGAAAACAACCCTTCACTGCTAGCAGCAACTTATTATGCTGATGACCTTAATGACAGCCTATTGAAAAACTTTGCTAGTAAAGCACCGCGTCTGCGCTCGCTGACCATCACTGTCTCACCTGCTCTGAGTCATCAAGGCCTAAAAGATTTAGCTACTTCCTGCCCTCGCCTAAAGTTTGCGGGTTTCGTCGCCAATAGAGGTTTTGACTGGCAAAAACTGCGAAGTTTTACCTGCCAAGCTCAAGCTCTGGAAGCTTTAAGTATCGAAATTTTTCGCCAGCTGCCACCTCTAGACCTTTTAAAAGAGATTATCGCCGATATCCCTAAGCTACGCTGGTTTAATATTTTTCCTTATGATGAAGAGCTTGTCGCCTCTCTAAGTGATATAAACTCCCGCCTGACTGTCACCTCCTACCCTCACAAGCAATGGGTCAGCACAACCGTTATTCAAAGAGATGATTAATTATAATAACGTTGTGGGTTACCCCAAAAGATTTTCCACTCGCTGCAGAGGAGCGATAGACTGACCTTCGACGACGTAGACGGCACTAGGTTTTACAACCCGGCAGAGGTTGTCAAGGCTTTCACTCTTGATGATGATATAGCTTATATCATGGAAAGAGGCTAAAACCCTTAACAGCTCTTCGTCAGGATGAGGGTCTCTAATATACAGCAAGAGCTCTCGTTGATGATTTTTACCATACTGTTTGATGGCTTTAAAAATCGCTGGCGTCAAACCTTTGTCGGCATAAACTCCTAGAATTACCGCCTGCTTACCTTTTAAGATCTGACGCAAAGCAAAGAGGTGTTCTTCTTCGAAGACCTTGTTGACGACATTTTCTTCCAGCAGCCGTTGAGCAATTTCTGCCAAGCAAATCCTAGCACAGCCAAAATGTTCGACAGCGATACCAGCTGCAATATTGGAGAGTTTAACAGCATCTTCAATCGGAAGGTTATTGGCCATAGAGCACATCAATGTCGATAAAACCGTATCACCGGCACCAGTAACATCACAAACCTGGCGAACATTGACAGGATAAAGTTTATGATCACCATTCTGACTGAAAAGCGAAATACCTTCCTCCGAACGAGTTATCATAATATGATCGGCGGCAGTTATTTCCAGGAGCTTTGCAGCAACATCTTCAATGGGAGCCTCTTTAGGCAACCCTGCAGCTTCATAAGCTTCTTTTTTGTTAGGCTTTATGATAGTAGCATGGCGGTATTTACTAAAATCTATCCCTTTAGGGTCGACGATAACCGCCACCCCTGATCGGCGAGCTTTAGCAATAATTTTCTCCAACAAACTATGCTTTAAAAAGCCTTTTCCGTAATCGGAAATCCCTACAACCTGAACGGTTTCGATCAACTTTTCCAGCTGACCCAAAGCTTCTTCTTCAAGTTCCGGCGTAATCTCCTGAATATTTTCATGATCGACCCTTACTATTTGCTGACTTTCGGCGATCATCCTATTTTTTATAGGCGTCTGATGATTATCTTGAGATATAAGTCCTAACGGGGAAACGTTGGCTTCCTGAAGAACATTTTTTAACAGTTCTCCTGCTTCATCCTTGCCGACTCTTCCCATACTAACGACATCACCGCCTAGGGATGTCAGGTTCAAGGCAACATTTCCGGCACCTCCGGGGCGATATTCTTCACGCTCTACTTTTAAGACCGATACCGGTGCTTCGGGAGAGATACGCTGTACAGTGCCAATAGTATACTTGTCGAGCATGAAATCGCCGATGACCAATGCTTTAAAAGTGTTGAGATTGTTAAAAGCCCTCTCAAAGACTACCATAATCTACCTCTCATCAAATACTCTTGAACATGCTCTCTAACACTTTCCTCAATAGGCGTTGCTGTGCCATCGACATCCTGTAAGCTATGAATCTTATTCATCACAGCTCGAGAATAATTCTGATATTTACCCTGGAGGTCGACAGGCATATCGATATAATTGATCTTTGCCGAAACCTTCATAGCATCGATTACTGCCTTAGCAACAACATTCCATGTTGTTGCTTGCCCACTACCGATGTTATAAATCCCGCTAGCATCGCTTTCTAACAGATCGCAAACCATCCTTGCAGCATCTTTAACATACAAAAAGTCACGCATTTGCCCCCCATCGGCATACTTAGCAGGATCTGATGATTTGAAGAGTCCTATTTCACCTTTGCTGCGAACGCTATCCAAGAATTTTGGTATCACTGACGACATTCTGCCTTTGTGATGCTCATTAGGCCCAAAGATATTGAAAAATTTCAACCCTACAACCTGACCAAGAACGCCTTGACGCTTAGCCCAAAGGTCAAAAAGGTGCTTGGAATAACCATACATATTAAGGGGCTGCAAAGTTTCCAGCAGGCTGTGGTCATCGCTGAACCCCAAAGAACCATCGCCATAAGTAGCTGCTGAAGAAGCATAGATAAAACGCTGTTGATTACTAAGGGCATATTCTGCTAAGCGCAAAGTATAGCGATAATTATTTTCTAGGAGATAGCCTGCATCCCTCTCGACAGTACTAGAGCAAGCTCCCATATGGATAAAGGCTTTAACTTCCGACTCTCGACCTTCAAGCCATTCGAAGAGATCATTTTTAGAGATAATATCAAGAAATTGCTTGCCGACAAGATTTTTCCACTTTTCTGTATCCTTGAGGTCATCGACTACTACAAGGTTGCTAAGACCTCGGTTATTGAGTTCACGGATAACTCCTGAACCTATAAACCCCGCGCCGCCTGTTACTACAATTAAGCCATTATCGTATTTTGTCATATTATCATCCTTATCGTTAAGACGAGGTTAGTATAGCATAGTATTCCCAAAAGAAAAACCTTAAGCATTTAAAAGGATATTGGGGTAATACCAGTTATCTTGACGACGGGTGATGAAGCCGGCCTCAAAAACCTTAACATCTTCACCTAAAAGAGAAGGTTCCTCTCCCCCTAAACATATAAAGGTCGTACCTGAACCTGTCATAAATACTGCCTGATGGTCGCCTTTGACAAGCTGCTGTTTCAGATCTTGGAGCTGTGGAAGCAACTTTAAGGCGGCAGCTTCTAGATCATTGGAAATATGGGAATAATCACCCCTATAAATCTCATCCAACAACCTTTTGTGATCGTGGTCGAAGAATTTCTGGGGATCCAACGCCTGGTATACGGCAGGTGTTGACAATCCTATTGATGGTTTGATGACCCACACTTTATTTGACGGCAAAGCTGCTACAGAGGTTACACTTTCTCCTCTTCCAGAACAAATAGCCGCTCCACTAGAGAAGAAAAATGGCACATCAGAGCCCAAGGCAGCGCCCCATAATGCGAGGTCACTGGAAGTCGCTGGCCTCCCAGCAATTTCATTGAGCGCCCATAGCGTAGTAGCAGCATTACTACTTCCTCCGCCTAAGCCTGCTTGTGCCGGAATTTTTTTGTGAAGGTCTATTGCCAACCCGGTATTTATACCTGTCTTGCGGCGAAAAAGATCTCGGGCTTGAATCACTAGATTGGAACTATCCTGGGGGATATCATCGCGATTACAAGTGAACTTATCATCTTCACTAAAAGTGATGTTAAGCTCGTCACATAAATCAATAGCTTGAAATAAAGAAGCTATATCATGGAAACCGTCATTGCGACGCCTTAACACATGCAAAAAAATGTTGATCTTTGCTGGAGAGTAAAATTTTTGACTCATAGATGCGATTATTATAGCCTGATAAAATTAATCAAGAGGTACTCGACTATTATTATAAATAGCGAGCACCCCTCATTTAAGGCAAGCCTGTTATTCTTGGACCTCTTGAGGTTCCTCTTGCCCTTCAGGTAAGACTTCCATCTTGAAATTCGCTACGACACCTTCTTTAAGGTTTAGCGAAATCTCATGGGTTCCTACGCTTTTGATGGGCTTAGGCAGCACTACTTCGTGCTTGTCAACAGTAATGCCTTCCTGATCCAGAAGCTGTACAATATCGGCAGCTTTAACAGAACCGTACAAATGGCCAATAGGGTCGACCTTTACGATAGTGCTAATGGTGATACCTTCAACTCTAGATTTAATAAGCTCAGCTTGTTCTTTATCGTCAGCAGCTTGTTTAGCACGCTCTTCTTGCAAACGCATTTGCATGCGTTTAGCCTTTTCATTAGCAATTACCGCTTTACCTTGTGGGAAGAGGAAATTACGAGCGTAACCAGGCTTTACAGAAACCACGGCCCCTTTGTTGCCAAGCTTTGCAATATCTTCGAGCAGTAGTACTTGTGACTGTTTCGACATCTCAATACTCCTTAATTAGATTTTATTCTTCAGCAACAAATGGTAATAAAGCCACTTGTCGAGCACGTTTAATAGCCTGAGCTAAATAACGTTGATGTGCCGCCGAAACTCCGGTAATACGTCGTGGTAGAACCTTACCACGGTCAGTGATAAAGCGTTGCAAAGTATCAACATCTTTATAGTCGATTTCTTTGGGCTTGATGCCTGCAGCTGTAAAAGGACATTGCTTACGCTTTTTCTGCCGGCTAGAATATCCAAATGATTTTTTCATAACTAATCTTCCTTATTGTTCCGCTAAAGATTTAAATTCTAAAGTTTCTTTAACTTCATTTGTGCGCAAAGTGATAAAACGTATCAAATCTTCATTGAGATGATACTCGCGCCATAGTTCTGTGATAGCCGCAGGAGCTACAGAAAAGTAAATCAGATAATAATAACCTTCGCGATGTTCCTGGATCTCATAAGCCAGCTTCCGGCGCCCTTGATTGTGAATTTTATGAATTTCACCACCTCTTTCTTCTATCTCAGAGGTAATCCGCTCCAGACTCTTCTGGCGAGCGTCTTCACTAAGAGTTGTCGAAAGTATAAACATCCCTTCGTATAAATTTTTAGCTTCTTTATTCATCATTGTTCTCCTATCCCTTTGGGGGATTCTAGATTTTTTTCTTTTTTAGTAAGTTTTGCATTAACGTCATTCATAACTTTGTAAACATCTTCCAGCACCCATTGTTGAGCAATTGCAGTACTACGTTCAAGAACTTCGGGCAAGGCCCGCATCTCAGTAGCTGAAAAGTCTTTGAGGACATAATCCTTCAAATCCTTCGCATATTGACCGTTTATTCCTATCCTCAAACGCGGATAATGAGTAGAGCCTATCCGAGATGAAATATCTTTGAGCCCATTATGACCTCCGGAGCCACCCTGGGGGCGCAAACGGAGGTGCCCAAAAGGCAATGCTATATCATCACAGATCACCAAAATATTTTCCGGGCCAATACCGAAATAATCGCTACACTTTCTAACAGCCAAACCACTATTATTCATATACGTCGTAGGCATCAACAATCTTACACTAACGCCATCCTTTTGAGTTCGGCTTATCAACCCCTGAAGGCGTTTTTCTTCTTTGAAGGTAATCCCCCAATGACGCGCCAATGTTTCGATAGCCATGAAGCCAACGTTATGGCGAGTTTTGGAATATTTCTTCTCAGGGTTTCCCAAGCCTACAATAAGGCAGTGCTGTTTTGTTTCCAAAGCTTCTTTAATTAACGTTTAGCAATAATAACCGCGACATCTTCCATTTTATATAAAGGTGTTATACCTTTGGAAAGCTCAATGGCTTTAAGTCGGCAAGACTGCTGCAATCCCAGATCTGAAACATCTATTTCAAAATCTGTAGGGATATCGGCAGGCAAACAGCGCACTTTACAGCGTCGCAAGATCTTGCGTAAAAAACCGCCGAGCTTGATACCTTTACACTCTTCAACTCCCACATAATTAATAGGAACATTGATGTTAACAGGACGGTCATCATACAGTTCTTCAAAATCAAGGTGGATGATATCATAACTAGTCACATGATATTGAATATCTTTGACTATTGCTTTACGCTCTTTCCCTTGGTCATCAACTAAAGTCAAAACTTTTGTCGACAGCGATCCCTTTGGAATGCTGCGCAAAATCGCCTGAAGCTCTGCCTCTTCAACAGTAATGTTTTCAGCAGGGTTTTGCCCCGAGTATATCACTGCGGGAATGGCGCCAGCACGTCTTAGACGCTTAACGTCTTTTTTCTTGTCTTTCAGTCTTTTAGTAATAGCTAGTTTCATAAAATACTTATCCTTGCTTTTAAACTAACAATTGCCTCGCCTATAGCGAGAAATAAGCCTAAGGGGAATTCCCCTCGGCACTATCCAGCTATCTTTATAATAGCTAAAACTTTACTCTATACTATTCCAGAAATCGAGATCCTTGAGCCCCGGGAGAGGCTGTAGAAATAACACGCTTTATTGCCTCACTAAATAGCCTGGCAATGGAAGTGACCTGCACCTTAGGGTGTTCAAGGTCATCAGTCCCTGGAATGGTATTACTAACAATAATTTTTTCTATAGGGCTTGCTACAATTCGCTCCAAGGTCTCTTGAGAAAAAAGACCGTGGGTGACAGCAACCACTATTCTTCTAGCTCCTGCTTGACAGCAATTCTCTATAGCATTGAGAAGTGTACCGCCAGTGGAGACCATATCGTCAACAATAAGCACATCTTTGCCGCTGACATCACCTACCACATGCTGTGTAGTAACATCTTCAGGCCCTTTACGCTGTTTATCCATAACGGCAATGCCGCATCCGAGGTTATCAGCATAATCTCTGGCGAGTTTACTGCCGCCTATATCGGCAGCGGCCACTACCAGGTCCTGAAGCTTGCAATCCTTTACAGCTTCCAAAAGCCGTGGGCAGGCATGCAAATTGTCAACAGGCGCATCAAAAAAACCCTGAACTTGATCGCTATGCAAGTCCATGGTCAGGATATGAGTACACCCTGCCCGTTCTAGCAAATTAGCTACCAAGCGGGCTGTTATCGGCACTCGTGCTTTATCCCGACGATCCTGGCGACAATACCCAAAGTAAGGAATAATCGCCGTAATACTTTTTGCTGAGCCTCTTTTACAAGCGTCAGCCATAATTAAAAGCTGCATAAGGTAATCATTAGGAGTGCCCACTACTGACTGCAATAAAAAAACGTCCTTACCTCGGACGCTTTCTTTAATCTCCACTCGACTTTCACCATCAGGAAAAACCCCTAAAAGAACTTGCCCCAGCGGCAGATCGAGGTGCTCAGAAATTTGGTGGGCTAAAACCGGATGAGAAACGCCAGCGAAAAGCTTAACGTGACCGTCTTCCATGATACCCTGCCTTTTTACAGCTAAAATTGGGGTGGGAGGATTCGAACCTCCGCATGGCGATACCAAAAACCGCTGCCTTACCGCTTGGCTACACCCCAAGATCGTCATTGAGAAGTTACAAATATTATCTCCTGACCCCAATTATTTTCAACCACAAAAATTAACTTTTGTATAAAATTATCACAAAAAGGATATTCTCCAACATGAGATAACAGGTAAAGATGATGACCGTGTAGCTATTTAGTCGCTTATGATGACCAAGTAGTTTCTAAGCTCCTTACCAAAAAATAAAGAACCTAATAATATTAACGAGATTCCCAAAACTAGTAACGATATGCTATATCCATCAACTCCATATCATCAAGGTTCTTTTTCCACCTTCTTTTACCGCGAGGTTTTTATAAATTCCTGGTGGGCGATAATTTTTGTGGTTGCCTGCTTGTTAACTTATGAAAAGTTAAATCATGACCAAAATCAGGAATACTACCAATTACAACAGCAGCTTACTCTTTTAGAGCAACAAAGTCGCGAATCCCAAGAAGAGCAAGAAAATTTGTCACTTCAATTAAACAGCTATAACGATTATACCTGGGTAGAGCTAACCTTAAAGCGTGAGGTCGGCTTGGTACCTGAAGGGCAAACTAAAGTATATTTTTACGAAAAATCCAACGACTCATGAATGTAACTTTACTAATTATAAGTATTATAGCTTTCACCATATGCTCAGCATTCTTATCGGGATCGGAAACAGCACTTTTTTCTCTATCATCGATGAAGATTCACGCTTATCGTGATAGCCGTCAAAAGCTCAAAAGGCTCATCGCTCGGCTGGTATTAAAACCTAGGGATTTACTGGTTACCATTTTAATGTCCAACATTCTGGCTAATATTATGGTGCAGAATTTATCTTCAAACCTTTTCCAAGGTTCTCATCGCTGGACTCTCAAGGTAGGTGTCCCCCTGATGCTAACTTTAGTTTTTGGTGAAATTATTCCTAAGTCTATTGCCATCAACAATAATGTTCGTTTTTCTAAGGTAGCAGCACCGGTGGTAGCTTTTCTCCAGCGCTCTTTTGGACCTTTGCGCTATTTTCTGATAGCAATTACCAGCTATATTTCCAAGACGATCTTTTTTTTCTTAAGAAAAGAAAAGCCTATATCTAAGGCAGAGCTTCAGTATATTTTACGCACTTCACAACAAGATGGTGTCCTAAAAACTGATGAGGCTCAGCTAATGCATGGTTATCTTAACCTTCAAGAAGCTACTGTTAAAGAGCTGATGCGCCCCCGCGAAGATATTGTCTATTACGATCTTCAAAATCCTTTAGAAGAACTTAAGAGCTTATTTCAAGAAAAGCACTATTCCCGGATTCCTGTTACTAAAGGAGGGCTCGACAACCTCAAAGGTATTATCTCCGCTCGCCAATTTTTGCTTAACCGCCATAATATCGAAAGTAACGAAGATCTACTCCCCTATCTTTATAAACCCTTTTTTGTGCCAGAAACAACGACGGCCCCCCAACTTTTTCGATCTTATGAAGTTAAAAATGAAACTATGGCTATTGCTGTCAACGAATATGGTATTATCGAAGGGGTGATAACCCGAGAGGATCTTTTTAACGAGGTTGTTGGGCGGGTTGCTCCTGACCAAAAACAATATAAACACTACACTCCTGCAGGGAGAGATGTCATCATCGCTAGTGGGAAGATGGAAATCAACGAATTGGAAGAATTCTTCAACATCAACATAAAAAGCCCTACTAATATGGTAACTATAGGAGGGTGGCTTACTGAAAAGCTTGGTGATATCCCCCAAGCTGGCAAGAGTTTAAAAAGTCACGGCTTACTTTTTCAAATTTTAGCGGCGGACCCTAATAGAGTCCGCAGAGTTTATGTTCGCAAACTATATCCAGCTACAACTTCCAGGAAATAGATTTATTTATGAACAATCAAGCCCTTTTATGGTTATTACTTACACTGACATTTATAGCAATCCATGCTTTTTATACGATGATCGAAATGGCAGGAGTATCTTTTAATAAGGTGCGGCTTCAATATTATATTAGTAAAGGTAACAAGCGTGCAATCTGGCTCAACCACCTGCTTCACCGGCCTACCCGCCTTTTTGGAACTACTCTACTGGGCGTTAATATAGCCCTGCAAATGGGCTCTGAATGTTCTCGGGAACTATATTCTGCTCTCAATATTAACCCCAACCTCGCCCCTATCACTCAGGTGTTGTTAGTAACGATCTTTGCAGAAGTATCACCAATGTTTGCGGCGAGGCGTTATGCTGAACATGTCGCCATGTTAGGAGCTCCTATCCTATATTTTTCTTCCAAAATTATGACCCCTGCCATCTGGATTATAGATATTATCGCCCGTATGGTTAACTTTCTTATTGGATCAAATTCCAACAAGTCTGTTCTACACTTATCGCGCGACGAAATTCAGAAAGCTATCGAAAATCCTGAGCACACCTTAATGTCCCCTGATGAGCCTGATGACTTCAACGCCATTGCAAGAAATATTTTTTATCTCCATGATAAAACTGCCGATCAGATTATGACCCCGTTAAAAGAAGTGCAGATGCTCCCTTCAGCTTGCACTATTGCCCATATGCGCAACATTCTACGCCAAGCTTATTATCCCACCTTACCAGTCTACCACCGTTCCCGTCAAAATGTTGTAGGCATCGCTGTACCCCGCAAACTTATTAGCGTCCCCGACCACCATTATGTTCGCGAATACATCACTCCGCCATGGTTTATCACTAGGAATGCCGATCTCCATCAAATTTTAACAGAATTTCGTTCCTCAAACCGTAATATCGCCATCGTATTAAACCGGCAAGGCCATGCTATAGGGATTTTAACCCTTCAAGATATCTTCGATGAAATCTTTGGAGAAATGCAATTACCTAAGGGAAGTATTCCACCAGCAAAGCTAGCACGCCATCATCTAATTATTGAACGAACGCTACCAGGCAATATCCGTATTGCCGATTTTAACCGGCAATACGGGTCTGATCTTCCTGCTTACGGCCAAGAAACCCTTTCCCAGCTCATCAGGCACTTGCTGGGTCATGAACCGGAAAAGGGTGAAACCGTCAACGTTGGCCGTTTTGAATTTACGGTCTTAGAAACGTTTTTGTTAGGCGCTCAGACCATATATGTGAGAAGCATCTAACCTGTAATAGAATCATCTACTTTTCCCCTTGACCTTTCTAAAAGCTAATAGTATTATCGCATTTTTTAAAAATCAGCCTGGCTTAGTTATGAAAAATTTAGACAAATTTATTAGAAAGTATGTTCCCGCTATTCCTGTAGCTTCTCGCAACCCTATGTTTACTACTCCTCTAGCTGCAGCAGACAAATTTTTTTCATTATTTTTTCGTGAACTAAAAAACCTTCCTCCAAATAAATTCCGCATTCGTATTGGTGTAAGCAATCGTATTTTCAACAACCACATAGGCTACAAATATAGCGCTGTCAATTATTGGATGCGAGCTTTAAATGAAAAGGCCGTATCTATGAATTCCAATATCCTAGATATCGGATGTGGCTGTGGAAGGTTTGCTACTGTTTTAAAAGATTTTTCATCCTATGGATCCCACTACGGACAAGACGGTGGTAAATATTATGGTATCGATGTTGATAAAGAAATGATCGAATAGTGCAAAAAGAATTTCCCTAGCGAAAAATTTTGTTTCCACCATGCTAATGTATATACCAACACTTATAACCCCCAAGGCAAGCCTGCTTTAGAGTATAAATTTCCCTTGGAAGACAATACAATCGATTATGCCTTTGGAAACTCATTATTTTCTCATCTATTGGAAGAAGATTTTATTCACTATTTAAATGAATCTTACCGTGTTTTAAAAGAAGGCGGGGTCTTAGAAATTTCTCTTTTTTGTTTAGATAACATGAAAAAATATCTTGGCAAAAGATGGACATTTAAACACCGCATAGGTAATGCCTACGTTGAAAACATAAAATACCCTGAAGCTGCTGTAGGATACAAAAAAGAATTTCTCGAAAAGATATGTAAAGATGCAGGCTTTAAAACTATCGAGTTATTACCTTAGGCTCTGTCCTTAAAGTTTCACCCACATGATAATACTCGCTATAATAACGCCTGCTTTAAACATCAAAGCTGTTTTATCATAACGTGTTGCTAT
>JBNJDP010000023.1:0-25410 GCA_051744985.1 Chlamydiota bacterium | reverse complement strand
TAAAGAACTCAGATTTTCAAGGAGTTAAGGAGTTTTCAGAGGTCAGTATCGTTATGTGTTGTTGGGAATCCAGGTTACAAGGGAAAAAGACTTTTACCGCCGAAGAATTAAAAGGTCTAAAAAGCTTAGGTGCGCGTGTTGTCGTAGACGGAGAGGAAAATTATTTTTTAGTTGAAATTGAATCTCTAGCCCGTGTTCTTAACATTAATGCTGAATCTCTTCCTTGGCGAGTTTATAAAGGCTTTTATGAAGACCCCTGTTTTCGCATACAGAAAATTTTCGATAGTAGAAAAGAGCAATTCCTACAGGTTTCAGAAACCTTTCAAAAAGGGTTAATACATTTACACCTTGCTCAAGAAGATGAACAAATCTTAATACAAAAGATTGCTAAGTATAGTTTTCAGTTTTTCTTTGGGTGTTATGGAAAGCCTCATTTAGATGAAGAGGTTACATTATTTCCCTTTAACTTGGTTAACTCTTCGCATAAGGCAGTGAGAGTGGCTTATCAATGGAAGCGTGATAGGCTTTTAATAGCAGCTTTTAATAAATCAAAAAAGTCGAGTTCTACCTTGGCTTTTCAGCAAGAGCAGCAATTGCTTGAAAAAGTCTCAGGCAATCCTGGAATTGTGAAAGTAGTTCCTCATAAAAGCAATCGTTATATAGTAATGGAATATTATAACCAGCTTTCTCTAAAAGAGTGTAAGGCTAAACTTAGCTACTATCAGTGTCTTGATGTTATTAACGACCTTCTTCTAGGTGTAAGGTATCTACATAAGAAAAGTATTGCTCACCTCAACATTAAGCTGGCAAATATTTTAGTAAGAAAGGATGAGGGTAATAAATTTAGCGCGGCGCTTACCGATTTCCACAATGCTATCGATTTTACAGGTAGAATAAACAAAATTTCTATTTACCAAATGAAGTTAGGCAATATTGCTTATTGGCCTCCCGAGTTAGCTGCTGCCTATTTGTCACCTAATAATCAAAGTTTTTCAAGGAAAGATCTTAGAAAAATCGATATTTGGATGGTTGGAATGGTTGTTTGGCAATTATTGAAGCAACCTTATTTTCTGCCAATTTTGCCTGTACAAGATGGCTGTATTCAAGAGCATCGCCTTTTTATACGTAATCTAAGCCATTTTGCTACGCGGCGAGGGCGAAAGGACTATGAAAGTTGCTACCCTTGGCCTTCTGACAAATCTTCGCCAGAATATCTCATTCGGTGTTGCTTGCAAAGCGACCCTTCCCGAAGAGGAACGATAGAAGATATTATAGGCCTTTTTAATAATTTGCCCCGCGATTAAAGTGACAACCATCGAGTATCCTTAGCTGTATTCACAAAAGTTACACTCTGAGGTTTTTCATTTCACTGTAATGCCCTGCAGCAAATTGTCGCAGGTTAAAAAGGAAGGTCGAAAAAGCCGTTCTTTCCGATGATTCGGGAAAAGACGCTATCTGAGGGGTTATCAATACATTGGGTATTTTCCAGAGAGGAGAAGTTTTGGATAATGGTGGATTGGCAAAAGCATCTATCAATACGCCTCTGAATTTAGGTTGTTGTGCGAATATACTTAGCTGATACTCATCAACGATTCCTCCGCAGCCTGTGATTAGTAAGATGGAATCGTTTTTCATGAGCTTTAGCTCGTCTTCACCAAAGTGATAGGAGTAGGGGCGGTCACGGGGTATGCTGATGCTGACAATATCGACATTAGGCAACAAAGAATGTATCCTGCTTAATGCAAAGGTCTTATTGCAGTGTTGGTGGTAGGTTCGGCGGTTATCTACTCCCCAAACTGTTAGCCCTATTTTTTTAGCTCTGAGAGTGATGTTAGTACCGATAGGTCCGAGGCCTATTTGAAGTAGTTTGCGCCCTTTTAAAGTCCAAAGAGTATCGCGCAAAGGATTGTTCCATGAGGAGCTAGGGTCGGCGACGTTATGCCATTCGAAAAAACGTTTGGCAAAGGTTAACATTGCTGCTACTGCAAATTCTCCCGCTTGCTCGACATCTTTTTCCTTGGTCGAAGTTACCAAGATATTACCTTTTTCTTGGACCTTGGGCATATATAACCCGTCCAATGAAGGATACGGTGAATGGATCCAGCGTAAAAAAGGCATTTTTTCAAAATCCTCCTTTTCGAAGCTGTGGGCATAAGCAATTTCTACGTTATTAAGATCTCCTGTTGTGACGGTGTCAGAAGATAATATGGTGTGCTGAGGAAATTCGTGTTTAATACGGTCAATTTCCTGTGGTAAAAGGGGATGTTTTAAAAAAATGATACTCATCGAAAGAAAGAATAGTTTTTTCATTGATTCATAATATGATCCTAGGTATACTTTACAACTTCTAAAAAAGCAATTATTATGGAAAACGGAGTGGTGAAATGTACGCTATCATTAAAAGCGGTGGGAAACAGCACCGAGTGCAGGAAGGCGATATAGTCGATGTTGAGCTGTTAGGCCTCGCAGCTGGTGAATCCGTGACTTTTAAAGAAGTTTTGTTTGTTGACGATGGAGAAGCTAAACATGTTGGAGCTCCTTATTTGGAAGAATTCAATGTAAGCGGTCAAGTTGTAGAGACAGTTAAAGGCCCCAAGGTTATTGCCTTTAAGTATAAGCGACGTCAGGATACCCAGAAGAAGATTGGCCATCGTCAGTCATATTCTAGAGTCAAGATTACCGGTATCAAAAAAGGTAATAAGCAGCAAGAAGAGTAAGTGGAGATAGTTTAGTATGGCACATAAAAAAGGACAAGGTTCTACACGTAATGGACGCGATTCTCATTCTAAGCGTCTAGGCATCAAAGCCAATGCGGGGCAATTTGTAACTGCTGGCACTATCTTAGTACGTCAGCGAGGCACTAAATGGCATCCGTCTAAGAATGTCAAAAGAGCTAATGATGACACTTTATTTGCTCTAGTTGACGGTGTGGTGGCTTTTAGGAAGACTGATAAGACTTACGTTGCCGTTAAGTCTGTTGCCTAAGAAAGGCTTGACAGGTCATTAAATTTTTTTTTTACGTGAGGCCCAGAATATATTTTGGGCCTTTTTATATTTATATTTCAGCGAAGATTATGTTTACAGATAGAGTGACATTAGAGCTTGTAGCCGGCAAAGGTGGCAATGGGATAGTAGCGTGGAGAAGAGAGCGTTACATAGCCAAAGGCGGACCTATGGGTGGTAATGGCGGTAAAGGCGGCGATATTATTTTAAGGGTTGATGAGCAAACGCCTTCCCTAGAAAAATTTCGCAACCGCCGTAAGATTACTGCTAAGAAAGGCCAGCCGGGAGGGATTAATGGGTGTAATGGTAAGAGCGGTCAGAATCTGGTAGTAAGCATTCCTTGCGGAACTTTGCTCAAAGATTCTCTTACTGGAAAAATATTATGTGATTTTACTGAGCCAGGGCAAGAAATGGTGATTTGCCGAGGAGGCCGAGGAGGCCGAGGTAATAAGACCTTTAAAACCTCGACAAACAGAGCACCTAATATTTGTACGGAAGGTAAAATCGGTGACACTATACAGGTAGAGCTCGAATTAAAGTTGATTGCAGATATCGGTTTAATAGGGTATCCCAATGCAGGAAAATCTACCTTAGTATCAGCGTTGACGGCGGTATCAGCGAAGATTGCTCCTTATCCTTTTACAACTTTACGCCCTACTCTAGGGTATTTATTTTTCGATGATTATAGTAAAGCGTTATTGGCTGATATCCCTGGGATTATCGAAGGTGCTGCTCAGGATAAAGGTTTGGGGTTAGAATTTTTGCGTCATATTGAACGTACCAAAGTGTTAGTATACGTGTTGGATGCTTCAGGCATCGATGGTCGCGATCCTTGGACCGATTATATTAAGCTTCGAGAGGAAATTCGTTTATATAATCCAGCGATTTTGGAGAAGCCTTTTATAGTAGTATTGAACAAAATTGACCATCCTTTAGCGGAGCTGTACATTGAAGAATTTCTCAAGAATTATCCTGAGCGACAGGAAAACCTTTATAAGGTGTCGGCTGCCGAAAAAACAGGTCTTGGGGCTTTGAAAGGTGCTCTTCAGGCCATTTATGAGGATAGCCTTTCTAATACTAATACCTAATAGTATATACAGTGATGCCGATTAAGGTTGGCATAATATGAGCAATGACATCATAGCAACTTCAGAAAGATTGTTTTTGATGAATGGTATTAGAGCATGTTTGGATTATATCAGGGGAAATTTACCAGCAATAAACATCAACGTCTATATTGAAATAGCTTCACTAAAAGTTGCTGAGAAGTTGGGGATGGTGTTTGTTGAAGACATATTTTATCATGGCATTCCTGTTTGCTGGTATAAATTTGAAGTTTAATAGCAGGCTATAATACTAGAGTATCTTCGATCATAGCCTCGTTGAGAGCATTCCAGTAGCTTGTCATGATAGAACCATCAGGGTTTTTGATTCTAATAGCATATACAGGTAAGAAAACCTCGGTAACCTTGCGTATGGCGAAGTTGCTTCCGAAAGCAGCTTTGGCGATTTTTTCGATTTGAGATTTACTGTAGCGACTAGAAATTCTTTTAGAGCCTTTGTACTGCTTAGTTACTAGCGATTCCTCTATTCTAGTAGCCGGCTTGACACTAAGTTTTGGGCGGTATAGATGAAGGCGGTATTCATTACCATTTTGAATTACAAGCTGCTTGCGGCGTAGGCTGTCGATCCAAGTGTCGATGAGGTCGTTATCGATTTGGAGAGTACGTTGTAAGCGCTCCCGATCTAAGATGCCCCCGTTAGAGGCTAAAGCATTGAGAACCTTGAATTCCTGGCGGTTAACGTCGGCATTGATAGCATCTTGAAAGCCACGGGTCTTTTCCCAATTATCGGTATCCAAGACCATTTCACCGTCTTCTAATCCCCAGATAATCACACCTTCTTCGGTTTTTCGCTGAGAAGTGTATTTTACTTCTAGTAAAAGGTAGGGGAAAAACATTTGCGTAGCGTCAATGAACTGGTGATCTTTACTTTTTAAGAGGTCGGGTTTATTAGAGGCCATGATATCATCGGGTTTAAAGCGCTCTTCGAGTGTCAAAAATTCTCCTGAATCGAGATAACTCTTAAGAAGGTCTTTAGCATGTTGGGACCATTCTTGTACTTGAGGGGTGGTATTTACTAGCCAATATGTTCCGAAAACGGCGCTTCCTGCTATTATCAGAGTATACAATAACCTAAACATCCTAAAACTTCCTCTCTTATATTTCTCCCTGAACCACCCATTATCCTTAATAATTGATATTGTGCAATACTATATATGGATGCCCTAATTTAATAGATTAAGAAGATCTTTATGTTACTTTACAGGAAAGTAAACCAAATCTAAAGCACGATGCGTGTACATATTACGCAATTATTTGTGATAAATGGTATAATATAAAACATCAGTTAATAATGCCAGATAATAGCATGGTAAACAACTCTCTCTATGCTGTCAACTGGCAATAATCACGGATTTGAAGGCTAGTCTTTCATAGACACCAAAAACTCTATATTGTTGCGAGTTTTTTTAAGCCTGCTCAAAAGAAGGTTCATGGCGTCTAGAGGGGTTAAATCAGAAACAGCTTGGCGTATCTGGAAGATCTTTTCCATCTCATCAACATGATATAGAAGCTCTTCCTTACGGGTACCACTCTTGATGATATCGATAGCAGGATACACTCGACGATCTGCTAGGCGACGATCCAAGACTAGCTCCATATTACCGGTGCCCTTAAACTCTTCGAAAATTACTTCATCCATTCTAGAACCAGTGTCTATCAGAGCGGTAGCAATAATAGTTAGAGACCCTCCTTGTTCGACATTACGGGCAGCACCAAAAAATCGTTTTGGTTTGTGGAGAGCATTGGCGTCGACACCACCGGTAAGTATCTTTCCTGAATGAGGTTGGACAGTATTATAAGCTCTAGCTAAACGAGTTAATGAGTCTAGAAGGATGACAACATCTTTACCATGCTCAACCTGACGGCGAGCTTTTTCGATCACCATTTCTGCAATTTGCACGTGTCTTTCGGGGGGTTCATCAAAGGTAGAGGCGACAACTTCTCCGTTAACCGATCGGCTCATATCAGTAACTTCTTCGGGACGCTCATCAATTAGCAAGACTAGTAAGGTAACTTCAGGGTTGTTAGTGGTTATAGCATTAGCGATATTTTGTAGAATTATCGTCTTACCAGCACGTGGAGGGGATACTATAAGCCCACGTTGCCCTTTTCCAATGGGGGCTGTGAGGTCTAAAACTCGGGTGTTGAAGTTGCTGGTATCAGTTTCCATCACTAATCTTTCAGCAGAATATAGAGGTGTTAAGTTTTCAAAGAGCACCCGTTCTTTAGCAACTTCTGGGGGGGTTCCATTAACACTATCGACCTTTAAAAGAGCAAAATATTTTTCTTTTTCTTTAGGAGAACGAAGAGGGCCGCTGACAGTATCGCCTTTTTTAAGGTCGAAGCGACGAATCTGGGCAGGAGAAACATAAATATCTTCTGCCGAAGGTAGGTAGTTATAGTTAGGAGAGCGTAGAAAGCCAAAACCATCGGGAAGAATCTCGATAACACCTTCACCATATAAAACTTCATCGCTACGCTCGGAGATAGCTTTGACAATTTCAAAAACCATTTGAGATTTTGTCAACGAACCCAAATGAGGAATGCCGTAATTTTTTGCGTATTCATTGAGCTCGTCAATATTCATGCGCTGTAGGTCAGCGATCTTGATAATCTTGAGAGGATCGCTTTTTTTATTATTCTTGGTTTTCGGGGCTTTAGCAGTAGTAGCAGTAGTAGTAGCCTCTTCGGGGGGGGTATTATGGCGTACTATAGGTGGAGGTGGTGGAGGGGTTTTTTTTGAATTTTTTTTAGGGGAATCCATGGGTTTAATTTTTCTCCTCTAATAATTTATTGAAGATGTTTTGGGCTTCTCGGCGCAAAGCTTTTAACGAGCTGTTGTTGTTGACGATAAAATCTGAGCGAGCAGCCTTCGTAGACGGGGTTAACTGATTGTTCATACGTTGATAGTATTCTTTTTCGTCATAGCCTGTTGTTTGCTTAAAGCGCTTTATACATTTGCGCTCTTCAGTAATGACAGTGATGACGTAATCATAAAAGCTTTCTTCGCTAACCTCGAAAAGCAGGGGCACTTCCACCACAAAAAGAGGATAACGTTGTTGTTTTTTTACTGTATTATATTGCTTCTCTATTTCAGCTCTAATTCTAGGGTGGAGGATTTTTTCTAAAGCCTTCAACAGCGAGGCATTTTTAAAAACTTTGTCGGCAATCCTCCGGCGATCAAGATAATTCCCTGCAATTATCTCAGGGCCTAGTAACTTTAGGATATCTTGACTTGAGCTGGTGTTAAGAGATAACAATTGATGGGCCACCTCATCGGTTTCTACCAGGTAAGCTCCCAGCTCTTTAAAATAATGAGCTAGAGTGGTCTTGCCACTGGCGATACCTCCAGTGATGGCTAATTTCTTTAATTTTAACATTCTGCCCAATTTTTGCCAACAGCGATATCGACAGTGAGGGGTACTGTCAAATTATAAATGTTTTCCATAACTTCTTTGACGATGGCGCTGAGCTTATCAATATCATGATCAGCAACTTCGAAAATCAACTCGTCATGGATCTGTAAGATCATTATAGCCTGAAGATTTTCTCTAGTAAGCCTTTTATCAAGTTCAATCATCGCTAACTTGATAAGATCGGCAGCAGTCCCTTGCAGGGGGGTGTTTACTGCTAGGCGTTCTGCTAACGAGCGGATATTTTTATTGTTACTATCGATCTCAGGAATAGCTCTCTCTCTGCCGATCAGAGTAGTAGACTTACCGCTTTGGAGAGCTTTTTCTTTACATTCTGAGATATAATCTTCGACTTTGCTATATTTCGCAAAATACTGCTTAATAAAGGCTGCAGCTTCTTGGAAGGAAATTCCTAGCTCTTGAGATAACCCATAAGCTTGTTGGCCATAGATAATCCCAAAGTTGACAGCTTTAGCTTGGCGACGTTGTTCTTTATTTACTTGATCTAAAGGAATGTTAAGAACTTGAGAAGCTGTCCAAGTATGGATATCTTCATGATTTTGGAAAGCTTTAAGCAGGCTAGGGTCTTGGCTAAGGTGTGCTAAAAGCCGTAATTCGATCTGAGAATAGTCGGCGGCGAGGTAAGACCAGCCCTCTTTTTGAGGCTGGAAAGCTTGTCTTATCATCCTCCCTTCTTCAGTTCTGATAGGAATATTTTGGAGGTTGGGGTTTTGGCATGAGAGGCGTCCGGTGGCGGTTACTGATTGGTTGAAGGTAGTATGGATTCTATTAGTTTTAGGTAGAATTTCGTTAGGTAGAGCATCAAGATATGTTGAGCAAAGTTTGTTTAAGGTGCGGTAGGCGAGGATTTTAGCTGCTATAGGATGATCTTGCTGGAGAGTTTCCAGTACGTCAGCATCTGTCGAATAGCCTGTCTGAGTTTTTTTTAGAGGTTTGATGCCCAATTTTACAAAGAGGATTTCCGAGAGCTGCTTAGGGGAATTGATTGTAAACTCTTGGCCTGCCAAGGTGAAAATTTCTTGTCGTAGTTTTTCGATCTTTACCTTAAATGTAGTAGAAAGCTCGTGTAGAGTTTGGACATTAACATAAATACCTTGACGTTCCATCTTAGCGAGGATCGCCAGTAAAGGTAGCTCTATGTCTGTCAAAATACCTTTGAGGCCGCGTTCTTCGAGTTCATCATCCAATATTTTTTTTAATCGGCAAGTATAGTCGACGTCCTCGCAGCAATAATTACAGACTTTATCGATAGGGACTTGGGCCATGGTAATTTGATTTTTACCGCTGCCAATCAACTCTTTGATAGGTGTTTTTGTTTTGGAAAAATAATGCAGTGCTAGAGTGTCTAAGGAGTGCTGGCGGCTATGAGCATTCAAAAGATAAGATGCTAAGATGGTATCGAAACTTATCGTAGCGACCTTTAATCCGTAGTTTGCTAAAACATGGTAATCATACTTGACATTATGGCCATAAAACTTCAGCTTAGGGTCTCTAAAGAGAGGTGCTAGGCTTTGCAAAACTTTTTGAAGCCCTAATTGACCATTGATAGGCACATACCAAGCCTCTTTAGGGGCTAGGCAGAATCCAATACCTACTAATTCTGCTTTTAAAGGATGAACATCAGTAGTTTCGGTATCGAAGCATACTTCTTCAGCTTTTTTCAGTTTATCTATTAAGCTTTTAAGCTTTTTGGGATCGTCGACCAAGTGATAAGTTACCTTTTCCTCCTTATCATCGATATTGTCAGAGGCAGAAGAAGGGTTCGATGGGAGGGAGTGAACTAAAGTGTGGAAGTCATGCTCCAGATAGAAATCTTTAAGGTCTTGGGAGTCGCATTGCTTAAGCTTAAAAAAATCATGAGAATGAGGGAATTCTACCTCTGTGTCTAGCATTACCAATCTTTTGCTGAGAAGGGCTTGCTCTCCTTGATTGATGATAGTTTCTTGTTTCTTCTTTCCAGGAACTTCCTGAGGGTGTTTTAAGATATAATCCAACGAACCTAGCTTTTGTAGTAGATTAGAAGCCGTTTTGGGACCAAAACCCGGTAAGCCGGGAACATTATCAGAGGTGTCGCCAGCCAAAGCTAGATAATCGACAATTTTTTCAGGAGGCACTCCGAATAGTTCTTCAACGCCTTGGTGGTCTATGATTAAGTTGTTCTTAAAAGTGTTAAGAATAAAAATATTGTCGGAAACTAACTGGGCAAGATCTTTATCGCTTGAGCAAATGTATACTTGGTATCCTTGTTTTTCTGCCCATAAAGCAATACTTCCAATAGTATCATCGGCTTCAACACCATCGGCTGCTACAAAAGGAATGCCCGCGTGGCGACAAAAATCTTCAGCCCACTGAATTTGGTGGGGCAAGTCGGCCATGATGGGGTCGCGGTTGGCTTTGTAATCGGGGTAAATTTCTCTGCGCTTTTTTTTATTGTCAAAGCCATCGAAAATTGCTGCAACATGGTTGGGATTAAATTCTTTGATTAATTTTAGGACCGAACGAATAAAGCCGTATAAGGCATTCGTCGATTCTCCTCGTGAGTCGGTCATCGATGAAATGGCAAAATATGAGCGATATAAAAAACTCGAAGCATCGATAAGATATAATTTTTTCATAGGTATGGTATTATTATGTAAGTGCCTTGAATCAAAGATTGAATGGCAGCAGTTAAAGATCCTTGCGAGCTGCAACCTTGGAGCTCGCAAGAGTTGATTATTGACGGATTATTGTCCTGGACAGTACATGAATAAATATTGCCCCATTAAGTTACTGTCGATTTCAGGAGACAATTGTATTTTGTGGGTAACAGTTTTATCACTCCAAGGCAGCTTGCTTTCAAAAATGTCTGCAATTAAGTTTCGTGAACGCAAGTTGACAACGATATATTTTTGATTTTCTTTAATATCTGTAGCTTCTACTAAGGCTTGGAGGGCTTGGTCACGGTTATAATTATCGCCATCAATAAACCCATATTGTTTAGCTTCTGAAGCGGGGAAAATATTAGCGCCGTATTTATTGATTAACTGATCTTTGCTGATATTTTTACGGGACGCAGCAACTACATCGACGAAAACATGGTAAAGGTGATCGCTAATATTTTGGAAAGAGCTACCCTCATTTTCTCCCCACGGCCTGAAGGGGTTCATAAGGTCCTTATCTTTACCAGAAGAGATAGTTTTAGAGTCGACACCCACTTTATCTAGCAGCTGGTGGAAGTTAAAGAAAGGCTGCATGATTGTACCTACCGATCCGACGATGCTAACTTCATTAGCGTAAATTTTATCTGCGGAGCAGGCGGCATACATTGCTCCAGAGGCACATATTCCATCAACATGAGCATAGACAGGCACATGATATTTTTCTTTGTACTCTTTGATTAAGCGATAAATTTTGTCGGACTCGAAAGCTGCTCCGCCGCCGGAGTTTATCGATAAAAATATAGCCTTCACCCTATCTTTTGAAAAAGGACCTTCTCGTGAGTCTATCAGTTGATTGCGGATACTAGAGGCGTTAAGGCTTTCTGTGCCTATTACACCCTGAATGTCAATATTTAAGATTATAGGAGATTTAGAATCCAGAGCATAACGCTGGCCATCAGCAGAGGGCAAAACGCTGGGCTTGGTACTCATGATAATATTTTCAGCAGGAGTTATGAAAGCGATTCCTGCGAAAATGGCAATAATACCGATTCCTAATCCTATTATACCAAAAAAAGTTGTAAATAAAGAACGGATAGCAGAATGAAATAGTGATTCTTGAACAAATTTCATGACAAATCTCTCTTGGATTGCATTTTTATAGATGTAAATTGCATTCTAAGATACTAGCATTTTTTTTGGGAAGTAGTTAATGGAGAACACAATGTGGGAAAAATTTTTAGATGTTAGCAATTTTTGGCTTATAGAAGCTGTCTTGGTGACTATTGCAGCAGTAGGGGTTAATTTTATTTTAAAATTTGTATTTGTTAGGGTCGAAAAGATGCCCCCTTGGAAGTCGGGGCGCTTATTTAAAGACTTTATTATAGCTGCTAAAAGTCCGATATTTTATTTTATTTGGCTTTGGCTGCTGTTTTATTTAATGAATATTGCGATAGTTAATACTATTGATGCCGATTTTCATCTCGATATAGGGGTCTTGATGAGAGCAGCCCTGCTAGGGATAGGATGTTGGGCCTTAATGCGATGGAAAAAAATCGTCGCCAAAAGATATGTCAACCGAGCTCTACAGTTGCAAGACGAGCATCATCTGCACATTATTCGGATTATTGAGAAGTTGGTGACTATTGCGATTGTTTTGATAACGATTTTGATGGTCCTAGACCTGGTAGGAGTGCAGTTAGCTACAATATTAGCTTTTGGAGGGATGGGAGGTATTGCTATAGGCTTTGCTGCTAAAGATGTTATCAGCAACTTCTTTGGTGGATTGATGATTTATTTTACTCATCCTTTTACTGTAGGAGATAGGATTACTTCGCCGGATCGCAACATTGAAGGGATTGTAGAACGGATAGGATGGTATCAGACTAAGCTTCATACGTATGATCGTCAGCCAGTATATGTTCCTAACGCTTTATTCTCGACGATAATCATCTCTAACGCAACTCGGATGTATAATCGCCGAGTCAAGGAAACAATAGGTATTCGTTATGATGATTATGCCAAGATTAAGCCAATAATAGCGAAAATTAGGAATGTTTTGTCCGACTTTGAGGAGATAGACTACAATCAAAGAGTAGAGGTTTTTTTCTCTGGCTATGGGGATTTTACTTTGGATATTTGGGTTTCGTTTTTTACAATATCTATTGATAGGACGACTTATCTAACGGTTAAGCAAGAAGCTCTTCTAGCTATTGGAGATATTATCGAAGAGCTAGGAGCAGAGATCGCTTTCCCCACTACTACTACTCACATCCCTAATGAAATAGCGGTCAATGCTACTTCTCAAGGGCCAGATATTTTGTGCAACAAGGATTAGATTAGAATCACGAAATTATTTTTGATAAATGGTATTACTCGAAGAAGATACTGTAAGTAGTAGGGTGATTTTCAAGGTGACAGCGGGTATCTATGGAAAGGATTTGGCGCTCTTCGTCATATTCCCAAGGGATAGCATGGCCTTCGCGGCGAACTTCCATAATTTGACGCCGGCTATAGAGGAGTAGAGGAGCAGTTATCATGCTGCTAATATGCAAAGAATCTTCCGTTAACTTAACGTCGGTAAGTGGCACCGAGGCTATGAAGTATAAATAGCACCCTAAGATAGCCACTCCTTGTTTAATGGGTGTAAAAGTAATAATATCTGCTTGATAGTGTTTGACTTTGACGGGCAAAGAGCTTTGGCTGTTAAGGGTTCCTAAAAAGCCGTGTCGATAGCTAAAAGCAGCATATTCATCGTATGTAGGATTGCCGGTATCTATAGGGCTAACATGGCCCTTTAGGGACCCTTTACTACTGGTCAATAAATTGAGGGCCATGATGATCAGATTTTCACCATGGTAAGTATGGGCCTTGTATAATTGCTTTTCTTTCAGCGGATTAGCAGTGATAGAGTCATTACATAGAGTTAAAGGTGCATCGGCTTTTATGATCTTTCCCGAAGGAAGAATGACCTTGGAAAGTAGGGAGGTGTTATGTTCATCAGGGCGATCACCATTAATATTTAACGATCCTGAAAGAGCTATAAGCATTGCAAGGGTTTCGCTATGGGCTGTATTGCTAGGCCAAGGACCATAATGGGGTTCTAATAATCTTTGAAGCCATAAAGATGTTGTAAGGGTAGTGCGGATAAAGCGCATTGCACTCGAGGTGCATTTTAAATCAGTGTCATTGCTGCTATAAGCTAATTGACTTCTCGACCAATACAATAAATTTTCATTGCACAAACGAGTACGCTGTAGCAAGACGTTATTAAAATGGAAACAAGCACTGGATTGTAGCGCAATTTGTAGGTTTTGGTATAAAGCACTAAGGTCGACATGGTCGGAGCAGAAGCGATGTGGGCTTGTTTGGTCGCAAACTTCGACAAAGGTTACTCCTTGTTGTCGCAGATAGAAATAATAGTCGTAATAAAATTTATATGTTATGCCAAGAGCTTCTCCTAAAAAATAAGATCCTTTTTTGTCGGGTGTTATTTGATAAGATAAAGCTAATGATGGGTGTAACCCTCCCGGTGCGCCCATCATGCTATGGCTGAAGCCTACATTTTGGACTCCTATTTCTTGTAGATCTTTAACAATTCCAGCGATTCCTTGCGGAAATTTAGCTTTGTCGGCTTCAAAAGATAAGAGAGAAGGGAGGCTGTTAGAGTTTTTGAGGTGATTAGACAATTGTTGCCACCCATCGTTAATCAGTACATAATGAGGTAGAAAATTAGCTTTCTTAAGGCTTTGGGCAGCGTTGAGGATTTTGTCATGGCTAATATCTTTTCCGTAAGCAATTTTAGAATCCCAACCTAGATTATTAAGCCATTGAGGATAGGATGGTTTTTCATTGGCAAGCCTTCCAGGTGTTTGACTATATTTGAAGGCTAAAGTAAAGATAGTATCTAGTATTTTATGTGGCTCTAAGCCTTGTAGGCCTATCAAGGCTGGTCGCGCTATATTGGAATGGTGAGGGCTGACGCTTATAACATCGAGAGCGAGATTAGAATGTTTTGGGTTCAAAGAAGCCAAGAGACCGTTATGCGATAAGCATAATAAAGCTGTCCAAAGAGGGCCTGTTTGTATCAATAGGAATATAGCTTGACGGTGGAGTTCGAAAAAATTGTTATAATAAGCAGGAGCTGTAGCAATTTCTGGATTAGTGGTGTTATGAGTAGCGATAATTTTAGCGTCTTTATCGAGTTCGGCGTGAAGTTCAATTTGATGGTGACCATTGAAAGGCTCTAAAGTGAGTACGAGAGGGGTATTGGGGTGTAGGTTAGCTGATAATGATAGCTTAGTAGTTTGAGTGCTGCAGGTGATGATCATAGTGATAAATAGTTTTTGCTTAAACTTTACGTTATAATCTTACTGATTGCAATATAATCTCATGTGTAGCATCGATGCAATAGTTGCTATTATATTGATGTTGGCGTAAAATATTTGATGCTAATTCAGAGGCTTGCCTAGCATTATGGATTTTATCGTTAATTATATTATTTCTCATGCTGATTATGCACATTTTTTGATCTTCGGCCTGTTGATCTTAGCAGGCTTTAATTTCCCTATTAGCGAAGATGTTTTATTGATCATAGGGGGGATGATAGCTAGTTATTTAGGTGTTTTTCAAGCCGTATATTTTTTTATCTGGATCTATTTGGGCTGCTATCTCTCTGATCTTATGATTTATGGAATGGGATACCTTTTAGGCGAAAATCTTTTTAACCGCTCTAAGCGCTTAAGAAGATTAAAAGATAAAGGTTATATAGCTGTCATCAACAATTTTTATCGTTCTTATGGTGGGGTAACTCTAATTGTTGGGCGCTTTATACCCTTTGGAGTACGCAATGGTCTCTTCTTAGTGGCAGGCATTAGTAAAATCCCCTTTATAAAATTTATGCTAGTCGACGCTTTTGCGTGCGCCCTTAGTAATACTCTGTTGTTTTCGTTAGCTTACTATTTTGGCCGAAATTACTCGACCTTGATTTCCTATATCAAAGTTTATAATTGGCTGATGATTGCTTTCGTTCTTGTTATATTATTTTCTATTGTTTTATTCTTCCGTTATAAGAGTAAAATCAAACAAACGGTATGATGATCATGTCCAATCTGTTAACCTTGTCAAGAGGGCCTTTAGCGATATGTTTTCTGACCGACAACGTTAATATACGTCTGTTTTTGATTATTGCGGCTTTGATAACGGATGGTTTAGATGGCTATATAGCACGTCGCTTTAAAAGCAGCTCTTTGACAGGAGTCTTTCTCGATCCGATCTTAGATAAGTTTTTCGCTTCTTTTGTTTTTGGGGTTTTAGCTTCTGAAGGGAGATTAGCGGCTTGGCAGCTTTTTGCTCTTTTATCGAGGGATTTTTATTCTTTGGGATTTATCATTTATATGAGCGTTCTTGGAGATTGGCAGCGTTATCAATGTCGTGCAGTGTGGAGTAGTAAGCTTATAACAGTCCTGCAATTTTTAGTCATGGTAGGTCTTACGTCTTATCTAGTGTTTCCCGACTATGTTTATTATTCTTTTCTGGTGTTAGGTTTTTTTGCTCTATTAGAACAATTTTTGGGGTATATCTATTATACCCGTGATAAATCTTCTTTGGCGTCAGCACAATCGAGATTATCGCGAGAAGTTACATCCTAAAGTCATTTCCTAAGTAATGAGTACGGGCTTCTTCATTGTTGATGAGATCATCGACAGAACCTGCAAGCATGACTTTACCATCTCTAACAATATAGCTACGGTGGACGGTAGAAAAAATTTCACGAGCATTATGGTCGGTGATCAAGATGCTGATCTGCTTTTGAGATAAATGACGGATCATCTGTTTTACATCATGAACAGCGATAGGGTCAATATTTGCAAAAGGCTCATCGAGCAATAGAAAAGAAGGATTATTTACCAAAGCACGGGTAATTTCAAGGCGGCGGCGTTCTCCGCCAGAGAGGCTGGTAGCTCTGACTTTTGCTAAAGGTTCCAAGTGCAGCTCATGGAGTAATTTTTCTAGTCGTTCCAGTCGTTCGGCTTTTGTTAAAGGCATATTTTCTAAAATACATAAAATATTTTCTTCGACAGTAAGACTGCGAAAGATAGAAGGTTCTTGAGCTAAGTAACCCATACCCATCGAAGCTCGCTGATGTACAGGAAAATTGGTGACGTCTTGGTTTTTAAAAAAAACATGGCCACCATCGGGTTTTATTAAGCCAATCGTCATGTAAAAGGCGGTAGTTTTTCCCGCGCCATTAGGTCCTAAAAGCCCTACGATTTCGCCTTTTTTAACGGTCATAGAAAGACCATCGACGGCCCTTTTGCTATTGTAAGCTTTGGATAGATTCCGCGCTTCTAAGATAGGAGGCATGTTATTTGTAATCATAGTTTAATGGACATTGAAGTTGTTTTTAAGTTTTAAAAATTCATCGTCGCTGAAAGCAAGACGTACGTTGCCTTGGCTGCTGATCGATTCTTTGCCGGTAACTTCGTCGCGTTTTATGGTGATGGAATCAGCGCTAACTTGAACATTATTTATTTCGTCGAAAAAAAGAACGCGGCAATTTTGGGAAGCTCTCAATTCTACGGTTTCAGTGTCAGGGTTATATTCTGCGATTTCAGCTAAAGCATATTGTAAAACAGTATTATCATCATCGGCATCGAAAGGAGTGTCATTAAGGATTTGTACGTTGCCCTTTAAAATCATCTTGTTGGGTCTTATTTGGTTGTCGATAACCTTATAGTTCATAGTTAGAGTATCCCCATGGATCTTGCCAAAGCGATCTTGGTAGCTTACCTGCATCTGGCGAGGAAGAATATCTTGATTGTCCGGGCTTTCCATAATGATAGATTGATCATTCAAATCTATTAGGAAAGTTTTTTTGCAGCTGATGGTATGAAAATTTCCGGAAAGGATATCTAAGTACGACCATTTGCTTGCCCCTGTAGAGATGATTTTATTCCAAGAATTTTCTTTATTGGCATCTGATCGGTAAAACGTCATCTCACCATCACAGTTGAATTTACCTGCTTTTTTGTGCTTAAGGAAAATATTATGTTCTAAAGTGAGCGTGTCTTGAAGGGCATCCCAAGTGATGTTGTCAGCAGCAAAATGCATGCTTTCAGATTGCAGATCGCCTTGGGAGAAAGTTAATTCCCCTTGAGATCCCGTTCCACTAAGCTTCTGGGTGTTAGTATCGACTCTGATTTCATTAGAATCAACATAATCGCCCAACTGATTTTGAAGGCGGCAGGTCCCTTTTTCTCCTACAGGGTGAAGGAAGATAAGGCCAGAAAATTGTTTGCTGCCGCTAGAGGAGTAATTTTGTTTAATACGGTGATAGATGGCTTGATCAGCAAATGCCAGTAGTTGGGAACCATATTGGATTGAGACGGCATTTTGAGCATAAATATTGCTGATAAAGTAGTTGGGAAGCTTGTGGTCATTATATGGTTTGGAAGAGAGCTTGACGTTCATATTGAGGCATTTTAGCTCTATGGGTATTTCATGGTTGTTGTGGTCATAATATTTGTCTTTATAGGTGACAAAGTTATGGGGTAAAGTACCGGCAAAGACACAACTGCAAGTTCGGGCGTTGATATCTCCGAAGTTGCACAAAAGCTGTGAGCCGTTTTCTAAAGATATCGTTACCCCATCCTGCAATTTTATGATTTGGTAAGGCTCGTCTTTGACAGTATAACTTCCAATAACCGAAGCTGCGCCTGATGCTACTTGTCCTAAAGGGTGGTCAATGACGACGTTGCCATTGAGTAATAAATTTTTCCCATCATAACGTGCTATGTCGGAATAGAAGTCTATTCCGCCTAATTTTTGTTTTTCAGTAAAACCGGGAATTGCCAATAATGTTAGCCATGCTGATAGCAATATTATTCTATTCACGAAATGCCCTCATGGGAATGTAGTTTAACTTTGATATGTTTAGCTCTAAAGTTGAAATCTCTTTCCACTAAGAAGAAGTTTACAGTAGTAGCTATTCCTGACATAATGCAATTGGAATCCTCAATAGCAGTATCTAAACCATGTCCAGGAGCGTTTAACAAGGCAAATTCAGCATTATTGGTAGAGAAGATTTTAGTATTATAATTATAGGTACCTTCAGCACTTTTTAAAATCCTAATTTTTTGCATGGGAACAAGCTCTTTAGAATCTTTATCGAAGACCATCTCTGTTTCCGTGGGTGAGGGGTCGCGTAATACTAGCTGGCCAGCATCATTTTTTACAACTTCTCGACCATCGGATAAAGCATAGTAAAGCTCTTCTTGGGCTACGCAAGTAATATTTTTCATGTTCTCGATAATCTTAGGGGTTTCGGGATTGTTAGTAAAAATCAATTCCGATTCCTCAGAAGAGAGATGCATATTTAGACGCATATCATTTTTAGTATGCCAATAATCTTTAACGCTTTTCCCTCGTTGATGTTTGCTGATATAGTGGTCTGGTTGAGGAGAGGGTTGTGAAATTTCGACCAGATCGGCATAAGCTTGATAGTCATTACTGCTAACATGGGAAATTCGCTCCACCAGGATAATTCCCAAGACAATCAAAACCGTGATGATAACTGCTACTTTACTTTTAAACATTACTAAGTGTTTTGTACTATATCATAAATTTTTGTCAGCTGATTCAATAAAGGAGGGAGGTCAGCGAAGTCTATTACTGCTGCTGCATCACATTTAGCTTCAGCAGGTGAGGGGTGGGCTTCCATAAATAAGCAGTTACACCCTGCTGCTATTGCTGATCTGGCTAAGGTAGGAATGTGTTGACGTTCTCCTCCAGTAACATTTCCTAAGCTGCCCGGCTGCTGAACGGAATGAGTAGCGTCGAAGCATACGGGATAACCCAACTGTTGCATGACAGGGATAGCACGCATATCACTTACAAGTGTGTTATAACCAAAAGAAACACCTCGGTCGAGCAAGATTATTTGGCTGTTACCAGTACTTTCTACTTTATCAGCGATGTTTTTCATGTCCCAAGGGGCTAAGAATTGGCCTTTTTTGATTACAATAGGCTTGCCCGTCTTTCCAGCAGCAACAACTAAATCAGTCTGACGGCATAGAAAGGCAGGTATTTGGATGATGTCGCAGACGTCAGCAGCGGCTTGTGCTTCAGCAGGAGAATGGACATCTGTGATTACTGGCAAGTCGAATTCTTTGCGGACTTTTTCTAGGATTCGCAGTCCTTCATCAAGGCCGGGACCGCGGTATGATGAAACCGATGATCGATTGGCTTTATCGTAGCTTGATTTAAAAATATAATTAACGGGGTGCTTGCTGTAAATGTTTTTTAGCTGTTCAGCCGCTCTAAGCGAATGCTCCTCACTTTCGATAGCACAAGGACCAGAAATTATAGCTAAAGGTTGGTTTTCTCCGACTTTAAAGTCCTTTATTGTTACCGCTTTCATCATAATTACCTTTTAATTAATAAGTTACATAATAAACGCTTTTCATTATAGATTCAAACCCAAAGTGTTTTAATAGGTGATTATAACATAAATTTTAACAAGTCGCTGCTCAAATGCGTTATACTTCCTCAAAACACAGAAGTTTATGAAGGTCGATAAGTAGATTTTTTGATAGCTGTAGCTAAAAAAAAAGTTTTGTGGTATCTCCTAGTAATTATGTTTAAGAAGTTTTTTAGTTTTATTACCACCGATATTTGGCGCATAAACTTGAGAGACCTTAATAAAGCGCCTGCTGTACTCCTTAAGCAGTTGCGAGTAGTATTTTTGGCTCTTCGCAGCTTTCATGAGGATCGCTGTTATTTAAGAGCTTCTGCGCTGACGTTTTATTCTTTGATAGCTATTGTCCCTATTTTTGCCATGACTCTAGGAGTTGCCAAAGGTTTTGGCATCGAAGAACGATTTCGAGAAGAGTTGTTTGATAAACTTTATGAACATCAAGAAGTCGCTAGCTTCGTTATCGACTATGCCCATCGACTTTTGAATCATATTAATCAAGGATTTATCGCAGGAGTGGGGGTTTTGATATTATTTTGGACGGTTATGAAATTGCTCAGTAATATCGAACATTCCTTTAATGATATTTGGGGAGTCAAAAAATCTCGTGGCTTTGTGCGTAAGGTGAGTGATTATCTTTCTATTATGGTTATAGGCCCTATTTTTTTGATAGCGACTAGTGGTTTTACGGTATTTCTTGCTAGTGAGATGCAGTTTGTTATAGAAAGATTTCCTTTTTTGTCTACTCTTAATCCTCTTTTCTATTTTGTCTTACACCTTGTGCCTTACCTGTTATTGTGGATGATTTTTACTTTTATCTATATTGTTTTACCGAATACTAAGGTGAGGTCGATTTCAGGTATCGTAGCTGGAATTGTAGCTGGAACAATTTATCAAATGGTGCAATGGATATATATCAAGTTCCTGGTAGGGGTAGCGAGTTACGATGCTGTTTATGGTAGCTTTGCTGCATTGCCTCTATTCTTAATATGGTTGCAGATTAGCTGGCTGGTAGTTCTGTTAGGTGCTGAGGTTGCTTTTGCCCTTGAGAATGTCGAGTCTTATGAATTTGAGTCTGAGTGCTCGCAAGCGAGTCTGTTTTTTAAAAAGCTAGTAACGTTGAGGGTTGTAAACTTAATTATACAAAATTTTGTAGGTTGCAAGGCTCCTTTGAGTGCTACGGAAATTTCTCAGCAGCTGGGGATCCCCATCAAACTTATAAGGCAGGCACTTGAGGAGTTGTGTCAGGCTGAAATTTTACGAGAGGTTGTTATCAAAAATCGGAACACTGCTTATATTCCATCACAACCTCCCGCAGAGATGACGCTTTTCTCGGTGATCAGCAGTTTAGAGCATCATGGTAACGAGGATATCCCCCATACCGTTACAGCAGAGTGGAACGATATTAAAAAAGCTCTCCAAAGCTTAGAAGATCGTTGTCAAAAAGCTCCTGAAAACAGGTGTTTAAAAAGCCTCTGACAGTAACTGGAGAGGGGAATACATCCCTATAGGTTTTTCCTCGAGGAGCTTTGCTACTGTCAAAGCACCTTGAGCAAAGGTTGCTCGCGATTGTGCTTGATGCCCCAATGTTATGCGTTCGCCGATGCCGCTAAACATGATTTTATGGTCTCCGACAATATCACCAGCTCGGATAGCATGGGTGGTTACGGGACTTTCGCTTGCAGATTTAATTTCTTTCTCTAAAGCTAAAGCTGTGCCACTAGGTGCATCTTTTTTTTGGGTATGGTGGGCCTCGATGATATCGATATCAAAATAGTTGGGAAGCATCCTAGCAATTTGTTTGGCAGCCTCTTTGAGGATGTTGATTCCTAAGCTAAAGTTGGAGGCTTGACATATAGGGATCTCTTGAGCAGCTTCTTCGATCATTTGTTGAGTAGCTTTATCGATCCCTGTTGTTCCTATTACAATAGGAGTCTTAAGCTTACGAGCAAGCCTGATATTGGAAAGGGTTGCTTGCGGTAGAGAAAAATCGATGATAACTTTTTCTTTAGAGAGGTGTTTTTCCAGATTATCACTGATGGGTACGTTATCAATAGTTCTGCCAATACATGGTGAATTTGGGCTTCCAATGCCATTAGTGATTTCTATTTCTTGATCAGCGGCGGCTTGCTTGATGATCTCTCTGCCCATTCTTCCTGCAGCGCCGACAACGATAATTTTAGTAGTCATAATCTTGCTCTTGTTTTTTTATAGTTTTTAGGATAAGATCTTATCTTTTGGACCGGTAGCTCAGTTGGATAGAGCATCTGCCTTCTAAGCAGAGGGTCACAGGTTCGAGTCCTGTCCGGTCCGTTACGCTATTTCCTCTCAAAGTTCTTTGGGGGGAATTTTTTTATCCCTGCAATTTTATAGTTTTTATAACCTATTATATATTCTTTGGGTTGTCCCATATACAGCGAAGATTATCCATAAGAGTGTTAAAATAGGAAATTAAAATATTTCCGATAGGCTGCTATTACGGCTAAAAAAAAGCAGCCCTTTCCTAAGGAGGGGCTGCTTTAAATATGTTATGTCAATATCGAGAGGTAATTATAACCCTTTTGATAACACTGCTAAGAGTAGCAAAGCTACGATATTAGCAATTTTAATCATCGGGTTAATAGCGGGACCGGCGGTATCTTTATAAGGATCGCCAACAGTGTCGCCTGTAACAGCAGCTTTGTGGGCTTCAGAGTGTTTGCCGCCGAAGTTGCCATCTTCAATATATTTTTTTGCATTATCCCAAGCACCACCACCGCTAGTCATTGAAAGAGCAACGAATAGTCCGGTAACTACAACTCCGAGCAACATCGCTCCGACTGCTACAAAGGCAGGCTGTTGGCCGGCAACTAAGTAAATAACATAATATAGTACTATTGGCGCAGCCACAGGTAGAAGAGAAGGAATGATCATCTCTTTAATAGCGGCTTTAGTTAATATACCTACTGCTCTACCGTAATCAGGCTTCTCTGAACCATCCATAATTCCAGGGATCTCCTTGAATTGACGGCGCACTTCTTTGACGATGGCGCTGGCAGCTCTTCCAACAGCTGTCATGCTGATAGCTCCAAATAGGTAAGGCAGTAGCCCTCCAACGAATAGCCCGATAACTACATAAGGGTCCTGCAAGAAGAATTTACAATCTAAAGAAGGAAAGTAATGATCGAGATCTTCAATAAAGGCAGAAAAGAGCACTAAGGATGCTAAAGCTGCAGAGCCAATAGCGTAGCCTTTTGTAACGGCTTTAGTAGTGTTGCCGACAGCATCTAAGGCGTCGGTAACTTTACGTACTGACTCAGGTAGCTCGGACATCTCTGCGATACCCCCTGCATTATCAGTCACAGGACCATAGGCATCGATAGCAACCACCATGCCGGCTAATGCTAACATGCTGGTAGCTGCGATGGCTACACCATATAATTCAGCTTGAAGGTAAGAAAATAATATTCCTCCTACAATGATGATGGCAGGCAAAGCTGTCGATTCCAAAGATGTCGCTAAGCCTTGGATGATGTTAGTGCCATGGCCAGTGGTTGATGCTTGCGCTATGTTTCTGACAGGACGGTATTTCGTGGACGTATAGTATTCTGTAACCCACATTAGCAGGCCGGTGATCACTAAACCTGTCAATGCACAATAAAATAAGCTGAAGCCAGGGAAGCTTATTTCATCGATAATGTAAGTCTTTTCAAATCCAAACCAATAGCCTGTTAATAGGGCGATAGCTAATGCTGATATTACTGCCGTAACTATAAATCCTTTATATAAAGCACCCATAATGTTCTGCTTTTTACCTAGCTTAACAAAGAAGGTTCCAATAATAGAAGCTAAGATGCAAACACCGCCGATAGCTAAGGGGTAAAGCATCATAAGATCACGAGAAGGCCCAGGGAAGAAAATTGCTCCTAGCAACATAGTGCCTACAATTGTGACGACGTAAGTTTCAAAAAGATCAGCAGCCATGCCTGCGCAGTCACCAACGTTATCGCCGACATTGTCCGCTATAACAGCAGGGTTGCGAGGATCGTCTTCAGGGATGCCGGCTTCGACTTTACCAACAAGGTCAGCCCCAACATCAGCGCCTTTTGTGAAAATACCTCCACCGAGGCGGGCGAAGATAGAGATTAAGGAAGCTCCAAAGCTCAAAGCTATTAAAGCTTCAAGAATTTCGCGGTTGGCGAAATTCATTTTATTTAACACCATATAGTAAATCGTAATCCCTAGCAGTGCCAAGCCAACGACTAAAAAGCCGGTTATCGCTCCAGAACGAAAGGCGATATTTAAAGCTGAAGCAAGACTTTGACGGGCAGCTTGGGTTGTGCGGACATTGGCTCGTACAGAAACATGCATGCCAATATATCCCGCAATACCAGATAATGTAGCTCCAATAGCAAATCCTACCGCTACTAAGAGCCCTAGCTGCCAGTATAGTAACCCCAAGATTACCACGCCAACAACGGCGATCATGCTATATTGCTTATTAAGATACGCTTGAGCCCCTTCTTGGATGGCTTGCGCAATCTTTTGCATTTGCTCAGTGCCGGAGTCCGCCTTCAGCACGGAACGGATCATGACAAAACCATAAACGAGTGCCATTATCCCGCAAAGAATTAAAAAACTATAGATGTCAAACATTAGAGACATTCCTCTGTTACAATTTTCGGGCAAATTTAAAACTTGCTAGCCTCTTTTTCACACCAAAGTGATGAATAGCCTAAAAATATAGGATTTATCAATATGTGAAATTAGAGGCTTTTATAATCGGGTGTTTTTTGGCAGAAAGTATATGAGAATCTTGCAAAAAATTTCAAGAACCTTTTTAACCAGCATTATGGCCTAATATATAGTGCTTGGCCCAAGCTGGTGCCATAGTTGTTAATTTTAGAAACCCGACTGCTCCTCTTTAACTTACTATGCCTAAAGTACGATAAGGATGGCAGTCGGGGTGTGACACAAACTCTTTTTCGACATAGGAGAACACGTTTGACGGCATAAGCTTCAATATGAATTATATGAAGCCTCTTGCAATCGCATAATAGTACGAGTTTCTCAAAGTCATAAATTTCAGTTTTGAATCAATATGAGTATATTATTCGCCTTCAACGGGAGAGCCATCTTCTTCGATGATTTCGAGGTTTACTCGAACTCCATTGCGGCTTGCTACCGACATTAGCAGAGTACGAATGGCGTTGATGGTTTTACCTCTTTTGCCAATAATTTTACCGATATCAGACTTCTCTACAGTTAACTCTATGATAAGAGTTTGAGTTCCGCCGATCTCGTTAATTTTTACCTTTTCAGGATAATCAACAAGGTTTTTTACGATATATTCTACAAATTCTTTCATTATTCGCCTCTATGTTTTCCATAATTAAGTAGGTCGCTATTCATAAGAGCGGCTCTTTAAAATGGCACTATAAAACACCTTATTTTATAGTGCCACTGAAATTATAAGGCTTTTGCTATTTTGACTCTCAGTGCCAAGATTCTTTCTCCCAAATGGGATGCGATATGGATGAGCTGGTAACGTTCGTGAAGCTCTTCATTATCAAGTTTGTTTAAAGTGATATTGTGGATAGCTTTGCCTAAACATACTTCTAATTTGTCGATTAGATTATCAACTTCTGCTATATTGACTTCGTGAGGTTTTTGCTTATCTAATCGACGGTATTGATCGTTGATATGCTCGACCTCTGTGTTTAAATCGTATATTGAATGGGCTTCCATTTTCATCCTCC
>JBNJDP010000022.1:0-25541 GCA_051744985.1 Chlamydiota bacterium | reverse complement strand
TAAACAGTAATAGCTTGCAACAATCTATGATAGTTCTTTAAGATTCTTGAACTACTTAAAAAATAACAGCTTTATTATTGATGTCCAATAATTCTAATACCCCTCCCTCTTTAATTAATGGCATTTTTTTGATTGCAGGCACCTCAATCGGCGCTGGCATGCTGGCTATCCCTCTCTTAACAGGCCTAGCAGGCTTCCTCCCCTGCATTATAATCAATCTAATTTGCTGGTTATTCATGTTTTGCACAGGGCTCTTTTTTTTAGAAGCTACTCTTTGGATGCATGACGGCGCCAATGTTCTTTCGATTTGCAGGCGCTTTTTAGGACGCCCCGGACGCCTTATAGGAGGAGGGCTATTTATCTTTTTGTATTATTGCTTACTGGTAGCCTATTTTGCAGGAGGAGCACCTATTTTAGCAAAAGTAGTTGAAAACCTTTTTAACATCTCTTTGGGTACCAATTGGTGCTACCCTCTATTCGGATTGATTATTACTTCCATCATTTTTTGGGGTTCTAGTATGACAGGCCGGATAAATTTCATCCTCTCAATAGCAATGATCATCTCTTACTTTCTACTCGTAGGAGCTGGTAGCTCGGCTGTTAAATCAGAACTCCTCTCGAGAAACAATTGGAATGCTTTTTTCTTGGCAGCACCAGTCCTTTTTGGAGCTTTTGGCTATCATAACATCATCCCCACCTTATCCACTTACCTTCATCGCAATGCTACCCGTTTACGCCAAGCTATTTTTTGGGGAACTTTTATCCCTTTTTTATTGTACACCCTCTGGCAATGGTTGATTATAGGAGCTATTCCACCGGAAATTTTATCCGATACCCTTGAAGAGGGGCTCCCTGCCACTATGGCTCTGCAATCGATAGCCAACCACCCTTGGATCATCATTATCGGCCAATACTTTTCAATCTTTGCCTTAACCACGTCCCTTCTAGGGGTATCTCTTTCTATGACTGATTTTTTTGGCGATGGATTTAATATCGTTCACCGCACCGGCTACAAACGCCTAGGATTATGCTTATTAACCATAATCCCTCCGCTGATTATCGTTTATTTTCACCCTGGTATCTTCGTAAAAGCCTTAGGCGTTGCAGGAGGTATTGGAGAGGCTATCCTTAATGGCTTAATACCCATTATATTGGTCTGGGTAGGGCGTTATTATTATGGTTTAAAGCTTACTAAGCCGATTCCTGGAGGACGAGTAACTCTCTCCATTTTATTACTTTTCACACTAGGTATTATGGGATACGAGCTGAAACTTCTTCTCAACTAATTCTCACACCTCTGAGGAGGCAAAACGTATACTAATGAAAGGTTGTTTAAGTTAGTAGCAGTAGGGACAGCTTTTAAATCATAGGAATAGCTTCCTTCTTGAAGAGGATACACCTTGGCTACTTTAGCGACTCTTAACCCTGGAGGAAATACCCCATCTAATCCTGTAGTCACTAACAAATCTCCTTGCTGAATAATCGGGACAGCTTCTCCGGAGACTAAGTTATTAAAAGGCCTGCCGCTGCGCAGGTCTCTGGCAGAGCCATATTCATCACTATAATCATAATTAAACCCTACCCCTTTTAACTCTTGGCCTGCTGATCGCCATAGCGGAGAGCTACCTCCTTGAACAATACCCTTAGCTAAATAATGAGTTCCTCCTTCAGGAGCCAGATTATGCTGCCACCGCTCTAGAATATCAACCAAAAGAGTTTGATCGCTATCGTCTAAAAAACTGTTTTTTTCTTGAAGTTCTTGCAAGATAACTTCTATTTGCTCAGTAAGCCAGCTTTTCTGTAAATCACCCCTTACTGCTCTCACCGCAGGATTTAGTCCAGAATCTGTTATCAAGCGCACACGAGATTGATGCTGTCCTACGTAATCAACAACCCCCACCAATGATGCCCCCATCACCACAGGACTATCCTTGCCTATCAATACCTTCCCCGAAAGGTTGTCTTCTTTACCCAATCCAATCCACACGGAGCTGCTCCATGAGGAAGGGTCACGATAAACTACCCTAGCAGGCAAAGCCTCTATCTGATAGTCCAATAGCTCTAGGAGCGCCTTATAATGCCGCGAAGCAGCCCCCCTCCCCCTCGCTGAGCGAAGCTCCTCAAGCCTAGCTATCTGATATTGCAAAAAACGCTCATCATTAAAAAATTGCTTAGCATTTACCAACTCTTCATGAAGTAAGCTATTTTCTAAACGTAAACGCTGGTTTTCATCATGGAATTTGCTATAGCTTTCGTTTTGCGACTTAAAAAGCCATGACCATCCCTTAAACGAGGAATGCTGATACTTTTCCAAAGGCTTCCACAATAAAGCTAGTCGCTCAACTGTCCAAAAACGTAAGTCTTTAGAAAATTGCCCCGGAAAACTCAACAAAGCTCCTACAACAACGATCAAAATTAAATAATAAGGATAGCGGTTTTTTCGCATAATCCTCACTGCCAACAGCTAGACAATTTATATATCGACCAATTTCTTATAGGACTATTAGGATGCCCTTTTTCATCCAATAACACCAAAGCCTGCCCTTTAAAATGCTGCCGCTCTAAGTCTTTCGCTGTCACCACGCCCTTAAAAAGCTGACAGGCTTCTGCCTCACAAACACGCCCTTTACCTCCTTTAATAGCTGCTGCATAACCTTTAGCCTGGATAATCTTCAATGAACTACCGACCTCGCTAACAATCATCACATGGCCAGGGACAAGGATTAAATCTCCTGCCTCTAGGTGATCATTAGCTTTCAAAGGCTGAAGCTGGTTGGCAATGGTCGTGGTATTTTTAGCATAGTAAGGTATTCCTACAGCTTGCGCAGCACAATATATCAAGGATGCACAATCATAGCCTGAATTAACCGTACCCCTATGTTCAAAACGCTCGTAAGCATAACGATTTTTACCTTTAAACTTCAGGTTTTTACCTTGACGATCCTTGAGGAAATAAGACCCGACCCTCTCACTGTGATAGGTTTCTGCCCAACTAGCTCCACCCAACACATAAGAAACAAAGCCTTGATCAAGATTGCTCCACAATTTAAGAAGCTTTAGGCATCGATTTATTTTTTGTTGGCGGTTAGCACAATCATTAAGGAGACATTTTGTCTTAGGTATTCTAATTAAATCGTAACGCATCTTATGGGGATCTAAAATGTAAACGGTGTAGCTGATATCGTTTTGATCATGCAAAACGAAACGCGTCCCTGCCGAATAAACCTTTTTATGCTTAAGAACTTTATGAGGAAATTTTAAGGTCACCTCTTTCCTACAAGCCTTTGAAGAAAAAGGATGCGGTAATTTTTTCGCTGCAAGGTTCTTGGCCTGCAAAGCTGTCACCTCTAAGATGCTGCTCTTTAAAATCCAGCCCCTTAAAGGCGTTGCAGGCTTATTTTTATCTGATTTAACCTGGAGGGCAGGAAGCTCTATTTTTGCTTCATCAGCTCGCTCGTCAACAATTTTCACCAAGTTATTAAAAACTACTTGGTGAAGACGCGCATTATTATATTCCGGGCAAAAAGACCAGCTGAAAGGTAAATTTTGATAGCGCTCCCCTCTTTTTTCTCCTGACGGAGGCGGTCCAGCTATAACATCGGACACCGGCTTAACAACTAGTGCCCATCGTTCAGGTTGTGAGGCTTCTCCAAAAACCTGTGAAGTTAGCATCGCTACAGCTACGATAAAACTTGAAAAAAAGCTTTTCTTCATATACATCGGGTAATAATTTAATTGATTTTTGCAATGACTAACTTATCATACTGTAAATTTATTGCCTTATTTTTTCTGTTCTGCGGGTTTTCTTTGCCTATTTTTTCAGAAACAACCATCATCGATAAGCCAATAAAGTTTACTCAGCACCGAGTGGACCTTACAAAAAAATACCGCCTTGAACACTACGGTATTAATTCAAACTCTATCCAAATCATTCCCAAAATGATCGTCATCCACTGGACTGCACATGATAAACTCGACCCCTGCTTTAGAACATTCGATAACGAAGAGCTTCCCAAAGGGGCTCGTCCAACAATTTCTAAAAGTAGTCCCTTAGGGGTATCAGCACACTTTTTAGTCGATCGCGATGGAACTATCTACCGTCTTATGCCTGAAACCTGGATGGCACGTCATTGCATAGGCTTAAATAACTGCGCTATCGGAATAGAAAATATCGGCGGCGCCAATAACCAAGAAAACCTTACAGCCTTACAATTAAAAGCTAACCGAGAGCTGGTTCGGTATCTTAAAAACCGCTACCCGACTATTAAACATCTTATCGGCCATTACGAATACCTCCAATACAAGAACACTCCTCTATGGTTGGAAAAAGACCCCTCCTATCATACCGCTAAAAGTGACCCAGGAGTAAAATTTATGACGAATTTGCGCCAACAGGTTCGGGATTTAAATTTACTGAAATCTCCTACCCGGTAAATTTTGCTGGTTTTTTATTAAGGTAGATTCTTACCATTCTTAATTTAAAAAAGTAACAGCACTTAGATAATGAAAATTTTACATACCGAAGCCTCTCCTGGATGGGGCGGACAAGAAATACGAACCCTACAAGAAGCTAAAGGCATGCGCCGACGTGGCCATGATGTGATCTTAGCTATCAATAAATCCAGCCCCTTGGCAGAAGAAGCTTGTAAAGCAGGCTTTACCGTATATCGGCTTTCATTTACAAAGCCTTTTCCTGTCATAGCTCTGTTTAAGTTATTGAAAATCATCTTTAAACATAAGATCGAAGTTATCAATACTCACTCCTCCTTAGATGCTTGGTCGGCGGGGGGCGCTGCTAGAATCTTGGGCCGTAAGGTTATTAGAACAAGGCACTTATCGACGCGGATTAAAGGGGGGTTAAATGGTATTGCTTTATATCGTTGGTTAGCCGACCATGTTATTACTACCAGTGAAGTCGCCGCTGACATAGTTCGTAAACAAGCTCATCTACCTTCTAGGCGCTGCCATTCTATACCTACCGGTATCCAACCAGAACAGCTGTTAGTATCCCCCCAGGAAATTGCTGATTTTAGATCGCATTGGGGGATAAAGCCCGATGACTGCTTAGCTGGGACGCTTTGTATTTTACGAAGCTGGAAAGGCGTCCAAGATCTACTACAAGCAGCCCACATGTTACGGGATTACCCTCACTTAAAGTGGATAGTAGTAGGAGGGGGGGTAAGCGAACAATGGCTGTTAGATCAGTATCATGAGCTAGGCCTCGAAGATAATGTTATCTTCACCGGATATATTGATAAGCCCTGGGTAGCTTTAGCAGCGATGGATATCTTTTTATTATTAAGCACTGCCAATGAAGGCGTTAGCCAAGCTTCCTTACAAGCTGCATACTTTAAAAAATCCCTTGTCACCACCAATATTGGTGGACTAGGCGAGGTGTGCTTGCCGGATATAACTGGCTATCAAGCAAGAGTGTCATCCCCTGAAGATGTCGCTCAAAACGTTTTAAAACTTTATGAAAACCCTCATCAAAGAACGTTGCTGGGAGAAAATGCCCACCTATTGGTAACGGAAAAATTCACTTTAGAACAAACTCTCAACGAGATCGAAAAAACTTACGCCTCACCACGTTAACAAGGAACTTCATCCCATAACGGGCTTGCTGGGGCCACAGAAAAGGCTGTTTAGCACACTCTAAATTATCCCCAGAAATGCGGCAAAGCTCTCTATGCCAACCTTTATTATAAGCATTTCCGATTCTCATCGCATAACGATAGTGTTCTAAAACTTTTTCACGAGCTTTTTGATTAAAACGCCCATAAGGATAAATAAAGGTATCTACAACCTGCCCAAGCTGCTTTTCTATAATGTCTTTAGATTTTATGATCTCTCGGTCAAGGTCACACTTTTCCTTCGCCAGATTGGCATGAGAAAAAGAATGAGAAGCAACCTTAACCCTTCCGCTATCAACCATTTCTTTAAGCTGTTCCCACGAACAAAAGCCTGGCTGACCTATACTTTCCACCGGCACTCCCAGCATCACCTGCAGATGAAGCTCCTGCAACAGCGGATATACCAAATGATAAAAATCGCTGGTAGCATCATCGAAGGTCAGACAAACACCTAATTTACTTAAGGGAAGATTTTCACCAGGCAAAACAACATTATAACTATTAACGATATAATGTAAGTGCCTCTTAAAAAGACTATAAAGGTTAGCATGCTTGCCTTTGCATCCAACCATGTGATACATCATAATGGCTAGCATTATCGACGATTAGCCTCTAGCAGTTTAAGGTATTTATAAAAAGCAGTATTCCCTTGATAAGCAGCTATCACCATACCTTCATAGCCGTATAAGCACCCTTTTTGCAAAAAATAAGCCTTTAAAAAAGCAAAACAACCGTGCCCCAAAGCCTTTAATACCGAAGATTTTTTGCGCCCTCTATTTTGTTCTGCAAACAAAGATGTATACCTTTCCATCTTTACCAAAAAGTCAGAAATAGAATCATAAGAATAGTGGCAAACAGGATGCTTCAAAAACTTTTCTGTAACCCCTGCAATGATAATACCTTCATGGACGAAAGCATCGGTAAAAGAAGTCCTCTTACGATTGTAAAGCCTAACATGCCTGTCGGGATACCAACCGCAACATCTAATGTGCTTACCATTAAAATAATTATTCATCGGAACAGAATAAACATACTGAGGGTCTAGTTCCAGACCTAAAAGCTCCTCTACTAAGTCCGGTGTCAAAACTTCATCACTATCGAGCGATAAAATCCAATCATTGCGCGCTAAAGCTGAAGCTTGATTATGCTTAGGTCCGAAACCTGGCAAATTAGTAGAATGGATGTCTACATTAGGAAATTGCTCAGCAATGGAAAGGGTGTTATCATTAGATCCTGAATCTAAGATAATAACTTGGTCAAATTGCTGAACAGCGCCTAAAACCTCTTTTAAATGCTTTTGACTATTATAGGTAAGAATCGTAACGCTAATCATAAGTTTCTCATTTTCATATAATAAAGAAGGTCATATTACTAAATAGCACCTGATATTTCAACCTGAGAATAGGTCGCGTAATCATTGAGGCGGAGACACATTAGCACACGACCCCTCTAGGCACACATACAAAATACTAAAGGGAGATTGCTGATAGCTATGGTTATACCCGTTATATCAAAGATACTAGCTTAGGAAGCTGCTCGATGAGCTGCTCTGCTCTATTATCCCAAGTATGGTTTTCTAAAACGTTGGCTTGCCCAGCAATGACATCACTGCATCGCAACAGTTCATTGTCCAAGTAGCTATTAATAATATCATTAACCTGTGAAAGCTCTGAATGCTGATAAAATATAACCCCTTCTCTCTCATTGAAGATTGTACGCAAAAAGGGCTTATCATCAGCTAACACTAAACAACCTGAAGCCAAACCACTAAAGATTCTTTCGTGACTTCCTGAATTAAAGCTAGGAATAGAGTTCAACAATACCTTGGCCTGTTGCATAATTTGTAAAGCTTGATGATGGCCAACTTCAGGATGAATAATAACATTATCTTTATTTCCAAAATAATGCCCCCAAAACTCTGGAGAATGCCCCCATATATGAACTTCTGCATCTTCTATAGCATCGATTAGCGCTATTCTTGCACGCCCTTTTAAATAGCCTTCCACTTCAGCTGCCACGCTATCCCAAGCTATCTGGCTCTTTTCTAGCCCCTCTTGTTGCCATTTATTTAGAAGATGTTGATTGAAAACGAGGTTTTTATTCGAGAGCACATCCTCAGCAACACCCTCCATAAATTCCACCACTCTTCGAGGGTAACGGTATAGCCAATTTTGCTTAATAGCCTTATAATCCGGACAGCTTCCAATAAAAACGACTTCATAAGGGCGATCGCTAGAAACGGCTGCTTTTTGTTCAACATCAGCTGCATGAGGAAGAAACAAAGTTTTTTCTCCATGATCGTATTCCCACACCGGACGGTCTTCAATCGTCCCTATAATAGAATAAGGGCTGGCTACCCGAGACGTATAATGGAAAGGCAAATCTAACAGCCAAAAAAATTGGGGTAACTGCAAAATATCACACAATAACGCTCCCTTATATAAATCAACAGCAGCAAAGCCTGCCAAACATAATGGCTTTTCCCGCTCAATAAATTGCGGTAGCTCTTGTGGTGACAATTGGCTGATGAGCTCCAGATGAACCCCTTGTTTGCTAAGGGCCTTATATAAGCATGAAGTGAAATAATTCTGAACATCATAAAGGCTGCTAATTTTGTCATACAAAATAATTTTCATAACAGCCTTTTAACTCAAATAATATTTTTGTGAAATACGCCGCTAGTTAAAGCCTACTCAACTCTTATCCAGCCTTTTTTGCGCATCCCTATACTTTTATGTTTTTTCTTAGCAGCCTGTTTATCTTGATCTTTTTGCATTTCTTTATCGTAATCGATACCAAGCTTGTCATACATATCTTTTAACTTATTACGATATTTTTCCTTTTCAGCTTGAATATCCTTCCACTGCTGAGAAGTGAAATTCTGAGGGTTATTAATATAATTATTCATTTCCTTGGGGGACTTGCCCGTAACTTGTTGAAGCAAGTCACTAACCTCATTAATCCTTTTACGCAGATCAGCACTTTTTTTATAATATTCTTCAAAAATATCTTCGACACTCATCTGCTCTATCTCTGCCATGCTAAGACTTTCTCTAGTAGACAATGTTTTGCCTTTTTCACCTTTTTGTGTACTCATAGGTGCACCTCCTTGTGATATATTTTTTTATAGCATAAGAGTTTTTTTTCACCACCATTAATCTTAACTTCGATCCTGAAGATCGTCAATTTGATAATTTCATGGCATCTACATTACACTATAACCCGCGACAGCGAGTTTTAATTGAGTATAATATTGATTATATGATATTCTTTTGCTTCGATAGAGGAAAAAATTACAAGACTAAAGTACCAAACAAAAAGGAAGCACGATGAGCTATCTCAATGATTTTCAAAAAGATATTGAAAACCATGATTTCCCCAGTTTAAAAACTCTTTGGGAAGAATATTGCACCTGCGATGAAGTCGACCCCATAGAACTAAAAAACATCTTAACAGCTATCAAAAAGTCTTCCTTAGCAGAACCTTTCGGGAAAATTGTTGAGTGGATTATTCCTCTTTGGAAGCTCGTCGACGATGAAAAATTATCCCTTAAAATCATAAAATTAATCTACGATTTAGAAACTACGAACTCCCCTGAATTAGCTCAGCTAGCCCTTAAAATTTTAAAAGAAAAATACCTCAACCACGAATTTTTTAATGAAAAAATCAGGCTCATTGGCTTGCGCAAGAAATCTAATTTCCAAGGTGCTATCACTAACTATGAGCTTTTAACACACATGAATAAAGGCAAGTTCGTCTACCATACCGGTGGATGGGGCGTTGGTGAAATCGTTGAACTTTCGTTAGTTAGGGAGCAATTGGTAATAGAGTTCGAAAATATCTTGGGACGTAAGGACCTCTCCTTTGAAAATGCCTTTACCTACCTCGTCCCCCTTCCTAGTGACCATTTTCTCGCTCGTCGCTTTGGTGACCCCGACCAATTAGAAGATGAAGCCCGCAAAGACCCTATCAAAGTTCTCCATATTCTCCTCCGCGATTTAGGCCCTAAAACTGCCTCTGAGATTAAAGATGAGCTTTGTGAGCTTGTTATCCCTCAAAGTGATTGGACGAAATGGTGGCAGTCCGCTCGTGCCAAAGCTAAAAAAGACACTTTAATAGAAACCCCTCAATCCCTTAAAGATCCTTTTTTCTTACGCTCAGCGGAACTTAGTCACCAAGACCGTTTAATTAAGTTGCTTGAAGAAGAAAGTGATATCAGCAAAATTTGCCATACCATCCACACTTTTAACAGGGATTTCCCTGAAGCCCTTGCTGATGAAAGAGCTTCTAAATCTGTTAAGGAAATTCTTGTCAAATATCTTGCCCTTGACAACCTCACTATCGCCGAAAAAATCCAGCTCTTATTGCTTTACACAGACCTCTTTCCTGCCACAGAGCCGCTCCAAGAAACGGTCGATATTATCTTAAATTTGGATAATGTTAGCACGGTTATAAATGACCTAGAAATTACAGCTCTTAAAAAGCGCCTCTTAACGATTATCAGAGAAAACACCCCCGAATGGCAAGATATTTTTATTGATATTATTTTCAAAGTCCAACTATCTCAACTTAAAGATTATATCTTTAGAGAGCTTTATCAAGCCGGCCATTACCAAGCCTTAGATAAAAAGTTGCAAGCCTTATTAGAAAACCCTATCGATCACCCTCGCAGTTACATTTGGTATTTCCAAAAGCTAATCAAAGACCAAGAGATCCCCTATGGTGACGAAGATGGCCGCCGAATGTTTTTAGAAAATACACTGTTGCTTCTCAACCATGTTGAGCAAATCCCTGAATATCGCGATCTCGCAAAAAAAATCTATAGCCTTCTCACCGACAAACGCTTCCTCATTGTCCGCACTATTATCGAAGGAGCAAGTGTTGCTTATCTCCAGGAATTTCTCCTCTTGGTAACAAAATGCATCTCGCTTTCCAACCATGACAAAAAAATCATGCACTCTCTAGCAGAAGTTGCCAACCCCGAGATTATCTCTATCAAAAAGAAGGAAGCTCCTTCTAAAACAGAACGGCAAGCAGAGATCCTATGGACAACTCAAGAAGGCTTCAATAAAACCAAAGAACGTTTAGAGCAAATCAGTACTGTCGAAACAGTTGAAAATGCACAGGAAATCGAGGCCGCTAGAGCTCTTGGAGACCTAAGAGAAAATGCCGAATACAAATTTGCTTTAGAAAAAAGAGCTCGCCTTCAAGCTGAACTGGGAACTCTTTCTCAGCAGCTTAATAAAGCTCGCATCATCACTCCCGATGATATATCTACCAAAGTAATCGGAATCGGCAATATAGTAACTTTAGAAAGCGACCAAGGCGATAAGCAAACCTATACCATCCTAGGTCCATGGGAAGCCGATGTAGAACAAAACATCCTCTCCTACCAATCGAGACTTGCGCAAACAATGATCGACAAAAAATTGGGTGATAAAGTTAGCTTCCAAGACAAGCTCTATAAAATTGTTGATATCAAGAGTTATCTAGCATGAAGATTGTTATAGCAAGCACAAACCTTCATAAGCTTCGTGAGTATCGTCAACTTTTCAAAAATTTTGGAAATTTCGATGTATATTCTCTGCAAGATTTCCCCTCTTATGTCTCTCCCGAAGAGACAGGGGAAACTTTTGAAGATAATGCTATCTTAAAGGCTTCTCACGCCGCCAACCATCTTCAGGAATGGGTTGTTGCTGATGATTCGGGGTTAGTAGTTCCTGCCCTCGGTAAAGCTCCCGGTGTCTATTCTGCACGCTATGCAGGTAAAACAGGAACAGCCAAAGATTGCCGACAAAAACTCCTTAGAGAAATGCAAGGCTTAGAAGGCCTCAAGCGTGCCGCATACTTTGAATGCTGGATAGCATTAGTTAGTCCTCAAGGCTTACAAGCAACTGTCAAAGGAATCGTTGAAGGCACAATACTTCATAAAGAACGCGGTAGCAATGGCTTTGGTTATGACTCTCTATTCCTTAAATATGACTATGACAAAACCTTTGCTCAACTTGATGAAAATATCAAAAACAGGATATCTCACCGATCAAAAGCTTTCGATAGATTGACAGTGGTTTTAGAAAGCTTGAAAACAAAAAATGTATTACCTGATTGACGGCTATAACCTACTTTTCCAAATCGCTGAAGGATCCTCACTCCAAGAAGAGCGGGAAGATTTTATCAAGAGCTTTGTTGGCACACTGCGAAAGTACAGCATCTCAGCTACTATTGTCTTCGATGCTGCATTTCAACAAGGGGATTGCTCCCGCTCTCATATCCTAGATACAGAGATCGTCTTCACCGATCAACATCAAACCGCCGACGAATATATTATAGAACTTCTTAGCACCTCTTACCGTTCAAAACCAGTAAAAGTCGTCACCTCGGACAACTTGTTAAGTTGGCTAGCACGTCAAAAAGGCGCCCAAACAATCTCAGGTGAAAATTTTCTTAAGAGCCTAGCCTCTATTAGACCTTCACCCGAGCACCCTAAAAGCCCCCGCCCTTCTCTATATCAAAATTCTTCACCCTCTAAGAAACCGTCTCCTAAGGCAAGCCCCTCTTCAACAAGCTCTGAAGAATTTTCTTCTTTTCCAGGAAAAGCCCCTTTTGGAAATTTTGAAGCCTACCTTAAAATTTTCGAAGAACGCTATCAAGCTTTAATATCGGAAGATTGGGACATCACGGGTTATAATTAGAACCGTGATTGTTTTAACCTGCCCATAAGTTAGAGCGATGGAGGGGACAGCTTGCTAGACAACTCAGCATGTATTTTGCCATTAGTAGCCAAAATTTGCCTTCCGAAAAGGTTCAAATCTTTCTTGTCAACGCCAGTAACTTTTCCTCCAGATTCTTCTACTATCAAAGCTCCTGCTGCAATATCCCAGATACAAAGCTGTCGCCCCCAGTAACCGTCGATACGCCCGCAGCCTGTATAACAAAGTTCTAATGCTGCTGATCCACCTCTCCGTACCCCTTGAGTTATAGAGGTAAGCTGACAGAATTCTTCTAAGCATCTTTTCGATACTGCATTATCTTTATAAGAAAATCCTGCCGCCATTAAGCTGTTCGATAAACTGTCCACTTTTGAAACAGCTATTTCTTGATCATTACAAAAAGCCCCTCCACCCTTAATAGCTGTAAAAATCTCTTCTCTAAAAGGATTATAGACAACACCCACCATCGGACGCCCCTGAAATACCAAAGCTATCGACACACCGCTAAAAGGATAACAATGAACATAATTAGTAGTGCCATCTAAAGGATCTACGGCCCAAAAAACCTCGCCCTCATACATTTCACCCTCAAAGCTTTCCTCTGCTATAACAGGAAACGATGAAACTTTTTGCAAAACTTTGATGATCTCTTTTTCAGAAGCTATATCAGCTTCTGAAACTAGATTTCCTATCCCCCCTTTTTGACGTACATCTTGAAGCTGCCCCCAAAATTTTTTTAAGACCTCTCCACCAGCATAGGCGCCCTCTTTAGCAAAAGCTAAGTATTTTGGCAAATCTTCTAATACACTCATTGTAACCTTCTTATTCTTAAATCTATGATTTAAGATAATCACGATTTTAATTAAAGCCTAAAAGCCATAAATTCTCCCTAAACTCACTCTCCAACAGGTGAAGATTTACAGCCTGCTGGAGAAGGAGTTTAGAGAGACATCACGGGTAAAAGATATGTCGCTTATCAAGCAAGAGATTCGATTAAAGTTTCTATCTCTTTCAAAGATTCCGCTCGACTCATCGCCGTACGGTAACTCCTAATCCCAGAAACTCCTTTAAAATACCAACAACCTACCCTTCGCATTTCATAGATTGTTTTTTGCTCGCCTTTGTTTTCGAGCAGATAGTTAAAATGGTCACGTAAAACTTGTAGACGTTCTGCAAAACTTATCTCTTCCACCTCTTTTCTCGCCAAAGCAGCGTCGATATCGGCCCCCAGCCAAGGCTGTCCAAAAGTTCCTCGGGCCACTAAAACTCCATCGCAACTGGTCTTCTCTAGCATTTTTAGAGCATCTTCAGGAGCAAAAATATCACCATTACCTATTACCGGAATATTTCTAGCAGCTTCCTTACAAACTTTGATACCTTCATAGTCTGCCCTCCCAGTATATCCTTGAGCTCTAGTCCTACCATGAACAAATACCGCCTTAGCTCCAGCCTCTTCAACAATCTTGATAACCTGTTCTCCACATAAACTATTGGCATCCCATCCCAGCCTGATTTTAGCAGTAACAGGTATACGCACCGCCGCCACCATATTGGCAATAATATCGCCTATTAATTCAGGATCTTTTAACAAAGCCGATCCGCCGCCATCATTGACGACTTTTTTTACCGGACAGCCACAGTTTAAATCAACTACATCAAACCCCATATCCTCAATTATTTTTGCTGCCGCTCCTGCCAGCTCAGGCTTTCCGCCCACCAGCTGAGCCCCCAAAGGACGCATCCCTTGAGCATACTCTAGATACTCTAAAGTGTTGCGGTGGTTACGCAACAAAGGCTCCATTTTCACCATCTCACAAAAAATAAGTCCTTGGTGATACTTGCGGACTACCCTACGGTAAGCATAATCAGAACATCCTGACAACGATGCATAAACTACTGAAGAAGGTAAGGTTACATTTCCAATTTTTAAAGACATCAATAGAGTAACAAGCTTAGGATTACACGCTCCATGATTCTAAGGGCAAAAAAAGCCACAAGAGGGCTTAAATCAATCATCCCCAAAGGTGGTATAAAACGCCGAAAAAACCTTAAATAAGGCTCTGTATAGAAGTGCAAAAAGACCATAAAACGATGCTGGCGAAATTCAGGAATCCAAGAGCCTAAAATACGTCCAAAGAGCATCAAAGTATATACTAAAAATAAAAGATGTATAATCTCAGCCAGCAACACTAGCATATATTTTTTACCACCATAAAATTCAATAAATTCCTTGGAATTATAAGCCAAAGTCCCTATAAAAGACAACCTTTTGTTTTAGTGTAAAATCAAAATTTTATCGCTATTGAAATTTATTTGTTTTTATCTTATAATAAGCAATTAATTTCAAAGATAACTCTTTAATTACAATTATGAACTTTAATCTTGCTGTCAGCCTTACCCATGATCACCATTCGGTAAAAATCGCTGAAGTTGCTTGTGGCGACAGCGGTATCAAAATCCGACATCTACAAGAATTTTCTGCCAATGATTTTCCTGATAATGTAAATCTGCTTTACAAAGCCTATCAATCAACTTCTTGCTCTCAATCACCCGATCCTTACCTCGTTACGGCTTTACCATCCTCGGAAGTACTCCTCAAGCAGATAGAAATCAAGCTCACCAAAGACTCCGATATCCAAGCAGCTTTACCCTACCACGCCGAACCTTTATTACCCTTTTCAATAGATCAAGCTTATATAGACAGTCTGACAATCTCTAAAGGCGAGCGTAAAACATACCTAGCTCTGTCTGCAACGACTCATGAATCGTTGCAAGCACACCTACAAGATTTTCAGCTAAACCACATTGAACCTGAAATTGTTACAACAGAATCGCAAGCTCTAGCATGCTTTGCAGAAGAATACGCTTCTACCGAAGACTTTACCTTCCTTTTACATGTAGCTTCTCACCATTCAACTATTGTTCTTGTTCAAAACAGTATAGCTCTTAAAGCACGCTTTATAAACTTAGGCAGTGTACACCTGGAGCTCTCTGAAAATTCATATGATTCCCCCTCCTATTCCGACCAATTTCAACGTGAAATCTCTAAAGCTCTTATGTCTTTATCTGCTAATTTAAGTCATAAAAAAGATATCCCTCTACTTCTTACAGGGGATTTAATGCTATTCCCCGAAGCTTTATCTCAGATTAAGCAACAATATGCTTCTACCGACGATTTAAGTTCGCATCCTTGCGAACACATTCGTTACGCCCTAGAGATCGGCATGGCTTTAATGGCTTTACCTCCTTATCAAGCACAAGGCATCAATCTGCGCCAAAAAGACCTATCATTCCCTTACCCTTGGAAAAGGTTCAAAAAACCTGCCGCTCGCTTCATAATACTATCATTATTGCTAAGCTTAGCTCTTTATTCTTTAGGTGAGCTCCACTACCAACACAAGCTCAATAGTATCCAGCAAGACTACGCTCTTTTGCAAAGCAAATTATTACCATCAGATCAGCCTCTTCCTACAGCAAAACTTTGCGCAGAAGATATCAATAGAGAGCTTTTCAATATTGAAACAAAAATCCACGATACCCCCGACACATATCTCCTACTTCCCGATGTTCCCCGAGTTAGCGATGTTATCGCTTGGCTAAGCACCCTTCCAACAGTTATACCTCCGTCCGATCAAGGCCTTGCGCGCTCCCCTATTATCGATATCCAAGCATTACATTATACTTTGGTAAAATATCCTTCCCCTTCCAAAAAGAAAGAACGCTATCAAGCTAAAGTAGAATTAAAATTCACGACACCCTCGACCCGAGAAGCACGAGAATTCCACGAGACTCTTCTTCATCCCAATGCTTTTGTCGACCCTAAAAATGATGTCAAGTGGCAAGTAAATAGAGGGCTCTACTCAGCATCCTTTTTTTTAAAAAACAAGCCCACCTACCCCATAGCTCGCCATGAATAAAATAGCTCCTTCCCGACTACTAGTTTATTTAATTTTAGCTGGAATACTCCCCTTATTGCTCGTGGGGTCTAATTATTTCCATAAATTTCGCCAGCTTTCAAACCTAGAAACTAAGCTTGCAACGCTCAATCAAACCCTTTACCTTAGAAACAAAAAGCAGACAGTCAATGACTTAGTTAAAGAACAATACAGTAATAGCGACAAACTATATCTTGACCAAAACCTTGAAAGCATGACCTTTTTAAAAGATGAAATCAGCAACCTCGAGCAACTTATCGATAGTCAAACTTTTGCCGATATCCGTACTGCTAAACAACGCCTTCTATTTTTAACAAGCCCTCAAAATAAGCTATCTTTCAAAGAAGATAAGCAGCAAACTTTCTTGAATATCAAGGAAACCCTGGAGAGCCAAATTAATCCTATCGAAATAAGCTCCGCAGACCTTAAAAACATCCTTTGGACAATCGAAGCACCTCCTTCTCAGCCAGGGAAGCCACAATTTATTGTTACTGACTTTTTCTTAGACAAGCAGCAACGACAAAGCCAAAGCAATTGCTGGCGCCTATCCTTAAAACTCATAAAAAGAGACTACCCGTGAGATTTTTTAGCCTTTTTATCATTATTTTAAGCCTTCTTAATAGTTGCGCCCCCCTTCAGCCACCCAAGCCTGACCCTACTAAGCTGGCAAGCATCAACATTGTCGATCGCAACGGTTTTTCTGAAACGATCCACTCCTCGCAACGCTTAACAAACTATCAGCAGGCCGACTTTTTACAGCACCAGCCTTATCAAAAAGTTATGCGAGTTTATCAACATGATAAGTGTGGTTCAACAAAAGCTATAATAACCAGCTATTATCCTAACGGACAAGTCAAGCAATACCTTGAAGCTACAGACAATCGCGCTTATGGGAAATATAAAGAATGGTTCAGCAACGGACTAAAAAAATTGGAGGCCAATGTAATAGGAGGAGAAGCAGATATTACCCCTAACGCCGAAAGCAGCTGGATTTTCGATGATGTTAACCAAGCTTGGGATGAATTCGGCAATTTAATAGCTGTTATCCCTTACTCCAAAGGTAAGCTTTATGGTACAGCTAAAACTTTTTATCAAAACGGACAGCTTCAACGCCTAACACCTTATATCAATGACTCCCTTGAAGGCCGGGTAAAAATTTATCGCCCCTCCGGCGAGCTTTGGTCAACAACGGAATACAGCGAGGATCTAAGAGAGGGCTTTTCAAAAGTCTTTTGGCAAGACAAAACCTTAGCAGCTCAAGAACATTACCACCAAGACTCCCTGCTTACCGGGAGTTATTATGACCTTAGAGGAAACCTTATCTCCGAAGTCGTTAACGGTAATGGCTTTAGAGCGATTTTTGCTGAAAATGGTCTAGAAGAGCTTCAGGAATACCGCGATGGCCAGCTTGAAGGGATGATCAAAGTTTTTAATGAGAAAGAAGAACTTATCCGCACCTATCACCTTAAAAATGGCTTGAAGCATGGCCCCGAAACAGAATTTTTTGCTAAAACATCCAGTCCCAAACTATCAATCAATTGGGCCCAAGGTTCAATTCAAGGACTCATCAAAACTTGGTACTCTAATGGAACCCCTGAAAGCTCCAGAGAAATGTCCTCAAATAAAAAAAACGGCTTTACCACTGTTTGGTATCCTAATGGTAACCTTATGCTAATAGAAGAATACCTTGAAGGTTCCTTAGTAAAAGGTGAATATCATCGCAAAGGAGATTCTCGCCCTATCTCAAAAGTAATAGAAGGCAATGGCCAGGCGACGATCTTTGACGGGGATGGTAATATTATCCGCAAAATATCTTACTCTAACGGTTTTCCTATAGAAAAATGATAGCTCATAACAAAGACAGCCTACGCCAACTTTTAAAAACACGCCGTGAAGCCATCTCTCCCTGTCGCCGCCAACAAAGCGCTAAGAAAACTCTCAAGGCGGTTCAATCCCTCTCCAAAGATCATAAATTAATCTTATCCTATGCCAGCTTTGGTTCAGAACTCTCTACGACCCTTATCAACCAGCATCTTTTAAATCAAAATCAGCTGGTTCTACCTCGTGTTATAGATAATCACTTAAAACTTTATCGTGTTACAAACTTAAACCAATTGATCCCTTGTCGCCGGGGAATTCCTAGCCCCAGACCATCAAAGGCTCTTCACGTTGACCCAAAAGAAGTTTCCCTAGCATTTATCCCTGCCTTAGGATTTGACAAAAGGGGCCACCGCCTAGGCTATGGTAAAGGGTGCTATGATCGTCTTCTGAAAAATATGCCTTCAGCCCTTTCCTTAGGGTTAGGTTTTCATGAGCAATGCCTCGAATTTTTACTGCCCGTAGCCCCCCATGACATTGCTTTGAGCCAGCTTTTTTTATTCTAATACGGCTTTAGGTTTAGCGGAATTTAGGTGCTAGCAAAAGCTAATTTTCATCTTCTCCTCCCCCTAGAAAAAAGCAGTGTTTTACCCTTGCTTTTCCATTACAAGAGAGTTAATATTATAGGCGCTAATCAACAATAACTTAGGAGAGTATTTATGACCAATCAAGCCCGAAAGCAAGCGCTTGACTGTGCCCTTTCTCATATAAAAAAACAATTCGGTGATGGTGCTATCATGTCCTTTGGAGAGCATACTTCTATGCACCAAGTAAGCTCTATCAGCACCGGAGCTATCGCCCTTGATGTAGCTTTAGGAATTGGAGGAGTGCCCAGAGGTAGAGTTATCGAAGTTTTCGGTCCTGAATCTTCAGGGAAGTCCACTCTCGCAACTCATATAGTAGCCAACGCTCAAAAGCAAGGAGGCATTGCAGCTTATATCGATGCCGAGCATGCTTTAGATCCTAGCTACGCTGCTAAGATCGGCGTCAACGTCGATGATCTTCTGATTTCCCAACCCGATTCGGGGGAAGAAGCTCTTAATATCGCAGAAATGTTAGCCCGATCTAATGCTATTGATGTGATCGTCATCGATTCCGTAGCGGCCTTGGTTCCCAAAAGCGAACTTGAAGGAGAAATCGGAGACTCCCACGTTGGCCTTCAGGCCCGCATGATGTCCCAAGCTTTGCGAAAATTAACCTCAACGCTTTCTCGCTCTAACACCTCTGCTGTCTTTATTAACCAAATTAGAGAAAAAATCGGTGTAATGTTCGGTAACCCCGAAACTACCACCGGAGGTCGAGCCTTGAAGTTTTACTCTTCTGTGCGCTTAGATATTCGCCGTATCGGCGGTATCAAAGGTAGTGACAATGAAGAGAGCGGCAATAAGGTAAGAGTAAAAGTCGTCAAAAATAAAATGGCGCCTCCTTTCAAAAAGGCTGAATTCGACATCATGTTCAACGAAGGTATATCTCGGACAGGATCTGTGTTAGACCTCGCTGTCGATCACGGTATTATCGATAAAAAAGGGTCTTGGTTTAGTTATAACGAAGATCGCCTAGGTCAAGGTAGGGATGCTGTTAAAGAGCTTCTCAAAACCAAGCCTGAGCTTCTCGAGGAACTCGAACAAAAAGTTCTTGGGAAACTAAAAAATATTCCTGTAACTTCTGAGCCTTCCACGGAAAGTAAAGAGGTCTAGCCGATAACGCCCCTCAATAGCCTGTATCCTGAATCACGGATTTTTAATCCGTGATTTTTCTTTTAGAATAATCCTAAGTTGCCTCTTATTTCCCAATATTACGGTATTAATGTACGTAAAGAGTGCTGTCGATTTCAACCGATAGCAAAAAAGCCCGCTAAAAATTGGGCCTTTTTATTTTATTCTACCTCAAAATTTAATAATTTATTTACTTTTATTCTGCGCTTTGTTATAAACTATGTTCGAGTTTCAGTTGCTCTTGCTAAAATGAAGCTGTCTTAAAGATAGTACGTCCTTGCTAAAGGACCCCTGAAGATCTTCTCTAAAATGTCGATCCTAAGCGTTTGAATAAGAGTGCGCCGGCAAGCTGTATAGTACAGCCCTTCCCGGATGATTGCTCTTAAACAACCTAAAACGCCCAAGGAAATTTCATGGCAAAAGGCTCTAGCTTAATCGCTCCTAATGACGGTAAAAATTTATATTGCGCTATTGCGTCCCAATAAGGGTAAAACATCGGCAGTAAACATTTAACCGTAAGACACTTATCTTAATCAAACGTAATTCAATCATTAATAGCGGATACTTTGCCATGGGCTTCGTTCATGACGCATTATTCTCTGCTAAAAGGAAATAATATGAAAACATTTCAGGAAATGGGGCTTCCAGAAGCTCTGAACCAAACTTTGCAACAAATGCAATTTAATGAACCTACTCCTATTCAAGCGGAAGCTATTCCCTTGGCTATGGAAGGTAAAGATATATTAGGCTCAGCACAAACAGGAACAGGAAAGACCTGCGCTTTCGGCATCCCGCTTGTGACTAAGCTCTTATCAAGTCCTTCCAGTGCTGCATTGGTAATGACTCCCACAAGAGAATTAGCATCTCAAGTTATGAGCCAGCTAAAAGCAATATTAGGCAAAAAGTCAAAAATCATGTCAGCCTTATTGATTGGTGGGGAACCCATGCAAAAGCAACTAAACCAGCTTCGCAAGCGTCCTAGAATTATCGTTGGAACACCAGGACGTATCAATGATCATCTAGAGCGAAAAACCTTAGTGCTGCGTAATACCGATTTTATGGTCCTCGATGAAACAGACCGCATGCTGGACATGGGATTTACTATCCAGATTGAGGCTATCATGAAATACATGCCTACTAAGCGCCAGACACTCTTATTTTCAGCAACGCTCCCTAAAAACATCGTTCACATCGCTGAAAGATATCTTAATAACCCTGTTAGAGTTGCTGTCAGCGAAACTTCCGAGCCTGCGCCTAATATTAAGCAAGATATCATACGTACCAATCAAGCCGACAAGTATCAAGAACTCACATCACAGCTTGAAGAAAGAAAGGGCTCAATTGTCATCTTTGTCAAAACAAAGCATGCTACAGAAAAGATGGCTACGAAGCTTTCCAAAGAAGGTCATAGCGCCAAGGCCATAAACGGTGACCTAAAACAACATAAACGTGATCGAGTGATTGCAGGTTTCCGCAGCGAGAAATTTAGAATCCTTGTTGCAACCGATGTCGCCGCACGAGGTCTTGATATTCCTCATATTGAACATGTTATTAACTATGACCTTCCTCAATGTGCAGAAGATTATATTCATCGTATTGGTAGAACAGCTCGAGCTGGAGCAAAAGGCTGTGCTCTTAGTCTTGTAACGCCTGCGGATAGAAATAAATGGTATGCAATAGATCGTCTTCTTAACCCAGACGCTAAACGGCCTAATTCAAACCAAGCTCCTAAAAATCGCCGATTTAAAGGAAAGCCTAAAAATACAAAACGCAATGGCAATGGCTCAAAAAGAGCTGCATAATTTTAAATCTAGATTGCGCTCTCCTTCTCGCTAAACCTATACCGCGATAGAGAGCTAATCTTTAGCCAAGAGCTGTAGTAAGAGATAAAATTTTTACCCAAAATTACCTTTAGCTACAGCACTTGGTTAAACTATCTACCCCCCCCCCCTTTTTTTCATCAAAAATAATTCCGCAATATATACGCATCTTGTGCTTTAGCTTTTTACTGTCGTTTCTATGCTCATATTAGTGAATATAAGCGAGAAAGGCTTGTTCAAAGATGAACCTCAATGGGTGTGCCGATTGTGTAATTATTTTTGATAAAAGATATAAGGATGCAAGCGCGAATCTAATTAATCGCAAGCACGCTTTGCTTAATATTAAGCAAAGCATGCTTATGTTGTGATAAAAAACTATCCTTAGCCAGAGGCGTTTCTATCAAAGCCTGCTGCTCAGCATAAGAAGATCCTTTAAGAACTCCTCGACCATCTGACCCTGAAACAACATTAAATCCTGCTGCTTGTATCATCAAGACCTTCTTTTTAAGCTCTTCAGTAGCTATCGCCTTTAACTCTCTATTGGAAGCCAAATTCAGATGAAAAATAACCCGTAAGCGTGGATTTGCTGCAAAAACGTCTAGCCAATGTTTATCTAAATATGCTATGTGGCCGACTTCTAAAAGCACTTCCTTGTCATAATTCAAGAGCACCTTTTCCAAGATATCATAAAATTTATCGCTGTTAACACCTTCAAAAAGATGGAAAACTAACACGCTCTGTTGCTCGGCCATATAATCTAAAATGCTGCGAAGGTGATACTCCATATCTTCAACATTAAAAGGGTAAGTATACTCACGTTCTCTTAAGCTTCCGACGATGTCGACACCTCCTATTTCACCTTCTTCGATAAGATTTTTGGTCTTATCACTCAAAAGAATACCTGATTTCAAGAGGCGGTTTCTTTGCAATGAAACCCTATAAACCAACTTAGATCCATATTGTTGCGCCAAAGCCCGTAAACGCCAATATTTGCCTTCTTGATCGTCTTCAAAAAAACGTCTCGTTATCGTCGCTGAAATCACCCGCCTATTTGCTAAAGAGTCTTCTTTAAAATAAGCTTCAAAAATTCGCAAAAATTCGCTTCCTGACAAGGATAGTAAAATTTGTTTGCGCATGTTCTCTATGGAAATGTACGCTTGCTGACGAACAGTTAATGAAGCGTTAGCACTAACACTAAAACTTAAAAGTGAAACCAGATTATCTGAAGGTTCGCCCTCCATAAAACTACAAAAATCACGTATAGTTGCACTATTCCCATAAAGACTAAGAAAGTCTTCGATAGAATCCTGATCCCAAGCTGTCGAGGTCCTTAAATAAGAGGCTAGCTCTTCCTCCGATTCAAAACTCTTGCTAAACTCTTGATCGTTGGCAGGCAATGCAAAAATCGCTGAAGAGGCAACTCTAAAATGCTCAGGAAATGGTAAAGAAATCAAATGTTCGTGGAAATTGGCTCCTCGAAGAGATGAAGCTAAAAATAGCCCGCAAAAAAAAATTAAAATCGTCTTTTTCATTCTTTCCAAGAACTTATCGAATTAAGATGGAGCCTCCGCCAAATTGCGTTCTTCATCAGCCTTAGCTGTCATAAAAGCAACCAACCCTTGCAAGCCCTCAGAATAAATGTCTAGCTCTTCTAAAATTTTAGCGAAAGCTTGCAGTTCCTCGTAGAACAAGGTTAAAGTCTTTTCTACCCCGCAAGAGACTGCATAATTAATATCATGATGATTTGATAGATCTTGCTCTACGTCTCCTAAATCATCAAGCATTTGAAAAGCTGTTCCAAAATGTCTTGCCGCTTTTTTGATGGAATCCAAATGCTCTACCCCCCCTCCGCCAAATAACCAGCCAAAAACAAATGCTGTCTCAAATAAAGCAGCTGTCTTCTTGCCTACAACATCTTTAATAGTCTCTAAAAGATTATCCGGAGGATAAATATCCAAAAACTGCCCTCCTGTGATCCCCAAAATACCCGTGCTATAAGAAGCGTTTTCTACCGCTAGCATACCCAAAGTATCAGGCTGCATCTCGCGGCCTATTTCGCTGGCCTTTAAGCTCTTAACATTTTCGAATATCATTTGATATCCTGCCGAAATTAAAGCAAAACTAGCTAGCAGGGCCGTAGTTTCTCCATACATCTTGTGGACGGTAGGTTTTCCTCGGCGTAAATCATCATCGTCCATGCAAGGCATATCGTCGGCTATCAGAGAAGAGGTATGGAAAAACTCTACACTTAAAGCTGCATAAGAGGCCTCTAAGCCTTTATCTAAAGCTGAAGCTATCATCATAGTGATAATGGGTCTTAAGCGCTTACCGCCCGTTAAAAGAGCGTATTCACAGGCTTTCCGTAAAGAGGTCTCTTCACCAAAAATCTCAAAACCATTTTTGAGGATTTTCTCAAAAGTGGTTTTATAGCTTTCCAACAATTGACCATGATTTTTAATGCACATAAAAATGTATCCTATTTCTAAACTACAAAAAGTTTAACATTTACCGTCAATTATAGACTATCTTATTATGGTTGAGCTTTTAAAATAAGGCCTTTAATAGTGGAACATGGATAAGAAAGTGATCCTCGCCCTAAAAAAGTCCCGGGATTAGCAACAGTATTACATCCAAGCTGAGAATTATCTCCTATAATCGATCCTAATTTTTTCCTGTTAGAATCAATCTTTTGCTCTTCAGCTTTAATTTTAATATTTTTTTTATCTAGCCTTAGATTTGCTAGTTTAACACCGGCGCCTAAATTAACCTCGTTCCCCAAGATGCTATCACCAACATACGCAAAGTGACCTGCTTTAGCTCCATCTAAAAAAATGCTATTTTTAACTTCTGTTGCATGGCCTATGACACACCCATCGCCAGTGATAACATTGCTTCTTATATAAGCACCATGTCTAACACTACAATTTTTGCCTATAACACAAGGGCCCTTAATATAAGCCCCTGGCTCTACGACGGAACCTTTGCCTATTGTAATAAGTTCTGGATTAACTAAATAAGCTTCTTTTGAAATCTCACCTTCTATATCTCCTAAAGCAGAATTTTTCAAATATACGGATATCTGATCTAATGCTTCCCAAACATAAGTACTCTCTCTAAACAATGCTTGGTGTTGAAAATATTTAAGGTCAAAGTAATAAGACCCTGAAAAGATATCCATCATAACGCTCCTTTATTCACATGCATAGGATTTTATTTAATCGAACTTTCCACAAATACTACAATGGAATAAAGCATTAAATAAAGAATTGTTTCTTCTTCTTAAGGGGCTGTGGGAAAGTCGATAACCCTGCTAAAAATACTCCTATAAAGTCGTGTCGATATATTGTAGGTGAATTGTCAATAAAAGGCTTGTTATAAACAAGACCTTGCTTTGAACAACCTTATCATCATTATCATCATTTATGTGAACAAAATGACATAGGGGATATCAACAACTTATCGACAAAAAGAGAAAACTTTGATTTTCCCTTAAAGCTAACTTTTCCACATAAATGGAGGAAGAAAAGAAAAGAGATATAAGAATATTTCTTCTTCTTCAGTCCCTGTGGAAGTGTTGATAAACAGCCGTTTTACTTAGAGAAAAGGTGTGTTGATAAGATGAACATAATAAGTCGATAAGTGGGGACTTATCATCATAAAAGTGGTTTTCGACAATGTTGCCTACTATTTATCAACTGAAATTGAATGACTTATCGACATTAACCGTCGACAAATTTTCAGCTCTCGCTAGAGATATAACCCATATTCCGCACCCCCTTTAACCTGCAGAATAGATTTTTTCAAATGGTGGCCCAAGAATTGTAAGTATCTGAATCCTAACAGGATTTAGATT